>JAGUZX010000022.1 GCA_020060545.1 Desulfovibrio sp. | reverse complement strand
TAAAATATAGTTCTGATCACATTGTATTTTACCAGGGCTAGTTTGTCCAGTCCCTTAAGCATATACCATTTACTGGATCACGAAAAGAAACTACACCCCAACAACCCCGTCCCCTTGACAACTACTATCTGCTTATTTTTATCATCCATTCCCCATCGTTAAGTGAAGTTATTTCAAGAACCTTAAAACCATTATACCTGGCGACCTTGGGAACATCAACAGTGGCCGCAGGACAGTCGACCAAAAAATCTAGAGTGCTTTGAGCAGGCAATTTTTTCAATATCATTTCTACGGCATATTTAGGATAAGGGCACATCCATCCCCTCATATCTGCCTGGTAATATCCCTCACAGGATTTTGTCAGCTTTATTTCACTCATTTTGCTTCTCCTTTACTCTTATTCAGGATTACCTCAGAAGGTAAAAAGATAGAGATTTTTTTGCTTTCAACCCAGAGGATAAACAGATAAAAAACAGCTAAAAAGGCAAAGACGACCGCAAAGGCTCCGCCCCAGCCCAATCCAGCATATTGAGGCAGGAAGACCGGCTTTCCGTAAAGCCATCCTTCTCCGACCTTGTGGCCATAAATATTTACCCAGGCTCCTGCCGCCAGCATGCCCCCCAGTATGGCCACCCAGGAACGGAGATACCCCTCACCGCCGCGGACGAGTATGCCTACCCCGCACCCTCCGGCGATAACCATGCCGATGCCAAATATAAAACCGCCTGCCATAGTATGCCAGCCGGCTGGCCAGACCATATGCATCGGCATATGCCCCTGCCCCTTTAAGATGGCGAATCCAATGGCGCTAAAAGCGATACTGAGTAAAACCATTTTCATAACCGTGCCGTCTTTGCTGATGAGGATCTCCCGGAATGCAGCAGCAAAACATATACGGGACCGCTGTATGATCATGCCGAAAGCGGTGCCGAAAATTAACAGGACGCTGAAGGCAGGCCTATTGAAAAATTTATAGAGCAAGGCCAGGGCAATGATGATAAGAAATACTATTGCTCCGTAGACGGGCTGGGCGGAAGGCGGCTTTTTGTCCCTCATGGCACTGCCGGAAGCGACGGCCCGGGAAAAATCAATCTGTTGCAAAGCACGTTCCATGGGCCAACGAAGTATTTTTCCTCCCACATAAGCTCCCAGCAACAGTCCCACCGCAGCGAGCATTCCGCTTAATGAAAAAGCCATAGTAGCAACCCAGAAACCGCCTACATTGCAGGGAGGGATTAGAACTGTGCCAAAACCCATCAATATACCACCAAGAAGGCCCATTAGATAACCCAGGGGGTTTTCCTTTCTAAATTTAAATTCTCTTGCAGCTAAGGCTGTAGCGGCAGCACCAAGAATGATGCCAAGATTAAGCATCGTGTGAACATCCAAATGAAACGGAGTGACGGGATAAAAAGGACCCTCTGTTGCTATGCCCAAAAGATTATAAAAACTGCTTCCCCAATTGGCAATCTGCGGAAAGACCCCTAAAGCCCTTGCATAGGTAAACATATAAAGATTCGCAACAGCCATGGCAGCAAGGCCGGCTCCCAGGGGCCAAGGTTTCTTAAAAGTGTTTGTAAAAATTCCCTGGATAGTCGTAACAAAATAATTTTTAACGCCGGTTTCTCCCATAAATATAGCTCTCCCCTTTTGATTGATATGAATCGAGCAGTACGCAGTACTTCATTAATAATAGCTTACTTCACAATTATATTGTAAATATTCAATATGGGGAAAATAGCATTTTATAATAAAAGGGACTTATATTATTATACTCATTAATAGGCTGCCCTTTAAACTGGACGCTCGATCTTAAACAGTTGTGTCCATTATGATGGTGTAAAGTTGGTGGACTGAAGCAGGAGAGCCACTAACTGACCTCATCATAGAGAATATGATGGGCTGGTATCACAGTGGGTTTAATGTCTATTGTGGAGAAAGGATCTGGCCGTCGAACAATGAGGGGCAACGGCGCTGGATTGGCTGGCACGTCTGGGCGTTCTGCTGAAAGCCGTCGCACGATTGCAGCCAGTATAACGCAATCGGGATACCAGAAGATGCGAAGTAATTGGATTTATCTTGAGCCTTATTAAAAGGCAACAAACACGTGACCACCCGGTCGAAGCATGTGTTTGGCAAGATAAAATTACATAGTTCGGCAGCGTAACCGGTGACCAGTCGAAATCTTCGAGCGATTTGGTGCTGGCGAACCCGGCGGTCTTGATCAACCTGCTGATTCTTTATAACCGCCTGACCTTGATCTCTTCGCCGGGTGTCCCTACCGCGAAATACCGAATCCCCCTCACCCTGACCCTCTCCCCAGGGGAGAGGGAACTAAGGAGAATAGCTGTGTTATAAGAGAAGTCGTACAGGTTTGCACCCAAAAACTCCCTCCCCCTTTAAGGGGGAGGGGCCTACGCTTATAGGTCCGTCCCCTGACCTAATTTGGGAGGGCTGGGGTGTGGGGGTGATTGGGGTAGAGTGCATTTTCCGGGTAGGGGGAGACAAATGCAGCAGGAAAAGGTATTTTTCAACAGTGGTAATTTAATCCTGGAGGGACGCCTGGCGATGCCCTCCCACACCGGTGCGGACCCCGGTGTAGTTCTCTGCCACCCTCACCCGCTCTACGGGGGGAGCATGAACAACAATGTCATCTATACCGTAAGCCGCGCTTTGGTCGAAAAGGGTTTTGCTGCCTTGCGTTTTAACTTTCGCGGCGTGGGGCGAAGCGAAGGCCCTCATGACGAAGGCAGAGGCGAGAGGGACGACGCCCTTGCCGCGGTTTCCTTTTTGGCGGGCCGGGAGGGTGTCGACCGCTCCCGGTTGGGCCTAATGGGATACTCATTCGGCGGCGCGGTAGCCCTGGCGGCGGGAATGCGGGAGGAGACGGTTAAAGCGGTCGCCGCTGTTTCTCCCGTCGAAATCCCCGCTCTCAACAGCGCCAAACCCCGGTTGGTTGTCTGCGGCGGAAGAGACACCATGACTCCCGCCTCGGAAGTACTGGCGGCGAAAGAGAGGATCACAGCCGGCGGCGCCGGCCTGGTTGAAGTCATCGCCGGGGCCGATCATTTCTGGATGGGCTTCGAAGAAGAGCTCGCCGGCCTGGTCGCCTTCTTCTTCGCCCGGCATTTAATCTAAATCACTGCAATTTTGTAGGACAAGGAGCAGACAGTCCCTTGTGACCTTGAGCAAGGTATTGTTTACGGTGCCTTTCAGATCCGCCGCAGCGCCTGTGCAAAGTCTTCGAGGATGTCGTCCGGGTGTTCCAGCCCCGTGCAGACCCGGACCAGGCGCGGGTTGGCTCCTATGGCCTCTTTCTCCGCTTCCGAAAAATCGCGGCAGATGGTGGAAGCCGGGTGGATCACCAGGGTTCGCGCCTCCCCCAGGTTGGCAAGGTTTAGCGCCAGCCGGAGGGCGTTAATCAGGCGGAAGCACTGCTCCGGGCCGGCCAGCTCAAAGGAGAGGATGGACCCGAATTTTCCGCCGAATTGCCGGGCAGCGGCGTCGTGATAAGGGCTGTCCGGCAGCCCCGGGTAGTAAACCCGCCGCACCGCCGGGTGCCCGTTCAAGAACAAGGCTAGGGCAGCCGCATTGGCGCAGTGTCTTTCCATGCGCACCGCCAGTGTGTCCAGGCCCGCACCCTGCAAAAAGGCGTTTAGAGGAGCCTGGCAGCCTCCCAGGTCGCGCCAGTAGCGTTGCCGCAGGGCCGCCAGCAGGCCTTGCTGCCCGGCCCGCCGCGTGAATTCTTCCAGATGCGGGTGGCGGCCGGCTCCCCAGTCGAAATTGCCGCAGTCTACAAGGATGCCACCGATGGCGGTGCCGTGCCCGTTGATAAACTTGCTGGTGGAATGGACGGCCAGGGCGGCCCCGAGCTCCCCCGGTCGGATGAGGTACGGCGTGGTCACGGTGCTGTCCACCACCAGGGGTACGCCGGCCGTCCTGGCTACCGTGGCCAGGGCGGACAGGTCGGGCACCTCCATAGCCGGATTGCTTATGGTCTCGACGAACACCATCCGGCACCGCTCCCCGATGGCGGCGGCCACGGCGGCGGGGTCGCGGGCATCGACGAAAACCGTTTCCATCCCCAGGTGGGCCAGCGTCCTGGCAAAGAGGGAATAGGTGCCGCCAAAAATGGCCCGGCTCGAAACGATCTGACCGCCGGCGCCGCAGAGAGTTATCGCCAGGGTGCTGATGACATTCATGCCCGAGGCGGCGGCCAGGGCGCCGGCGCCTCCCTCCAGGGCTGTGATGCGGCTTTCCAGCGCGCTCACCGTGGGGTTGGCAATCCGGCTGTAGACGTAGCCTGGCGCGCGTCCGGCAAAAACACTTTCCAGCTCATCGGCGCTTTCGTAGGCAAAAGAACCGGTCTGGGCGACTGGTGGGAGGGGAGAGCCGGTGGCCGGGTCCGGCCTCCATCCGCCGTGAATGACCAAGGTCTCCAGCCGGCAGTTCCGAAGCTCTCTTCGTTCTGGCACGGGTCGTTCCCCCTTGCAGATTCACATACCAGTATACAGCATATAAATATAATAGGATTAGTAGGTAATTTTAAATGTACTGGATCATTTGGATCCTGTCAACATTTTTTCCGCCGTGTAAAAAATTTTCCGCAGATTTGTGGAAGGATAGCAGAAAGCCCTGGCCTTTGCGAAAAGGGGATCAAAAGCTTGCCCGGAGGATGCTTGATTTGCCATACCCGGGACCCATGGAAGCGCGCTGTCCGCTTGCCGGTGGGCAAGCGGCGCGATGACAACCCGTTGCATCAGTGCCGTCCCCCATCCCTGGAGACCTTTTAGTAGGGTAAATGCGGGGAATGAAAAGCGATCGAGTAATCGGACTGGTGCTGCCCGCCGAAGGTAAAGGCTTTAACGGGGATATGGTTGAAGCTAATTCTGATCAACTCCGCCGGGAACATTAAAGACGTGATCATTCAAAATCACAAGAAAACGCCCGGTATCGGATCAAAAATTCAAAATCATGCTTTTCTTTCGCAATTTGACGGCTATGGGCAAAGCCTCTTGGAGCACAGTAAAGACAAGGCTGTCCTGCTGGAGATCTGATTATGAGCCCCGGCCCTGCTTCTATGATTTCGTAGGTTTGCATTTTCTACCTGCTAACATGGATTGGTTAACTTAACACCAATCATATAACAGGTAAAAGATAAGTACAAGTTAAAAATGGTATTATAGCCTATTTTAGTAAACCAACACAAGAATGGAACAGAGCCTCAGCTAAAGATTGGAGCCATAGGGGGGGTCGTTCTAACTTCTCACCTCTCTATCATCACCGTTCTTCGATCCCGATATTCAAGCCGTATTCCGGCAGCCGCTCGACGAACGGTTTCGGGTCGATCACCTCGGCCGGGAAGGCGCCCCGCCGGGCGATCAGCCCCTCGGCGAACAGGTCGGCGGTCAGGGCGGCGGGCACCCCGGTTTGGAAGGAGACCCCGCCGGCCTGGCACTTTGCGTAGGCGTCTTCGTGGGTTTCCAGAGAATACATGAACTTGGCCACTTTCTTGCCGTCCTTGGTGCCCCGCACCAGGGTGCCCACACACAGGTAGCCCTTCATCTTGCCGCCCAGCTCCAGGGGATCGGGCAGCAGTGCGGTCACCACGTCCCGCGGCGCAGCTTTTACCCCTTTTACTTCGATGGGCTCAGTGGAGTCCAGACCGATCAGCCTCAGCACCTTGAGCACGCGGACAAAATCTTCGGGCAGGGCGTAGCCGAAGTTGCAGTTCTTGATCGGCTTGCCCAGGTAGCGGGGGATGGTGCCGACCTCTTCGTGGGACACCGCATACACTTTCCGCCTGCCCACCGGCTGGGGGAAGTCGAATTCCTCTTCCCAGGAGAGCGCTTCCCCCTTAACGAATTGGCCGTTTTCGTAGTTTAAGTAGGGCTGCAGGCACTCTTCGATAGCTGTATCGGGGGAGAAGCCGATGGCCAGGTTGAACCCCTCCACGCTGGAAACGTCGGCGTCCCGGATTAATACGTCCTCCACCTCGTCCATCTGGTCCGCCAGGTAGCGGGCGAAGACGTTGGTGGCACCGGGGTCGATGCCGGTGCACAGTAACGCCGCCCGGTCGGCAGCTTTGAACTTGGCGTCGTACTTTTCAATTTGCTCCAGGATGCTGATCCGCCCGGGCAGGCGGATGGGGCCGTGGGAGGCAAGGTCAATGTAGTGTGCCCGCGCCGCGAGGGCGGCGTCCATGATGTTGTAATTGAACTTCGGGAGGACCACGTTGATCACCAGGTCCACGCCCCGCATCGCCTCAACGAGCTCCGGCACGCTGCCCGCGTCGACCTTCCTGGCGCTGAATCTTCCGCCCAGCGCTTGGGCCAGGGCGTGGATGTGCTTTTCGTTGATGTCGGCCAGGACGATATGCTCGAACTTCTTAGTTTTGGCCAGGGTCTTGGCGATAACGGTGCCGACTCCGCCCAGGCCCAGCAACAGCGCTTTCATTCTGGATCACCCCTCTTCTACTTAAACCGGCTTGGACCAGAAGAACTTGGGCTTACTTTCCATGTTCTCTCCGTCCTGGCTAAGCATGGAGGGCTTGGCAGGATCCCGGTGCTGCGTGGCGAGGGAAACTATTACCAGGGTGAGAATGCTGATTACCGCCGCTGGAATCAAGGCGATGAAGATGGCATCCTCGACGGCCCAATCCATGAATACCTTTCCTGGTTCCAATACACCCAAGTTGGCCTCCATGGTGTGCGGGAGGACGACCCGGTAGAGTAAGATCCAGGATACTAAGCCGGTGAAGATTGAACTGATTGCCCCCGTAGTGTTGGCTTTCTTCCAGAAGTAGCCCAGAGCGTAAGCGGCGAAGATGGTGGCTAGCTGTATGCTGCCGGAAAATACGATCAGCCTGTAGACGGTTTCGAAGTAGAGGGCGATGCACATGGCTGCCAGGGTAACGACAGGGATGCATATGCGCACCACCTTCAGCAATTGTTCGTTTGTGGCATCAGGTTTTAGGTTGCGGTAAATGTTATGCCCGATCAAGGTGGAGATGATCAGGGAGTTGTCACCGGCAGTGCTGACAATGGCGGCGGCGATGGCTATGATAAGGAGCACGCCGGCCCAGCCAGGCAGGAACGTATAGGCCGCCCAAGGTAAGATGTTCTCCGCCTCTGTTACCGGGATATCCGCAAGCATCCCCGTGGTATACACGGCGATACCGATCATGACCGGCATCATGCCGATCAGCAAATAAAGCACTCCGCTGGTCAGGAAGCCGGCCACGGCGGTTTTCTCGGTTTTGGCCGCCAAGGCGCGCTGCATCAGCACCTGGCTGGACACATCGCCCAGGGAGAGAGAGGCCCAAGCGGCGATGTAGTACAAGATGCCCAGCAGCCCCGTGTACCACAGGTAACCATGCTCACCCGGTTCAAACCGCATAGACCAGGTCGGCAGCTCTGCCCAGTTTCCCGCCGCGGCAAAAAATTCGCCAAAACCGCCCGCCTCTCCCATTACCGCTGGGAACAAAATCAGCAGGCCGGCTACGATCAGGACGAAGCCGATCGCATCCACGCGGGACAGCGCCCACAGGCCCCCGGCCGCGGTGACGATGATAATGGCGATGGTAGCGATAATTACCGCCACCTGCATGTCAAAGCCGGTAGTCAGGTAGACAATAATGCCCAGGGCTACCAGCTGTCCCCCCAGCCAGGCCAGAGCCGACAGGATTTGAATGATCGTGTAGAAGAAACCGGCCCGCTTGTCGTATCGGTTATTGAAAAAATCGGTGATCGTGGTGTACTTAGCCTGGCGCATGCGAAAAGCGAAAAAGATGCCTACGATAACCATGCAAAGGGCAGGCGCCCAGGGGTCGAATATAACGCCCTGCATCCCGAACAGAAAAGCATAACCGGCCGCACCCATCATCGCTCCGGCGCAAATCCAGGTGGCCAGGATGGAGGGAACCATGAACACGTAGTTCAGCTGCCGGCCGGCCACCACCAGGTCGTCCGAATCTTCGATGCGCCGGCTGTAAAAAAGGCCGAGAAACACGATTAACAAAAGGTAAACTCCCAGGAACAGCAGGATCCATTTGGCCGTAGGAAATACCTGCAGAATACTGCCCTCCATTTTTAAAAAACACCTCCCGCGATAATTTTTATTTCAGAGCGCGGAGCTCCCGCCCGGCCAGGCTTATTACAAAGATGCGTCAGCCCTGTTCCGTTAATATAACGTGATCGGTGCTTCCATAAAAAAGCTGGTTACCCTCCAGCCACCTGGGGGTAGACGACGACCCGCTCACCTCCCTTTAACCGGTGGTAATCCGGGCCCCGCTTGGTGCCGTCAACGGAGACGAACGCCACGGCGGAGGCGGGAACCCCGAGCTGCGACAGGATCTCTCTGATCGAGCACGGCTCCTCCGCTTCAAGATCAAAAAACCCGGGCCCTGGACCGTATTTCTCAAGCGGTCCCCGCAGGTGCACTGTTACCTTCAACGGTTCTTTTCTCCTCTCGCGGCGATCATATCAAATCCCCTCCCTCACCCTCACCCTCTCCCCCTGGGTGGGAGGGAGCTTAGCCGGCCGCTACAGCCCCAGCTCCCTGATCTTCGCCTCGGTTACGCGGCCATTTTCGTCCCAGCCCCGCAGAACGCAGTACTCGGAGAGCATCTGCTCGAACGACTCCCGCGGCGGCAGCCGCCACGCGGAGGCGCCCGTGGCAGCTTTTCGGTGAAAATGCGCTCGGGGAGGGTGTCGTCCTTGCGGTCGAAGCCTTCCCGCTGGTTGAACAGCCGGGCCAGGTTGTAAATCCGCCCCCCGGTTTTTTTAAGCTCCTCCGCCGTAACCTGGCGGCCTAAAACCATGCTTAAGTAAGATAGGAATAATATAGTAAGATAGGAATTTGCTCTTGCCTGGAGCAATTATAGCAATATTCTGTCATGGTTGTCAACCGGAAAATGCTCCATAAGTTACTTTCAATTACACATTATGGCATACGCATTATGGCACAATTTAAGCCCAGGTGCCAGCTTGGAATAAACAAAGATGGGCTATACTACCCAAGCTCCCGAAGGGGTGAAATTATATCCTGATTTTGGACATAGTAGTCCCGCTTAGATGGCTTGTTGTTAAGAGTAGGATTTGTGAGGGGTTTGGCAGGTGAAACTTCAAGAATACTGTTCTTCGGCCACTTGGAAATAATCGTCATCATAAGGAGTCAGCTCAAGATAAGTCATCACAGACCATTAAAAGTTTTGGATCCCTTGCCGTCCTTGGACTGATAGATCACCTTAGGCCACACCATCTTTGGTTTCAGCCGCCGGGATGTAGATCATCCGCTCCTTAAGGGACGGGCGCCCGGATGATGCTTAAGCCAGCCGTTCGAGCCCCTCGAAAAACCACCCCAATATAGAACATTTGTTCTACATTAGAGTGACACACAACCCTACCAGGATCAAGGGCTAATTTTTGCAGCGGGAGCTCTGCGGCGCCGCCGACCTGGAGCAGCTGGAGGAGGAGCTGCTTGGTACGAGTTGTCCTGGGAGCAGGTAAAGGAAAAAAACCAGTCGGTGGGTAGCCTTTCCTCTACTGCCGTACCCGCCTGGTGGACGATGCAGGCGATGCGGTTGGGGCAGGTGAAATGGGTGAGCTGCTTCTCGGCGGCCCGGTGGTTTTCTCCGGGTAAAAGAGGAGTTTCCCCGGCTCTGGGGAATTAGAACCACGGCACCAAATCGGTGGAAGAAGGTGGAAGGCCATGGGTGTATATGCCGAGTTAAAATCTGCCCTGGAAAGCGGCAAAAAGGCGGCGCTGGTTACGGTAATCCCTCCGGGGGAAGATTCCCCTTTTGCCGGAAGAAAACTGGCGGTGGCCGACGGGATTGTTGCCTGGAGCGAGCTGTCTCCCGAAACATCCGCGAGGTTGCTGGCCGGGGCCCTGCCGTTGATCGAATCCGCTGAAACGGCCGCGGGGCGGGCCAAGCTGGACGGCGGAAACGGGCTGGAGTTCGTGGTGCAGCCCTTTGCCCCGCCTCCCCGGTTGATTATCCTGGGCGGCGGGCATGTGGGCGCCGCCCTTTCAGCTATGGCCGCTGTGCTTGATTATCACATTACGGTCATCGACGATCGCCCCTCTTTCGCTTCTCCGGAGCGGCATCCCGGGGCGGATCGGGTTATCTGTGAAGATTTCGCCCGGGCGTTGGATGCTCTAAAGACAACCCCTTCCGATTATATTGTTATTGTCACCAGGGGGCATCGCCACGACCGCCTCTGCCTGGAAAAATTGTTGGGCCGCAATGTGGCTTACATCGGGATGATCGGCAGCCGCAGGCGGGTGCACGCCCAGCTGGCCGATTTGGCCGCCCGCGGTTATGCCCAAGACGATTTGGCCAAGGTCCATGCACCCATCGGCTTGGATATCGGTGCCGAAACATCCGGGGAAATCGCCCTCAGCATCCTGGCTGAAATCACCAGGGTCAGGCGCACCGGCGGTGTGCGGCATGCCGTGGAGGAGGATGTGCTTCGAGAACTGGTTTCCCTGGAGGAAGAGGGGGGACGGGCGGTGCTGGCCACCGTCATTAAAACTTACGGTTCTACCCCCCGTAAATCCGGGGCCTGGATGCTCATTTTTCCCGACGGGCGGACAGTTGGCACTATCGGCGGCGGTTGCGCCGAGGCCGAGGTGAGGCGCGAGGCGCTGCAGCTGATGGGCGGAGGCCGGCCCCGGGTTATCAGGCAGGAGATGACTGCCGACGCTGCAGCCGAAGAAGGTATGGCCTGCGGCGGGATCATGGAGATATTCCTGGAGCGGCTGGCGGAGCAAAGGAAGATGTGACGATCTACAGTCAAAATAAAAAATTGCCTTTATCGATAAAATGAAAATTCCAACATGTCTAAAATATAAATATTACTTGGAGGCCAGGTGCAAATATATGGAGATATGAGAGTCGGAGAAACTTTAACAAATGGCTCCGGTAGCGAATTAATTCGTACTTGGTGGAGGTGTTTTAGTGGATCGCAAGGTTATCACGGCTGCGGCGGTGCAGATGGAGGTCGGTCTTGGTGACGTGAACGCCAACCTGGATAGGGCCGGCCGCCTGGTTGATGAAGCTTTCCGCCGTGGAGCGGGGTTGGTAATCCTGCCGGAATTTTTCACATCGGGAATGGGTTTTCACCGTTCGCTACTGAGGGCGGCGCTCCCCTTTCGAGGAAGGGTGCTTAATTTTTTGCTGGACAAGGCCCGGCAGCATCGGGCACCCGTAGGCGGGTCTTACCTGGCAATCAAGGAAGACGGTGGTACAACAGCTTTGTCCTTGCTTTCCCCGACGGTAAATATTGTTGGCACGACAAGGACCTGCCGACCATGTGGGAAAACTGTTATTATATCGGCGGTTCCGACGGCGGGCTGCTGGATACCCCCCTGGGTCCGGTGGGAGCGGCTCTGTGCTGGGAAATGATCCGCATGGCAACGGTACGCCGCCTCCGTTCGAAAATTGACCTGCTCCTGGCGGGCTCCTGCTGGTGGACGGTACCGGGACGCGGTTTACCCCTGCCGAAAAAGGCCTTGCTGGGCCGGCTGAACCTGGAGATGGTGCGCCAAGCACCGGTACGGATGGCCCTCCTGCTGGGCGTGGCGGCCCATGCCGGCGATTTTGAATGTAGCGTTCCCTGGCTACCCGGCTTGCGCTTTCGCTCCCATTTTCTCGGTGAAACCCAGATCGTGAACGCCGGCGGCAAAGTTTTGGCCCGGCTGCCCCGCGAAGCCGGAGAAGGGGTGGTTACGGCGCAAATCCGTATCGGCCGCCGTGACCCTACAGGGTGCAAATTCTATCTATCAGGAGGGGAAGTACTTACTCACGCGCATGGTCCAGAGCCTCACCGGGGAAGGACTTGAAGTGCAAATCGAGCGTAAAGGGGAGGAGAATCTGGGAACCAGGGCTTATACCTTTAGGGTGATGGGATTGAAGGCCGAGCCGGAAAAGGTGGAAGTGGACGGGAAGGATTTTGCCCCATGGGCTTTCGAAAGAGGAGTTCTCACCTTCACCTTAGAGCGCCCCATGAGGATAAAAATCGCATGGAGAAAGGACTGGGACAAATGAAAGTGGCTATTCTAGGTGGAGGCGGAACGCGCACCCCCATTCTAGTAAAAGTCTTGCTGGAGTTGGAGCAGGACCTGAAGTTGGAGGAAATCTGCCTTTACGATATTGACCAGGAGAGACTCTCCTTAATTTCCCTTGTGCTTGAGGAGTTGCGCCCGACGGGGTGGACTTCCGCTTTGCCCATAATTTGAAGGAGGCTTTGCATGAAAGCTCCTTTGTCTTTCTGATCATGAGAGTGGGGAAGAAGGAAATGCGCGTCCTGGATGAGCGCATCCCCTTGAGTTTTGGGCTCATCGGGCAGGAGACTGTGGGCGCAGGGGGAGCGGCCATGGCCGTGCGCACGGTCCCCAAAATTCTGGAGGTTGCTCGCCTGATCCAGGAGGAATGCCCCCAGGCCTGGGTGATCAACTTCACCAATCCCTCAGGGATGGTCACGGAAGCCCTCCTCAATCACTCCCCACTCGAGAGGGTGGTGGGAATCTGTGACGGCCCCTCAAGCATCAAAGCCGTGCTCTCCCGCTTCCTGGAGGTCCCGGAGGAGGAGATCTTCCTGGACTACTTCGGTTTGAATCACCTGGGATGGGTAAAGGGAATTTTCGTTCGTGGGGAGGATTACCTTCCCAAAATGATGAAATACCTGCCCATGTTCCCCGTTATGGAGAAACTGGTCCAGTTCCCGGTGGACTTCCTTTTAAAGTTAAGGATGCTCCCCAATCCCTACCTCCGTTACTACTATTTTCCCGAAAAGGTGCTTGAGGAAATGTGCAGGGAGCCCAAAACCAGGGGGGAAAAGGTCAAGGAGATGAACGAGGCCCTTTTTACCGCCTTAAAAGAAGGGAAGAGGAAACCTCTCGAGGTCTATAAGGATTATATTGGACGCAGGGAATTCCAGTACGGGGAGATCAAGGGTAAATTTAATTTAGAGGAAGGGGAGGGCTACATCAAGGTAGCTCTGGAACTTCTCAGGGGCTTGAGCGGTTTTCAGGTGGGGACCCCCGTGGTCAATTTGAGGAACCGTTCCGCCATTTTGGGGATGGAGGAAACGGACGTGGTGGAAGTTCCCGTGCACCTTCTTCGCGGACTCGTCAGGCCAGTGGCCTCAGGTCCGTTCCCCAGGAGTGCCTGGAGCTGATGAAGAAGGTGAAGCTCTACGAAAAGGGGCTCATACAGGGAATTGTTGAAGGCTCTAAAGAGGGGGTAATTGAGGCCCTGAGCCTGAATCCCCTGATCGGTTCCCTCGATCTTGCGCGGAGGCTTGTGGAGGAATTCTCCCTGAAGCAGCCCCCCTACTGGTCTTTTTTGAAGTGAGGAGGGGGTCAGGTCTTAC
>JAGUZX010000023.1 GCA_020060545.1 Desulfovibrio sp. | reverse complement strand
CCGCGCCGCCGCGCCCCTGTCGATGCCCGGCGGCGGCGGGGCGGCTTCCGCCAGGGCGCGCCGCTTCATTTTCTGCTCGTAGTATTTGGCCTGGACAGCGAGGGCGTTGACCATCTCTTCCGGGCTGTTGAAGATGGGGAATTCCACGTAGCGCTTGGTCTGCTGGATCATCCTGGTGGGCCCAAACAGGCAGACGCCGAGGGGCTTTCCCGCCGAAAGGATCGAACCCCAGGCCTCCTTGGAGAGGTCGGTCAGGAACATCTTGTGAAAGACATTATCACCCTGGGGCATCTGCGGCCGGTGGCTGATAAACATCGAACCGTCCACCTGGTCGGAATGCATCACCGAGTAGATCACGTGGGCTGTCAACTGGGGGTCGTAGATATCGCCCATATCGAGGGGGTTGGAGAATTTAATCACGCCGGCGTTGCTGAACTGCTCGAGGCTGCTGTAAAATCCCCCCCCCATGTCGGCGAACGTAAAACCGGCTTTTTCGCACAGGTCCGCGGCGATCACGGAAAACCCTCCGGCGGGGCTCATGACCATGATCCGCCTGCCCTTCATCGGGGGCAGCCGGAAAGCCTTGGCCACTTCAAGGAAATCGAGGAAGTTGTGAATGCGGATCACCCCGGCTTCCTCGAAGGCCGAGTCGATGATCGCCTCGTCGCTGCTGACCGCCGCGGTATGGCTCATGGCGGCCTTTTTACCCGCGGAGGAGGTATTGGCCTTGTAAACCACGATCGGCTTGTCGATCTTTCTGGCCGCCGCGATGAATTCCCGGCCCCGATCCATGCTCTCAAGATAAAGACAGATGATCCCGGTCTGGGGATCCCGGCCGAAGTACTCGAGAAAATCCACCTCGTCAAGGTCAAGTTTATTCCCGATACTGGCGAGCTTGGCCAGGCCGATATTTTCGTCGAGCAGGTAACTGAGCATGGTCAGCGATACACCGCCGCTCTGGGAGATGATCGACATCTCCCCCTTCGGCGCCTTGTAAAGCGCCACGAAGGGCAGGCAGAGGCCGTTTTCGGTATTGGCCACGGTGACGCTGTTCGGCCCCACGAAGCGGATGCCGTACTGCCCGGCATGCCGCAAGACTTCCGCCGCCAGCGCTTTTCCCTCTTCACTGAATTCGGAAAACCCGCCCGAGGGGATGGCCATCCATTTAATGCCGAATTTGCCGCAGCGTTCAACCATGGCGGGCACCAGCTTGGCGGGGATCATGCAGTAGGCCAGGTCCGGGATTTCAGGCAGCTCTTCAATATTTTTGTACATCCTGATGCCGTCCACGTGGACATCTTCGCTCCTGGCATTCACCCCGAAGATCCGGCCCCGGTAGCCCCAGCGGAGCAAATTTTCCAGGGTGAGCCTGGGGATATTGGTCGGTTTTGAAGACAATCCGATAATGACGATAGACTCCGGATAAAACAATTTCTGCATCACTGACCCTCCTGTGCGGACAAAAATAGGGATCATAGCAATATTATCTCTAATTCTTCATCCTGCAAGACCAATCCTTCAATAGATCAAGAGGGATATATCAAGGGGACGGTTCTCTTGATATATTTTTTATACATCATTGCCACAGCTTTCTGATCCTGCTTTCCCCTGCAGAGTCAAAGAATAAAAAAACTCCAATTCCCGTTTGCCTCTACCTTTCTGTGGGATGCTACTGCTGCTATCCTTAGTTTATAGATCAGGAGAACTCCTGTCTACCTTATACATATCTTCCGGGGAGGGGGAAATAGTAAGGGAAGAAATGATCTGGGAGGCGTCTTGATGTATCTGGAGAATATGGTCGGGTTGGTCGTACTGGCCGGGCTGACCGGGGCAATGCTGGTGGTGGTTCCCCTGGAAAGGATTCGCCGCCTGGCCGTCTTCGGCTTGATTTTCGGAGTGGGGCTGCCCTTTGTTGTAATCGGGGTAATGCAAAACCTTTTAGGCCTGTGGAGCTACCGCGGGGTCGACCCGGTGACGATTGCCGGCATCCCTGTCCTTACCGCGCTATCCTGGTTTCCAGGCGTCATTCTCTTCGCCCACCTGTACATCGAAAACCGTCTCCCGGCCTTGCGGCTTCTTTTGTTCGTGATCGTGGGGGCGGGCGTGACCCTGCTGCACTACCTGCTCCTGATCAACAACATGCTTGCCTTCCGCAATTGGACTCTCACCGGCACCTTTATCCTCACCGTGGCCATCCATGCCGGGCTGGTAGCGGCGCTGCGCCTGCAGGTAGGGTCAGACCTCAAAATCTAAAGGGGGTCAGACCTTGAAAAGTAAATTGGCGTGGCTACGATCGAGGAAAGCCTTTGCGGTTAGCACATGATTGCCGCTAATTATAAAAAGATGGAGATTTTGATCTCCATCTGACAAACTAAAATTTAACTGTTTTTACAACTCAGGCCGAAGAAGAAGAAAACGCTACTTCCCTTTACCCTTCCCTTTGGGGGCGGCTTTCTTTACGGGTGTGGTGGTTTTCTTATCCTGTTTCCCCTTGCTGTTCGCCTTTGCCTTGGCCATAATTCTATCACCTCCTCAATCTCTATCTTGATCGAGATTATTATACAGGTGGGATTACCATTTGTATATAAAAATTTTTCTTATTATTCTCTGCCTAAAACAGCTGGGTAGGGGAAGGAATCAGGCTTATTTGTATAAAAATATTTGGGAAGTTTAGAAACATTAACATTACTCAAGATCCAGGACACGGGGGGGGGTAAGAAACATGCTTGTAGATCTGACGCTGCGCCTGGAAGAGGGCATGGTTTTCCGGCTGGGGACACCGCCGGTGCGCATAAGGAGCGAGCAGTTTTTTCACGCGGACGAAGGGGGCGAGTATCAATCGACCACTTTATTTATGCCGCTGCATACAGCCACCCACGTGGACGTTGTAAACAAGGAGAACCGGGTCGAGATCGGCCGCCTGATCGGTCCGGGCAAGCTTTTCGACGTCACCGGGATCACGGAACGGGAAATAGCGGTGGACGACTGCATCAACCAGGCGGAAATCGAACCGGGGGATTTCGTTTTTTTCAAGACCGGATGGACGCGTTACCTGGAGACGGAGCGCTATTACGTCCACCCCGAGCTTTCCCGTGAACTGCTGGAATGGCTGATTAAAAAGCAGATCAATATGGCCGGCATAGACGCCCTGGGGCTCGGCCGGGGTAAAAAGCACGGCGCATACGATAGGCTGCTCGTCAAAAACGGGATCTACGTGATTGAAAACCTGGCCAATCTCGACTCCATCACCGGTTCCGCCTTCAAGGTCTACTGTTTTCCATTGTCTATCGAAGAAACCGACGCTTTACCGGCAAGGGTTCTGGCTGAGCTATAAAGCGGGAAAGTCATCTTTAGCTTGAGGAGGAATAGAACATGAGTAACCGGGATGCGGCCCTAATCGCCTGCAGGATCCTGGCAATCTATCTGTTTGCGCGGGGGCTGATGCAGCTCACTTTTCTGCCCTATTTATTTCAGGGCGCGATTGACCGGAGTATCGGCTTCCAGGTATTGATGATTGTTCTCAGCCCCCTTGTTTTACTGGTATTGGCCGGCTTATTGCTGTGGCTGCACTCTGAAAAGCTGGCCGGGCATATGGTTCCGCAGGCGCAGCCGCTCGACGGGAGCGGTATCAAGCTCAGCGCCCGGGGATTGCAGGCGATCGCCTTCTCCGTGGCGGGAGCGGTGATCCTGGTCAACGCCGTGGCCGGACTGTTCCAGGCTG
>JAGUZX010000027.1 GCA_020060545.1 Desulfovibrio sp. | reverse complement strand
TCAAAAGGGTAAAGTTATACAGTTGCTTCTGCAGTACGGGGATAAGGCGGATGATGGTGCTTTTCGGTAAGACCAACAGCCCTGGCGTATTCAAGCCATGTTTCCACGCTGGCGATGACCACCCGGGCCTCCACGGCTAACAGCTCGATCCCGACCAGTGACACGATGGCATACAGGTCGATCACGATACCTTTGTCGAGAATCCGGTCCAGTACCTCCGCCAGGCTTGAAGATTGCAACGCAGTTTTAACACCCATTTTTCTACCTCCTCTGTTAAGAAAGTAGGGTAAAGCTTGCGTCGTCCCGGACAGTGCGGGTTGTACTTCCATCTACGGTTCTTCCCTTGGCCCGATCACCTTTGTATATAATATGACCGCCTGCCCCTGAATGTGCGTCCATTCGCGATAGATCACCGTGTCTCCGTGCGGTGAGCATTATATTCTTTTCTACATAAGCGTACGGCTAAGTTACAGCGCCTTCCTCGGTCTTCCAGTGGCGTGTTTATTAGTAGCCTTCTTTTAAATCGCGCACTCTCTCGTTCATTTCACTTTCCACTCGATCCAACCGTCTGAGCAGAATTTCCTGGCGCGTATCGATCCTTGCCAGTTCGATGATTAACCTTTTCCTTTGCGAATGAAGATAACAAAGCGTCATGAATTTCGAACCGAACTTGCTTCGCGAATGTTTAATATTGTGAATACCGTGCAAAGTCTTGCTCCCAACTCTCACACCAAATCCTCCTCGCCTGCATGTTTTCAAACGCTTTAGAAGCAACGAAAAGCGGTCGTTTGAAATATTTCTAACCCAAAGTCCCACACAGCCCTAGTCTTTCATAAAAAGAACATCGGCACAAATATCGATTAACAATTTATTATGGGCATCGATGGGTAGATTATTTTCTTTGACTACCTTCCCGATGATAATGTTTCCACGGACGGTGCCACGAATGTTAGGGGCACCACTTTTTCTGAACTCTTCGACGATATCCACAATCTTCCTGGCATCTTCATAACTCAGCCCCGTCCGTGCCCGGGTGATCAGTACTAATGTCTCGTAGTCGAAAGCATCCAGGTTTACGGTAACCATTCTATCCGACAAAGCATCCTGACTCTGATACACCCCCGCAAATTCCGTGGGGTTGCTGGTAAATATCGCCTTAAAAGCGGGGTGCACCTTAAACTGCCTGACCTCATCACCCGGGATCTCAATGACCCGTTCCTCCAAAACCGGAAGTAAAATATTATTTACTTCCGGCTTGGTACGGGTATATTCATCATATACCAGTGTATAGCCTTTTTTACACGCAGTAGCGATCCGGCCGTCAAACCATTGCTTCTGAAACTGCTCTTCATGCTTTTCCACTCTACGGTTATAATTGTCTACGACCTTATACCTCCGGTAGCCGGCCTCTCCTCCCACCAAGTCTGCCATATCCACCTGGTCGCTCCCATATATTACCACCGCCGGCTGCTGCAACCGCTTCGCCAACTGCATGGCCAGGGTAGTTTTCCCTGTCCCTGCCGGACCCCTTATGTGAACAGGAATCCCCGCGTGCAAATACAGCATTAATCGATCCAAAATAGACTTGATAAAAGCGGTCTCGACGTAATCCATTTCCTGAATGGAATAATCTGTTAACATATTCAAACCTCCACTTCGTTCTAAAAAAACCGCTTTCGAAAAAAAAGCGGTTTACTTTATTTCAGAAACTGTTCTGCGTTACCATAGTAAACCGGCACAGTTAAGCCAGGTATCCAGGGTTGTCACTAACTTGAATTGCCTGATACCCAGTAAGTCGATTCCTAAAAGGTCTATGACAGTAGAGTTTACCGTGACAATACCTTTCTCCAACAGCTCAAACGAATGATCTTTACGGGGATGTCTCGACAATTCGGCGTATCCGTGTTCCAATTTTTCTGGATAAAGTTGTTGCTCTTGCATATTTACCCTCCTAATATATTTTCAGGGTACTATAGTATATGATCCCCGGACAAATTTGCTACAAGATGGAGGGACAAGGGGACAAAAAAGAACCAACTACTCTTCCTGGACATAATATAAAATCAGGCTACATCTTTTGATGTAAAGCTTATACTGCTCTCAGTTGATTCCATGACAAAGGTGAGCACGATGATCGGCATTCTTGTCAATACAAGGCTGTTCAAACAAGTGATCAATGGTGATGCTACTTTTGAAAACCTGTCATTTTATCAACATTTTTCTCATCAGAATCAAGTGCCGGTTTGTTTTTATTGCATGTATGGTGTTCGCCCAAATCAGCCGGATCTACTGGGTTATGTCATTGATCCAATTTCCGATGCCGCCTTTCTGCAGAATATTCTCTGGCCACAATACAATTATTGCCGGGCGGTTCTGAGCATACAAAATCGGTACTTTATTGAAAAAACCAAGGCCGAGCGCGGTCTTCATTTTTTTCAGCTGCAATCCGGAGAAGAGCGCAATAAATGGAAGCATATCACTTTGCTTCGGCAAAACCCGGCCCTGGCCAAACATCTGCCTGATACCGTTCTGTTAAACGGGAAGAACTTGTCCCTGATGCTGCAAAAACATGGCGAAGTCGTGGTTAAACCGGTTGCGGGCACCAACGGAAAAAGGATCACCCTGATCAAAAAAGACGGTGAATCCTACCGCGTGAAAAGCAAAGAATTAATCCTTATGGGCGTCAAGGATTTTTCTTTTGACGAACTGGTAAAGTTTATTGAAAGGCGGTACCACCGGCCCCACCTCTTTCTCGTGCAAGAGCGAGTGAGGAGCGATACATTCCAAGACAGGATCTATGACTGCCGCATCTCGGTCCAGAAGGTTGAAACAGAGGAATGGAAAGTAACCGGCAAAGTGATCCGGCTAGCGCAGCCTGGCGATTTTATCACCAACATCCACCAGGGAGCGGACGCGCTGCCTTTTCAGGCGCTATTTACGGAAGAAATGCCCGTCGCCCGGGAACTCAACCGCCTCAGCGTGGAGATTGCCCGTGAGCTGGCGAAGTATATCCCGGTTATCGACTTGGGATTGGATATGATGCTGGACCACAACCAACAGATCTGGTTTATCGAATCGAACCTGAGAGATCAAAGGCTTGCCTACAAAGCGGCGAACGACTACGATGCATGGTACCGGACGACGATCACCCCGCTTTCCTTCATTTTGGCTAAAATGAAAAAAGAACAGCCGATCCTCTCTTGATTTGTGCAATACCGGTGAGCAAGTAATGCGTTGTTTAACCCGGCCATCCGTTTATGTTGTTACCCCCGGCACCTACCCCATCCCGGCCAACCTGACCGGCTCCGTAGAGCTGTCGGTTATGCAGACCTTTCCTTACCTGGTGCCATTCTATCAGGTTACCGTGATCGGGCGAAAGCAGCAGGGCGTCTTGCCTTCTTTAGACCAGGTAGCATTGGCGCGAAACCTCGATGGGGACTGCGGCAAAGTCAATTTCGTCCAGATCCCGTCAACAATTAAGGATTACCCGGAAAAAGCAGCCCGGTATCTTCCCCCGGGTGGTAAATCAATTATCCAGGTGGAAAACAGGCCCGCCTATGTCAGCCGGATTAAAGAACGGCACCCGCTATCATTGATCTGGTTGAATCTGCATTCAATTACCTTTTTGGCGCCGCCCAAAATTAATCACCATGCCTTAAGGAAAGCGCTTTCCGTTGCCGACAGGATCACCGTAAACAGCGAGTTTTTAAAACAGCATCTCTCCAGGCGGTTCCCCGCATTCCAGCATAAAATAGGGGTGAACTATCCGGGGGTAAACCATCTTCATTATATCCCGCGTCATGAT
The DNA here is from genome assembly GCA_020060545.1 of Desulfovibrio sp. GTDB lineage: Bacteria > Bacillota > Dethiobacteria > DTU022 > DTU022 > JAGUZX01. The sequence continues at coordinate 55,108 of JAGUZX010000027.1, read as the reverse complement.
CCCAAAATTATTCCACCACGGGAAACGCATGCCGTTTTAGCTTCGCCCGGGCCGGTGATTCTATATGTCGGCCGTTTAAAGAAAATAAAGGGGGTCGCCCATTTAATCCGGGCTTTTGCCAGCGTTGTTTCCGTTTTCCCAACCGCCCGGCTCCATGTGATCGGTTCCTCCGATTACACTCCGCACAAAGAGTCGACTTACGCGCTCAGCCTAAAAACACTTACCTTAGCCCTGGGTCTGGAGAAAAGCATTCTCTTCAGGCCCCATATGCCCGCCGGTGAGCTGGTCAAGTGGTATCAGCTTGGCAATATTTTTGTTTGCCCTTCGATTGCTGACGAAGCGTTCGGATTGGTAAACCTGGAAGCGATGGCCTGCGGCATTCCGGTAATTGCGACCAGGGTAGGCGGGGTCCCGGAAGTGGTCGAACACAATCATTCCGGTTTATTGGTCCCGCTTGAGCATCATGTGGAGGGGCTGGCCGGAGCGATCCTCGCTCTGATCAACCATCCGGAGAAAGCCCGCCTGTACGGCATGAACGGCCGCGCGAGAGTGCTTGAAAAATTCACCTGGCAACACACGGCCGAGCGATTAAAGCAGGATTATCAAACTTATTTTCAATGATCAGCCAAACTATAAAAACCGGCATGTCAACCTTTGATCAAAAAGACAGACCGTGTTTATCTGCGGTTATACCGGCGAAAAATGAAGCAAAAACAATCGAGAGAGTGATTTCTGAAGCCGGATCAGTCAGTCAGTGATCGGGAACCGTTTATTCCTTCCGGATACCAATCGCCGGAGGCACTTGATCGAGCAGGAATGGAAGATAATGTTATTAGACCGCGAAGCCGGGGACTCCTGCCGGCAATACCCGAGAAGGTGTTTTTCTATACTTTATTAGTACATTTTCTTTAATTCTTAATAGGATATATAAGAAGCTGCATCGACAGGATATACTTGCCGGCGCTAAGCGCCTGGACAGCACCTGAATTTCAAATGGAGTAAAACAATGAAGCAAAAGAAGATTCTTATTCTCGGTGTGACCGGCATGTTGGGTCACGCCTTGTTTGCCTATCTTTCCAGGCGCGATGATTTGGATGTTTATGCAACAGCCAGGAATATGGCCGGGCTTTCAAGGCTGTTGGGGCCTGAGTATATGGCAAAAGTAGAGGACCATGTGCATGCCCGTGATTTTGATTCGATTGTTCATCCGATCGCCAAAATAAAGCCGGATTGGGTCATCAACTGCATCGGTATTGTCAAGCAGGTACCCGCGGCTAGGGATTATGTTGAGTCAATTACGGTGAATGCGCTTTTACCGCACCGGCTCGCCCGGATCTGCGGCATCTCCGGAGCAAGGTTGTTACAGATCAGCACCGATTGTGTATTTGACGGTAAAGCAGGATCCTACCATGAAGGCGACAGCCCCAACCCGGCGGACCTCTATGGAAGAACGAAGCTGTTGGGTGAACTAGATTATGCGCATTGCCTCACCCTGCGCACATCGATCATCGGTCATGAACTGCGGAGCAAACATGGATTAATCGAGTGGTTCCTTGGCCGGGAAAGCGGCGTCCGCGGGTATACGAACGCTCTTTATTCCGGTTTCCCAACAGTTGAACTGGCGCGGGTTATCGGTAAATATGTGATCCCGGACCCAAATCTGACCGGGCTTTATCATCTTTCTTCAGCTCCAATTTCAAAATATGACCTGCTGCGATTGGTGGCCGCCCGGTATGGCAAAAAAATCGAGATTGAACCTTATGGCGATTACCATGTGGACCGGTCGCTTGATTCGACCTTGTTCCGGCGCATCACCGGTTACGTTTCCCCTTCATGGCCCGAGCTTGTCGCTAAAATGTACCAGGACTATATGACAGCGCCCCACTATCAAAATGCCCGTCAAGGCAAGGTGAACAAAGAAGTTGTTATTGGAAGATAAGGTGATCGTCATTACGGGAGGCACCGGTTCTTTAGGGAAGGTGCTAACCCGCCGGATATTATCAAATGAATTTGGTTGCCCCAAAAAAATCATTATTTTTTCCAGGGATGAAGCAAAGCAGCATTTCATGCGTATTGAATACGAAAAGTTCAGGAACGCCACGGACGAAATAATCTACCGTAACTTTGAGCGCTTACTCGAATTCAGAATTGGTGATATCCGCGATTACCACTCTGTCTGCTCGGTATTGAAAGGGGCGGATATGGTGATCAATGCCGCCGCCCTCAAACAGGTGCCTTCCTGCGAATACTTTACTTATGAAGCCGTCCGCACCAATATTATCGGCGCCGAGAACATTGTATTGGCGATCCGGGAAAATAATCCAAACGTCGAAACCGTTGTCGGGGTTTCTACCGATAAAGCCTGCAAGCCGGTCAATGTGATGGGGCTAAGCAAGGCTTTGCAAGAGCGGATCTTTATCTCGGCAAACATCACTGTCCCTGCGACCCGCTTTATTTGCGTGCGCTACGGCAATGTCCTCGCTTCCCGCGGCTCCGTGATCCCGCTGTTTCGTGAACAAATATTGCGTGGCGGGCCTGTTACCGTTACGACAAACGAGATGACCCGTTTTTTGCTGCCGCTGGAACGCGCCGTGGAGACGATCTTTGCCGCGCTCAAAACGGCCAATCCCGGTGAGATCTACATTCCCAAGGTCCCTGCGGCCAGAATTGCCGATGTGGCGAGAGCGCTCATCGGCAACCGTAAAATAGAGATCGTCTTCACGGGTATCCGTCCGGGGGAAAAAGTGCATGAAATCCTGGTCTCCGAAGAAGAAGCCTGGCGCACCTTTGACCGCGGGGAGTATTACATTATTACATCGATGCTGCCGGAGCTGGCTAAAAAAGAATCCGGTTGGCAGGCATTAAACAAAGAATACAGTTCCGCTAATTCGTTGATGACTTTTCAGGAAACCAAACAGCTTCTCAAGAGGCATCGCTTGATGATCAACCAAAAACTGCAAGCAGAAAGGGAACTATTGCCATGAAGGTGATGACTGTTTTGGGGACCCGCCCGGAAATAATCCGCCTGAGCCGGATCATCCCTCTGCTTGATGACCTTTGTGACCTCGTTGTGGTAAATACCGGCCAGAATTATGAGCGGAATCTTAATGCAATGTTTTTTACCGAGTTGGGCCTGAGGCAAGCTGATCATATTTTGGACTGCCGGTCAGAGAGTCCCATAGCACAGATCGGCACAATCCTCGCGGGCTGCGAAAAGGTTATTTTAACGGAGCAGCCGGACCGGCTGTTGATCCTGGGTGACACCAACAGCGCCCTGTCGGCCATCACCGCCAAAAGAATGGGCCTCCCGGTTTTTCATATGGAGGCCGGAAACCGCTGTTACGACGATCGCGTTCCGGAAGAAGTAAACCGCCGCCTCGTGGATCACTGCAGCGATATTTTAATGCCTTATACCGAGCGGAGCAGGTTTAATCTTTTACGGGAAGGAATTGCCGGCGAGCGGATTTATGTGACCGGCAATCCGATTCTGGAAGTGCTGACTTATTACGCCCGCCGAATTGAAGAGAGCCGGGTGAGGTCAAAACTTGGGTTGGAAACTAAAAACTATTTTTTGGTGACGCTGCACCGGGCGGAGAATATCGATTCGGAAGAACGCCTGATGCAGTTTGTCCTGGCGCTCCGGTTTTTGCATGCCGAATATCATCTCCCGGTAATTTGCAGCCTTCATCCGCGGACGCGGGCGCAACTGATGAAACGGGGCATGACGCTGGACGGCGCTGGGGTCCGGGCCGTTGAACCGTTGGGGCTGTTTGATTTTGTACACCTGGAAAAGAACGCGCTATGTGTGTTAAGTGACAGCGGGACAGTCCAGGAGGAATGCTGTATTTTTAAAATTCCCAATCTAACGCTGCGCGATGTAACCGAGCGGCCTGAGACTGTAGAAGCCGGCGGCAGTATCATTGCGGGATGTGGGCCGGAGGCCATCCTCCGGGCGGTGAAGATAGCCCTGGCCCTGCCCGGCGATTGGGAGCCGCCGCGTGAGTACCTGGCCGGGAGTGTCAGCAGCACTGTTGCCAAAATAGTGTTGGGGAATGTTATTACTTGATGTCTAACAGCTCCAAATGCCCATGGGGGATGATTCCGTGCCGGAACAGCAACATGTTCAAGAGAGGCCTTTTATTTATCAGGGGAAGTATGACCTGTATTACCTTGTTTTCCCCAATTCGGCCATCGACCAGGATGTAGTGAGAGAAGGAGCTTATGGGGACTGGACGATTAGGCTCCTGCGCAAGTTCCTGCCGGAAGACGGCATTATCCTGGATATTGGGGCCAACATCGGGGGATTTACCCTGCCGCTGGCCAAAGCGGTTGCCCCCCGGGGCGTTGTTTATGCTTACGAACCCGATTTCCAGAATGTGAGCCGGCTGCAAACCAATACGGAGTTGAACCAGCTGGACAATGTCGTGGTCCTGCCTTTGGCCCTGCAGGACGATCCCCAGGCCGCGACAGTTACCGTTTATATCAGGCGATCCGCTGATCACCAGGGGTTCGTCAACCGGGGGTTGTCAACCATTTTGTGGATGGCAAACGATTACGTCAGAAAGGAAAGATCCTTCGCCTCGACCATCGACGCGCAGGTGCTGGAACACCGGATCCCAAAAGTTGATTTGATCAAGATCGATGTCGAGGGCGCGGAATTGAAAGTCCTGCTGGGCGGCCACGGCACTATTGCCGGGCATCATCCGATCATCATGTATGAGTTTTCCACGATCATTGATCAAATGACCAACACGAGTAGCAGTATGCAGGCTTTTTATTACCTGAAACAGATGGGATACAGGCAATATGAAATGGCTAAGGGCTGGCTCCTGACAGAGATAAATATACTTGACCGGGAGATCCCGTTAGCCAATATTTTATGTTTTCATGAATCTAATCTACCGGAATCCTTAAAAACACATCGATTGGAGGGTAGATAAGGGCATGCGCTGCAAAATATCCACTTACCCGCGGCATTTAGGCGGCACGGAGCACCATTCGGCCGTGCAGTTCAACCGTAAATATTATTTTAGAAAAGGGCAAATGATTGGGAATGAAAAGAGGGAATGGGCAAGCTGTCATGAAATGGCACCTGAAGCGAATACCCCGGGTGGCTCATTTTTACTGGGGTAACGATACAATCTCTTTTTTAAGGTACCTGTCTGTTTACTCGTTTAAACAATGCAACCTCGATTGGACGGTCAAACTGTACTACCCCAAAACAAAGTATCGGGGTGAAAAAACCTGGGCCACGCGGGAGCGCTACGGCAAATTCAAAGGGAAGAATTATAGCGATAAACTCTTCGGCCTGGATGTAAAAAAGGTCGCAGTCGATTTTAGGGAAGTCGGGTTCGACGATAACATCCCTGAAAACTACAAGGCCGACTTTATGAGATGGAAAATATTGTCGGGCGAGGGAGGCCTATGGTCCGATATTGACATTCTCTATTTCAAGCCGGCGGCACAGCTCTACTTTAATCATGCCGCCAATAAAGATACAGACCTGTGCGTCTGTGTTAATGAATATAAACAAAATTCTGTCGGCTTTTTATTGGCGGCGCCGGGAAACGAATTCTACAAATTTGTCCATGCGCAATCTTATGTCAGCTTAAATCCCAAGGAATACCAAAGCATGGGACCGCTCATCCTTAATGCCTATTTCCCAACCGTCGCCTCCATTGTGGAAAAATTTCCTGCTTTAAACGTGTTTAACTTTAAAATGGAAGTGGTCTATCCGATTCGTGATGATTCGCCGCGCGGATACCGGGCTGCGTCAATCTTCCAGGATTGCGATTTATCACGGCTGACAGAGGATACGATTGGGCTGCACTGGTACGCCGGCCATCCTGACGCGGGCGAATGGGAAGATCAATTAACGGAAAGCAATTTTCAACAGTTCGACAATACCCTGGCCAAGGTTGTCGGCAAGGTCATGCGGGGGGGAAAGGCAATGCCCGGGGATGCGGTAAAAAAATGATTTCCGGCATGAGCGTCGCTCCAGGTTGATGCTGCTCGAACAGGCGCTCAATATTTCGCCCAATATTAACGTTCAGGGTTGACTGTTTCGATGATAATGGTTGGGAAGGAGTGGGAAAAAGTGTCTAAACCCCGTTTCTCGATTATCTGCCCCATCAGCAAAAGTGTGGCCTGGTTAAGGTTCGTGTTTAAACAGGTATTGAAGTATACCGATTTGGCGGACAAAGAATTTTTCTTTGTCGCCAACGGCGCCAACGAGGCCGTTATAAATTACCTGCGGGATCACCAGATCCCCCATCAGGTCCTGGAAAAAACTCCTGCCCAGAAAACGGAATGGTATATCAACAGTGTTTACCGCGCTTATAACTTTGGAGCGCGCCGGGCGCGGGGCGAATTCCTTCTATTCATCCATTCCGACATGGCCTTTAACCCGGGCTGGTTTGACCATTTACTCAAAGCATACAATGGAGCAAACTGTGTCACCCCCCGCCTGGTCGAATCGGGAAAGCTGCCGGCCGGGCGGTACGCCATTGCAAAAGATTTCGGCCGTCATCCGGAGCCGTTTAGGAAGGACGAATTTCTGCAGTATGTGCCGGAGATTGCTTCGCCCGAAGTTGCGGAGGGCGGGCTGTATATCCCGCTGTTGATCCGCAAGGAAGATTTTGACCTGGCCGGCGGCTATCCCGAAGGCAACCCTCTTCCCGGCGATGACCTCTTCCAGCCCACAATTGCCCGCGAAGGGGAGCCCTGCGTGCTCGGCTACGAGGTGCTCAGGCGAAAACTGGCTCTCAAGGGGATCGCGCATCAAACCGCTTTCAACAGCATCGTCTATCACTTCCAGCGCGGCGAAACTGATGAACCGGAAACCTCGCAAACCCTGCCCGGTAAAACCAGGTCAACCATAGGAAAGCTGATTGCGGCCGGAACCCATAAATTTTTCGACAGGATGACAACGCCGCCAAGTCGGTGCACGGTATCCATTTTAATCTCCACGTTCCAGCGGCCGCACTTGTTAAAGTGGGGGTTGTATTCCTTGGCCAAACAGGAGATCCCGTTTACATTTGAAACGATCGTGATCAACGACGGCGTAGCTGACGATACCGAGGCCATATGCCGTGAATACCGGGAAAAGCTTAACTTAACCTACCTGTTTACAGGGCAGAGGAACCTTGACGGCGGGATCAAGTGGAGGGTGCCGGGGTTTTCCTTGAATATCGGGGCGAAACAGTCAGCGGGAGAGTTTTTGGTGATCACCTGCTCGGAGATGTTTCACTTAAACAACACCGTAGCCGGGTTAATCAACCCTTTGCGGGAGAATCCCGACCTGCTCGGCATACCCGCCGGGAAGGACGATACGGACGGATCATTTTTAAAATATATCGAAGACCACGAAGGGAATTTTGATCGGGAAATGTTTGACCGCTGCGCCGCCTTGAATGTATACCTGCCGTTTTTACTGTCGGTGAGCCGCAGGCATTTTTTTGCCATCGGCGGGTATGACGAAGATTTTACCGGGATAGCGTATGACGACAATGACCTGGTTCAAAGATTGACCATGCACGGTTGCAGCTACGTGCATACGGAGGCGAAAACGGTGCACCTGTTTCATCCGCGCTGCTGGGTCGGCCGGGAGGTAGACCCCGGGTTCCTGTTCAATAAAAACCTTTTCTTGATGAAAAAAGGTGCCGTGGTCCGGAATATCAACAGGGAGTGGGGGAAACCATGATCCGGCAATATCAAGAGGCTGCCTGGATACGTTCTGAAAAACCGAAAGTAACCGTTTTAATGCCGGTATACAACGGCGAGAAGTACCTGGAAGAAGCCGTAAACAGTATTTTAAACCAAACCTTTATCGATTTTGAACTGCTGATCGTTGACGACGGTTCGACCGACGGCAGCGCGGCGATCATTCAAGCTTATGATGACCCGCGGATTCGCCCGGTGCGCAATGAAAAAAACCTGAATCTGGCGGCAACCTTAAACCGGGGTATCGCCATGGCCCGGGGCGAATATATCGCCCGGATGGATTGCGACGATCTGAGCCTGCCTGAACGTTTGCGCAGGCAGGTTTCGTTTATGGATGAAAACCCCGCCTGCGGGTTGTGCGCGACAAATGCGGTTGCCGTCAACACCGCTGGAGAGATTCTATTCCCCCTGTTCGCCGAAGAAACAGCCGTCCCGCTGGAGTGGGCATTAATCTGGGAAAACCCGATCGCTCACCCCACGGTGATGCTGCGCAAGAATGTCCTGCTGGATTTTGCGCTAAAGTATAATGAGATTCCGTCCGAAGACTATGACCTGTGGTGCAGGTTGGTGTTGAGAGCGAAAATCTCACGCCTGCCCGAGGTGCTCTTGCATTACCGCTACCATCCCGACAGCTCCTTCAATATCGAAAAAAAGAGGCATCTTTTACAGGCCGTCGCCTCCAGCCGGGACTTGGCATATGCCCTCACCCGGCGGGAAGTCCCGGCATTTCACGGCGCGTTAACGGTCTTTCCGAAAGCCATGGGTGAGCCGTCCAAGGTTTACGACAGCGGCGCCGTAGAGGAATGGTTGGAGCTATTGCTGGCCAAATCCAGGGAAACATTTGCCTGGGACGGCTTAAGCTACCGCTATGCCAAAGAAGACTGCCGGCGGCTCCTGGCGCGAATAGCCGCAGGATGAAAACCTAATATCGAGGAATAGACTTGCTGATTTATACACGGGTGAAGCTGAAAATCAATTATCTTCAGCAACTGAAGTTGTTTTCGAGTCGATGCAGTAGAAGGATATGCTGGACAATAAAACATAGGATCCGTTACTATTGCTTATTTTTACGAACATCCAAGTATATTTTTCCCAACAAATCATCAACGCCTAATACTTTCGCCCAATGCGTCAAGTAATCATGGTCGAGGAGTACCTCTTGAACTAACAATACCCCTTTGGCATCCTGGTATTGCCGGTCAGCCACAAATCCACCATTTTTATACCATACAAGCTTAGTAAGAATAATATCCTCCGGGGATGCAACTTGAATCATTTGGCCGGTTTCCGCGATAATTTCAGGTCTGCGCCGGGAAAATTCCTCTTGAGCGTAGGGGTCATTCTTTAAGATAAAAATATCTACTTTAAACATGGTCTCCAAATGGATTAAATTAAAGCAACTCTGATCTTGAATAGCTTTATGAATCATACCGGCATCAATATAAAATTCATCTTTTAGCTTCTCCACCAGTTGTTCCACCTTGGTGCGATCGAGTTCTGTGACCAAATCTGCATCTAAAGTTGCCCTGGGGATTCCATAAATAGAACTCCCGAGTGAACCGCCGATCAAGTAATTGATTTCACATTCTTCGAGGACTTTAATCACTTTCATGGTAACAGAAAAAGGAATAAGCATCAGTACCCCTCTTTCTCCGGATCCCATTGGTTTACTTTGATCGAGATTTCTCGACCGCATAGAATTGCTCCCAGCCTCTTTCTTAATTCCGATTGGGAAATGCCGGGATAGCGATTTAAAATACCAACTTTAGACAGTTCGACAATGGTTTGCGACATTTCCAAGGCGAGCCGTAATTTGACGGCCGGAGTCATTTTGCGATATCCATCGATTAATAAAGACTCGATGAGGGGGTGGGTATCAACAAGTTCAGGCATGATACAATTACCTCTTTTGATTAACGCTTGCTTTAAGTATAACTGGAAATAGCCGAGTACGCAATTTATTACCCCTTTTAAACTCGGCATAGACCGCGGCGAGCCCCTCTTTGAGCCCGATCTTGTGCCGCCAGCCCAGGCGGTGCAGCCTGGAGAGATCAAGTAATTTACGCGGGGCGCCGTCGGGCTTGGTTTTGTCCCAGGCCACCGGCCCGCGATGCCCCACAATCTGCCGGATTGTTGCGGCCAGTTCCCGGATGGTGACCTCTTCACCGGAGCCGATGTTGATTACTTCCGGGCGGTCATAAACCTGCATCAGGTAGAGGCAGGCGCCGGCCAGGTCGTCCGAGTGCAGGAATTCCCGGCGCGGTGAACCGGTTCCCCAGAGCACGACCGGTTTGTCCGGCAGCGCTTCGTGGAATTTGCGCAGCAAGGCCGGTATAACATGGGCATTTTGCGGGTCATAGCTGTCCCCCGGGCCGTACAGGTTGGTCGGCATCACGCTGATGAAGTTGGCGCCGTACTGCCGGTGATAGGCCTGGCACATTTTGATCCCGGCGATTTTGGCGACGGCGTAAGCCTCGTTGGTCTGCTCGAGCGGGCCGGTAAGCAGGTATTCCTCCCGCATGGGCTGCGGGCAGTGGCGCGGGTAGATGCATGACGAGCCGAGGAACAGCAGTTTCTTGACCCCGCTCAGCCGGGCCTGGTGGATCACGTTTGCCTGGATCAGGATATTTTCCCGGATAAATTCGGCCGGGCAGGTGCCGTTGGCCAGGATGCCGCCGACCTTCGCCGCGGCCAGGAACACGTATGCCGGTTTTTCCCGGTTGAAAAAATCGGCCACGGCGGCCTGGCCGGTCAAGTCCAGCTCGGCATGGGTGCGCAGGACAAGGTTGCGGTACCCTTGCGCCTTCAGGGCGCGCACCAGGGCGCTGCCGGCCAGGCCCCGGTGCCCCGCCACGTAGATTTTGGCCTCTTTGTTCATCGCCTCAGTTTTCCTCTCCCCCGCACGGCGGTATATCCCAGTGCATGGTTCCCCTGATCACATAATAGGCCAGTGCAAATCTGAGCATAAATTTATCAAGTAACGGACCGTCCTGGCGGCCGGCGACCCATCTTAAAAAATCGGTAAAAACACCGATTCTTTGGACCATGATATCCGTGGGAAAAGCGCTTCTGACACTGCTGTGCGGATTATTGCAGTATATTAACAGCGGCTCCTTCAGGAAGGCGATATCCGTGTACGCGGCCACCCGCAGCCAGAAGGCGTAATCCTCGATTAAATCGGGTGTTTCCGGAAAACCCCTCACGTTTTCCATCAGGGAAAAGTGCACCAATCCCGAACTGCAAATCACCGGGTTGTTCCGGATCAGGTTTTTGAAGATTATTTTTTCTTTCGGCCAGTCGGACATCTCTCCCTCGATCCCTTTCCCCGGGGTGAGCGCATGGGCATTGGTGCAGGCGGCCAGGCAATTTAATTTATGGACCGCGGCCAGCTGCTTCTCCAGCTTTTCCGGCAGCCACTCGTCATCACTGTCGAGAAAAGCCAGCCAATCCCCCTTGGCCGCCCAGATCCCGCGGTTCCGGGGGACCGCCGGGAGCCCGCTGTGCTCACCTTCCAGCCAGCGGACCCGCGGGTCGCCGATGGACTCTACGATTTCTCTCGAATTATCGGTGGAGCCGTCATCGCAGACCAGCACCTCGAATGGCGCAAGTGTCTGGTTGAGAACGCTGCGCACGGCTTTTGCGATCAGGCCGGCCCGGTTGAAGGTGGGTATGATTACTGAAACAAGATCCACGTTCGTTCACTCCTGTTTTTTTGTTAATATTCAGGTATTCAGAATTCAGAATTACTACACTACGAAAACTATTCTATCTTTGGGTGCAGAACGCTACGGCCCTACATTCTGACTCCTGACTACTGATTACTCCAGTTTTTTATAACCGCCAGGGGGCAGCCACCGCGGTATATTTCTTATACCACCCCAGGCCCTTGATCTGGTCCAGGGGTTCACTATAGTCGGGTCTTAGCTCCAGGGCTCTCCGGTAACGATGGTACGCCTCTTCCTTTCGCCCCATTAAAGATAAAGCTTCCCCCGTATAGTTTTCGACCAGGTGGTCGCGCACCGGAGATGCCTCCAGCAAGGTCAAGGAGGCCTGATAATCGCCCGCCATCAGTTTGGCGATCGCTTCGACGAAATGCTTCCCTTCCGGAGACGCGGCCAGTTTTACCGCTTTGCCAATCCAGGCGGGGGCGTCTTTGGCCATGCCCCGCCTGAGGAGGATCAGGGCTATAATGGCACAGGCCTGGGCCTGGTTATCGGCCGCATCGCCCCTTTCCCACTCCACCTCGGGAACCAGCTCTTCAAGAGTATGGCGTTCCAGGAACTTGCGCACGTGTAAAAAATTGTTCTCGTAAGTGCTTTGATTGGTTAAATTGCCGGCATGGCGGCGGTACAACAGCAGCGGCTGGGGGACATGGACGTTGAGCCAGCGTCGTGCCGTGCGGAAGACCATGTCGGTGTCCGTGCCGATGCGCAGGGAGGCATCGTAGCGGAACCCCTCGAACACCGCCCGGCGGACCATCATGCTCGGGTTGTTAAAAGGGGTGCCCCACTTCAGGAAGAATCGCAACAGGCGCGAGTTTTCGATATTGCCGCTGGCCAGGTAGAGAAACGGTTGATCGTTTTCGTCGATATAGACGATGTCCGAATGGACAAAACCGATGCCCTCGCCGGTGAAGTGACGTTTTAAGATCTCGAAACGGGCCGGAACGGAGATGTCGTCGGCATCCTGAAACACGATGAAATCGCCTTTGGCCTGGTCGAGGGCCGTATTTCTTGCCGCGGCTTCGCCGCCGTTTTCCTGTTTAAAATACCTGATCCGGGGATCGTCATACGACAGAATAATCTCTTCACTGTGATCGGTAGAACCGTCGTTGACAATGATCAGTTCAAAGTCTGTTTCGGTTTGATTGAACACGCTGGCCATGGTTTTTCTTAAGAACCGGGCCGCGTTGTATACGGGCATCATCACGCTGATCACTTGCAGATATTTCCTCCTTCCTCGCCAACGGTAAAAGTGCACAAAGCGCTCCGCAACAAGCACTGATCTGGAGGCACAGGCGGGCAAGCCAGGGCCTTCTCTCTCTGCAGTCTTTTGCACTTTTTCTTTCTATGTATGCAGCGTTAAACAGTGGGGCTAGGAGTGTGCAATCGGGTAGTCTTGGTTCCGGTACAAAAGATCCCGTTCAGCTGTTTTGTAATCTTCTGCTACCATCATCCCGACCAGCTCCGGGAAGGTAACTTTGGGCCGCCAGCCCAGCTTGGCCCTGGCTTTGGCCGCATCGCCGAGCAGATGGTCGACTTCCGTGGGCCTGAAGTAGCGCGGAACAACATGCACCAGCGCTTTCCCCGTCGCCCTGTCCACCCCTTTTTCCGCCAATCCTTTCCCCTGCCATGCGATCTCGATGCCGGCATTTTTAAACGCCAGCTCGACAAATTCGCGGACGGAATGGGTTTCCCCGGTGGCGATGACATAATCATCCGGCTGATCCTGCTGCAGGATCAGCCACATCGCTTCCACGAAATCCCCGGCATAACCCCAGTCACGTTTGGCCTCCAGGTTGCCCAGGTGCAGCGCCTCCTGCAGCCCCAACTTGATGCGGGCCGCGGCCCTGGTTATTTTGCGGGTGACAAAGGTTTCGCCGCGCAAGGGGGATTCGTGGTTAAAGAGGATGCCGTTGCAGCCGAAGATGCCGTACGCTTCGCGGTAATTGACCGTGATCCAGTAAGCATAGAGCTTGGCGGCGGCGTAAGGGCTGCGGGGATAAAACGGGGTTGTTTCCCGCTGGGGGGTCTCCCGGACCCGGCCGAACAGCTCGCTGGTCGAAGCCTGGTAAAATTTAGTTTTTTCGGTCAGCTTCAATATCCGCAAGGCCTCCAGCAACCTTAGAACGCCCAGGGCGTCGGCGTTGGCGGTATATTCGGGAGTTTCAAAGGAAACCTGGACATGGCTCTGGGCGGCCAGGTTGTAAATTTCATCAGGCTGCACTTCCTGGACAATCCGCACCAAGTTCGTCGAGTCGGTCATATCCCCGTGATGCAGGAAGAACCTTATATTGTCTTCATGCGGGTCCCGGTAGAAGCGGTCAATGCGGCCGGTATTGAAAAGAGAGCTTCTTCGCTTCAGGCCATGCACAATATAACCTTTATTTAGCAGCAGCTCCGCCAGGTAAGCCCCGTCCTGTCCCGTGATGCCGGTAATCAGCGCAACCTTACTCATAAAACCACCATTTTAAATTTATTCATTTGAAATCAGTTGGCTTAACGGTAAAGGATCCCGTAATACATGTTTCAGGCCCCTATTCATTAATCCTCAAGCAAACTGAGGTAGAGTTTTTCATATTCCAGGGTGATTTTCTCCCAGGTAAAACTTTTCTGCCATGCCGCAAATCCTCTCTCTTGCATCGCTTCTCGTCTGGCGGCGTCGTTGTAGAGATCTTCAAGGAGCCGGGCCGACCCGGCGATGCCGGCCCGGCTGTAAACATATTCCCTGTATTCTTTTTCCGTGGGCAACAGCAGCCCGCCGCCGGACCACGCCACGATCTCCCCGGCATTCCCGGCGTCGGTGGTTAAAAACGGCGTCTTTGAAGCCATGGCCTCAAAGAGAACCAGGGGCGAGCATTCGAGATTGGACGGAAAAAGGAAAAGGTCTGCCGCATGGTACGCGGCAACAGTGCTTTTGCGGGGCAGTTCGGCCACGATGATATTTTTATGCGCCAGTGCGGCGGCCGGGGAAGAGTTAAACGCCGACGCCGACGCCGTGCAACGCCTGGTGCACCCGCCGCCGCCGAAGGTATTGGCGATCAGCAAAAAGGCCGCGTTTTTAATCTCCGCCCGCTGGAATATCTGCAGCGCTTCGGCATGGCCTTTCAGGCCGGTGTGGGACCCCACGTGCAGAATGAGGAAGTGGCCGGCGGGAATGCCCAGCTCCCGGCGGATGTCCGCCTCCGGCCGGGGCTGAAACTCGTCGGCCCCCGCGCCGTTGGGAATCAGGGTCGTCCTGGTGATGCCGCAATCACGGGCAAAGTTAATGTCCCGGTAATCGTCCGAAAGAAAAACATTCATATCGTATGCCTTGAACCATGATCGCATTGACGTAAAATAATCTTTGTACTCCGGCATGTAGAGCCCGGAGAACCCGGTCGGGACAAACACTTTTTTGGCCTTGATCCGGTCCAGGAGGGGCAGCATGATATCGGTGGCCCATTGCTGCGCCGCGAAATTGGTAATGATATCGAATTCCGAGCGGAGCAAAAAAGTGCGGTAGTGTTCAACTTCTCCGTTCAAACCGCGCACGGTATTGCCCGAAACGGCGAATGCGGCGATCCTGACCCCGTTGATTACGGTTTCGGTTCTTTCAGGCAATCTGGTTGTAGCCACGGTGACCTGGTGTCCCAGTTTAACCAGGCGTTCGGAAAGCTGTCTGACCACCTCCTGCATCCCGCCCACGGAGGGGTGGTAAAATTCGACCGTGTGCAGTATTTTCATGGCCGCCCCCTGTATTTTTCCAGCAATTTCTGCATATAGGCGTACTCGCGCTGATACCAGGATACGGGAACGGAACCGTCGTAGCCGCCCGGCTGGAAATGGGTGCTCGCTTCAATCATCTCTGTCAGGCAGGCGCTGTCCAGGCCTTTGTATTCCTGGAGCCTTTTGACCCAGTAGAGGTAGGTTTCGCCCGCATCGGCCACCTCGCGCCGGGTGCGGGAAAGCGCCCTGGTGCTCAGCGCGAAATGGAAGACCAACCCGCTGATATTCTGGCCGAAGGCGCCGTCGCGCGGGGTGAGGCCGATATAGCTGGTCAGCGGAATGTTGAACTTGGGTCCCAGGCGGTTGATGTCGATGAAATGGTTGGCCGCCACGCCGCTGTCGCACCCGGAGAGGTACGGCTCCCGGCCGGAAATGCCGGAAGCCCTGGTAAACCCGATCGTCTCGGAAACCACCTTGGCCAGGGCTGTGGGCATGATCCGGTAAAGGTTGTTGGTGCAGGTGAAGACCTCGTTGTCAAAAAGGCCGCCGTTGGTCCAGTAGCCGGTCCATTTCCCCTCGTAGGTCTGCCACCAGGTGTTGCTCTTGTCCTGGGAGAGGTATGGCACGGAGAGCCCCGTATCCAGGCCCGCGGAACTGCAGTTGTAGGTTTCCAGGAGCCAGATCGGGAAAGCCAGCCAGTCCTTGCACAGCGGGAAGAGGTCGGCGTCAATCGCCGCCACGTACTGTTCTTTAACCAGTTTCAAGCCGCGATCCAGCAGCATCCCGACATCCGGCTCGTGCTTGTTCGGCCTGTCGATACGGTGGAATTCGATCCCCGGGTCATCTTTAAAGGTCTCCATCGCCTGCTCGAAACTGCCGTCGGCGCTGGCGTCATCCAGAACATAGACTTTTTCGATTAAATTTTCGTTGCGGTGCTGCCGGATCGTTTCCAGGCACGGCTTTAAGAACGGCCAGCTCTCCCAGTGGGGCAGCAGGACGGCGATCGAGCGGGGACGATCGCGGGCGTCGAGCGTGAACCCCAGGACGCGGATATGCTTATAATCTTCTTTGATTTGCTGGCCGAACTCTTTCAACACCGGCGAGGTCGACCGGAGGGCATCGGGAGGGAGAAGCGGGATCCGCACCCCCAGGAACCCGGCCAGCTCTCTCAGCCGGGAGAGCGGTACGCCCAGGGTGTCGCTCACATCCATGGTGATCACCACCCGGTAGCGGGCCAGGCGGATCATTTCTGTGATCACCGCGAACAGGTCGGGCATCTCTTCCACCGCCGACACGCTGAAGGCATAATCAAAGGAGTTGCCGGCAAAGGGTACCTTTGCAGCATCGCAAATGACCAGCTTCTCCGCCGGCCACTTTCCCGCGTGCAGCGGGTGATCGATTTCATTTAAGTTCCGGCAGTCGACCGACACGGCTTGGGGGAAATTGGGGAACAAGACGAAAGGATAGGTGCCTCCGATATCGAGCGCTTTGCCCGAAGCGGGGATGCGGGAAGCCACGTAGGGGTATTCCCAGATCCTTTGCCAGAAATAATCGGGAAGCGGGTTTTGCCTGTTCCAGTTCACCCATAACGGCAAGCGCAGGTCGCCGAGATTGGCCCAGCGGATATCACTGACGGTCCAGTTTTGCATCACGATCCCTCCGCATCCCTGAAGATTAAATCAACTTCCTGGTGGCAGGCGTTGGGTAGATAGCCGCTGTACTTTGCCACGTCAATACGGTAACCCTGTTCAAACAGCCGGCCCAACCGGTCAACCGTATATTGGGGGTTGCTGCCGGACCGGTTTGACCAAACGTTTTGCACCATGTTTACCGGGTTGCAGAAAGCGATGGAGCGGCGGCCGCACAAAAGGTAATTTTTCCGGTTCATAAAAAGATGCTTATGCGCGGCCATTTGGCCTTCCAGCGTATTCGGGTTGGCAAACTCAAGCTGCCGCAGCAAAGGGGCGATATCGCCAACCCTGTAGAGCGAACTGGAGATCTCCAGGGGGTAACCGAAATCGCCTGCGGCGGCGCTCCAGTCGTATTTTAAAAAGCCGCCTGCTGTTTCGCTAAATGCGGGTAGCTCTTGCGAGATGTCGCGGGAATAACAATAAGCGGTGTTGGTTCCCAATCGCAGGGAAAATCCAAGGGCCTCCGCGTTGTTTTCCAGGCAGGCCTTGATATCGGCGATGGTAAAATCTTGGATGAAAACGGCGTCGTCCACCAAAAACAGCACGTGTTCAGCTGTTTCCAGGCCGGCGAGGACCTGTGATTTAAAATTGTCTTCCCGGAGAAAGGCCACGCCCCGGTAATCTTTGCTCAATCTCCGGTATTGTTTTTCATGGAATGAGCCGGAGGTAAGATAAAGCACCTTCAGGGCCAGGTTTTCTCTATCCCGGCAGTGCAGCAGCAGCGAGCTGAAGACGGATTCCAGCTGCATCGCTCTGTCCTTGCTGAAGATTAGTGCCGCAACGGTACTGTCTTGCATGGCCGCCCGCCTTTTTTTCAACATTGATATATTATATGAATCATCCGCGGAGTGTGTAACCCTGTGATGGACATTCTGATAGATCAGGGACTCGGATTAGCCGTCCTTCTCATTCACTATTGCCAAAAATTTTTGGGCTGCGACGGCATCGGTCATATTTTTTAAAACCCATTTTCTTGGCTTGAAAGCGGCTAATTTTGCGGGGAGGGCCTCAAGCAGTTGTTCCAGTTCACCGGCGGTCGTCCATTGCAGTCCTGTCGGATCGCTCAAGTAAGGGGAGGCCGAGAAAACAGAATACGGCCGGGCTTCGATAACCAGTTCGCGGGGCGACCATGCCAGAGTAGGCACATCCATGGACCACGCTTCGGCCAGGGCCAGCCCCTGGCTCTCGCTCCTGCTCAAAAACACCGCAAAAACACTTTTGGCCAAAAGTTCTTTAAACTCTCCGGCAGTATAGCGGCCGTAAACAACCCTGACGGGGTTCCAGCCATGTTCCAGCAGGATCCTCTCGACTTGCCGGTTGAATTCTGCCGGCTCCGTTTTCCAATAGACCAGTGCTGTTTTATCTTTGGCCGTTTTTTTCTCCGGCTGCCAGTAGTTCTCATCCACACCGGCGTACCAGCACCGGATCTTTCCTTTCAGGGCGGGCGCCGTTTCTTCATAGGCGATGCGCACCCAATCGGCCGGCACCAGGCAGACATCCACTGCCGGCGAGGAGAAAATCTCCCGGAATCCTTTCGCGCGGACTGTCATCAGGTTCGGACCGCCCAGCAGTTTATGGATATAACCCTTGTTTTTCCAGTCCATCGCCTCCCGCAGGGTTTCGATGCCGCTCAAGACCGCCACCGTCTCTCCCACTTCGGTGATGGCGCCGGGATTGTAATTATAATCGGCTTTGATTTTTTGCAGGCCTTCAACCAGGCTGCGCGTGACGGCAAAATGACCGCCGTATTTTTTGCCGCCCTCACCGGCAGGTTCGGTAAGAACGGTTAACTGCGGAGAGCTTCTCATTAGCGCCTCCCCCTCAATTTAAAGACTTTTGTTGCCGTAAATGACCGGGTAATTGTACCCGGCAGGGGCATCGATTTTTACGGCGTAGCCGTATTTTTGCAGCAGATCCCGGTGATATTCGATGCCGGTCAGGGCGGCCAGGGCGGGGCCTCGATGCCCGAGATTGGTCTGGAGAAACACTTCGGGAATATTGGCGCTGATTTTTTGGATACACTCTTCGAACTTAGCTCCAAAATGGTAGAGCACGCAGCAGGAGAAGAAAAAATCATATTTCAGCGCTGAAAAATCCAGGGTGGCGATATCGCACTCGATATAGCTGATCCGAGCCAGGTTCTGCTCGCCGGCCAGGCTGAACAGATTCTTCACAAAATAAGCCTGCTGTACCACGTTTTGCCTGGGCAAGTGTTCGTTTGTCGGCTGAACCACGTTTTCCGCCCGATCGTAGCCATCCACTTTTTGGGCGCCCAATTGCGACATGTAGATGCTGTAAAGCCCGGCATTGCACCCCAGGTCACATACTGTTTTGCCTTTCAGGTCGGGCAGGTTTTTGGCGATAATAAAATCCCATTTACTCTTGCCGCGTTCTTTGTTAAATAAGAATTCCGGGCGCTCCTTGAAACCGGGATAGGTGCGCTCGTGAATCACCCTGCCCTTAATTTCAAGCGGCGTATACCACTCCGGAAAATCGTCGCGGTAATCGTGAAGATACCGGTCCAGCTGGGCCAAAGGCGGCAGGGGATTTTTCTCGAAGATGAAAGCAACCGGTACTTCT
This sequence comes from Desulfovibrio sp., assembly GCA_020060545.1. Classification (GTDB taxonomy): domain Bacteria; phylum Bacillota; class Dethiobacteria; order DTU022; family DTU022; genus JAGUZX01. The sequence goes on along the minus strand of JAGUZX010000027.1, from coordinate 35,688 downwards.
CTGATCCCCTGCGCCAGCAAGATAGACGCGCGGTGCACACCGTCCAGGATCACGGCGATCACGCCGGTTTTTGTATTGACTTGTTCACAAATTATATAATTGGAGGAGTAGGCTCCTTCCAAGTACTTTTCATTTGCAGACAGCAGCCGCTCAAAATTTTCGCGCGAATGCTCCGCCCCGAACCCGACATCAATGCCATAGGTTTCCAGGTATTGAAGATACGGTGCCTGATTGCCGCAAACATACTGGAAGTGCGGCGTATCCCTCAATTTAACCAGGGTATGCTTTACCGTTCGGCCGGCGTAACCGGTGATAATCCTGGCCGCCAGCGTTTCCAGGTCAGCCTTGCAGATTAAATAGGGTTCGCCCCGGAGGCCGCTTAGGTTAGCGGGAAGACTCAGATTAAAACTAAAATACCGGTGATCTACTTTGTATCCATGCATAAAAATCCCTCGTTATAAACCTGATTCCTTTTGCGCCTTATCGGCACTTATGGAAGCATATCGGCACTATACTGTTCAATTTTCAGTCCGTGGCAGAGGATTTATCTATCAGGGTGAAGTTACTGCAGAGAAATACCGCTTGAGCCGCCTCCACCCGTCGGCCAATGCAGCATAATACTTTTCATTGCCCCATCTCCAATACTTCCTCGATTGATCTAAAAGAAAGTTCACCCACCCGGCTGCGGCTTTCCTGTCACAGGGTAGCGGTTTTTCTTCCAGGGCTCGTGAATATACCGTCAGGCAGCGGTGGAATACAGGCGCCTCACGCCCGGTGATCGCCCGCGCCAGTTCCCGGCTGGATTCGATGGCCTGGCGGAGGTGTTCTATTCTTCCGGTGTTAAAGGCGCCGTCGGGACGGCAGCGGTAATGGAGGAGCGTTTCCGGCAGCCTGGTGATCCGGGTTTTTAAAACGAGGCGGCTCCACAGATCCCCGTCTTCATTTGGAATGTTCCGATACCTCAGATTGAACTGCCGGAGGAGATCCATCCGCATGACGGCGGTCGGATGCGCAATCGGGTTAGTCCAAAGCAATGTCCATTCCAGGGGGACCGGGGTCTTGGACCACCAGGGGGATGAAATGACCTTTCCTTCGGAGTTGATCGACCGGACGTTTGTACCGCACAACCCATACTCAGGGTTTGCCTCCATAAAAAAAACCTGACCGGCCAGGCGTTCAGGCAGGCTGATGTCGTCACTGTCCATCCTGGCCAGGTATTGACCTCTGGCCAGTTCAATACCCGAATTCAGCGCGGCGGAGATACCCATGTTTTTTGAGAATTGGATAAGCTTGACCCGCCGATCATGATAAGCGCTGATAATAGCGGCGCTGGAATCGGTCGAGCCGTCATCGATGACCAGCAGTTCAAAGTCGGTAAAAGTCTGGTTTAAGATACTGTCAACGGCTGCCCGCAAATACTTTTCCCCGTTGAAAACAGGCATCACAACTGTAACTTTCGGGCTTCGCTTCCTCATTTGTAACCGCCTCATAACGCTCCGGATAATAATTTTATTTATGCGCAACCCCGGCTTTAACCCTGTGCGGCCGGTTAAACAGGTACCTGGCATATTCCAATGTCGTTAAACCTGTAGGCGTCCGCATGAGTGGTAATCGGGGAACCGGGAGCTCCCAATCTTACCGGAATACCGATTATATCTAAACTGCCGGGTCCGTTGCGTTGCAGTTCCGCTCTCATATCGATCAACTTGTTGTCGTACTTACTAACGCCACTTCTAAGATATAAAATATCCGGAATGTCAAACTCCCTCCGGAGCCAGGCTTTTCTCTGCGTATGCCAGTAAGTACGTGCACTTATCTTCACCCCTTGGATTGAAAAATAGTATAAAGTATTGTTTACTTGTTTATTGGCTTCCGCCATTAACTGTATGCGAGGATGGACAACCTGGTTGTGCAAATTCATGGCGGTAATAACCCCTACCATTACCTCTACGACAGGACCCGCTGAATCAACCTTTTGAGAAAACAAAAGAAGAACAATCTCCTTATTTCACCTGGTGTTATATTATTGGTATATGACGGAATATTGAAAGTGGAACTGTCATTGTTTTTTACCGGTAACTATAATCAACAATAATCTTTCGCCAGTTCGATAAAACCCATCGAAAATCAGCCATTAAAACTCCCTGCCTGTGATGGGTGTCATAAAACATTAAGTTAAGCATAGATAGAATAATGGAGTTGACGGCTGAAGCATTTTATTATACAATAAATACATAACGACCGGTCGGTTTTTAGAGGGAGGAACACCGTGAAAAACGAACAAAGGCGGGAAGAAACCAGGGGGGCCATCTTGGATGCCGCGGCCCTGTGCTTCGCGGAAAAAGGCTATGCGGAAACCGGGGTGGCTGAGATCTGCGACCGGGCCGGCGTTAGCAAGGGCGCCTTCTACTACCATTTTGAAAGCAAGCAAAAGGTCTTTTTGGCACTGCTCGAAAGTTGGCTGGCGGATCTGCAGGAGATGTTGGCGCACTTCGCCGGCGGAACCGTTAATGTCCCTGAAAGCCTGCTTAAAATGTCACACCTGATGCAGGGCGCATTTCAGGCCGATCAAAGCAAGACCGGCCTCTTCCTGGAGCTGTGGGCCCAGGCCAGCCGTGACGAAACCGTCCGCAAGGCCTCCATCGCCACGTATCAAAGGTATCAAAAAATTTTTACCGGACTGATCAAGCGCGGCATCAGGGAGGGCAGCCTCGCGCCCGTCGACCCGGTTTCCGCGGCCCAGGTGCTGCTTTCCCTGGCCAGCGGGCTCTTCCTGCAAAGCCTGATCGACCCCCGCAGGGATTGGGGTAAAGTAACCGCAGACAGCATGCAGATCCTGCTGGACGGGTTAATAAGGAGGTAGTTGTTCAATGAACCTGGTTACCGGCGCAACGGGCCACGTCGGCAATGTGCTGGTGCGGAAACTGCTGGCCCGGGGGGAGCAGGTGCGGGCGCTCGTTTTACCGGGTGAGTGCTGCGATTCGCTGAGCGGCCTGGCTGTAGAACTTGTGGCGGGAAGCGTTTTGGACCCGGACGCCCTGGGAAAAGCCATGGCCGGGGTGGAGACTGTTTATCACCTGGCGGGGGTTATCTCCATCATCCCCGGCGCGGAAGAGCTGATGCACCGGGTTAATGTCGAGGGGACCCGCAACACGGCCGCTGCGGCGCTGAAAGCTAATGTCCGCCGGATGGTGCATACCAGCTCGGTCCACGCTTTCAGGAGGGAGCCCCACGGTGTTACCATCACCGAAGCGACCCCGCTGGATCCGGATAATCCCGCCGGGGCTTACGACCGGACCAAAGCCGCCGGGACGCTGGCGGTCCTGGAAGCGATTGGGCAGGGGCTGGATGCCGTCATTGTCTACCCGACCGGTATTATCGGCCCTTACGATTACCGCGGGTCGGAAATGGGGCAGCTGATTAGCTCCTTTGCCGCCAGGAAGCTCCATTTCCTGGTAAGCGGCGCCTTTGACTTCGTCGATGTCCGGGACGTGGCCCGCGGAATGATCCTGGCGGCGCAAAAAGGGCGCCGCGGTGAAGCCTACATCTTCTCGGGAAAACGCGTCACCCTGGAAAAACTGCGCCAGATCACCCAGGAAATCGCCGGGATCAAATCGCCCCTGGTAATGGTGCCTTTCCACCTGGCCCTTTTTTTCTCCAGCTTCACCCAGCACTTTTACCGCCTGGCCAACACCATCCCGCAGTATACCCGTTATTCGCTGCAGACCGTCGTAGACAATTCCAGTTTCAGCAACGACAAGGCGCGGTTAGAACTGGGCTTTGCCCCGCTTCCGCTGGAAAAAACGATTGCCGACACCCTGTCCTGGCGCCGGGAATATTTTCACAAATATTATCGCCGGCGGGGCGGGAAGTGCAAATTCCGGCTGTGGCGTATCCGGAATGCATGAGAACCACGCTCGCGGATATGCCTGATCCGGCGGCAGAACATTTGGTTGGCGCTGCAAAAGGAAAGGGTCTCCCGGAAGTTAGGAGGCCCGGATTTGCTAGCGGAAAAAAATGTGGTTACCAATCTTAGCCGTAACCGCCTGGCTGCGCACCCACTGGTCGCGGGTGCCGGCGGGGTTGTAAAAACCGGTGGCCCCGTTTGAAGGGTCGAGGCCGTGCAGGGCAGCTTTTACGGCGCGAAAGGCCGACTCGCCGGCGGGGAGATTAATCCTGCCGTCGGAAACAGGTGAAAACTGGTGGCAGCCGTTCCATACCTGCAAGATTACCTCCCGCACCGTATCGGGATAACGCGGGTCGCCGGCCCGGTTAAGCACTACCGCCGCTACCGCCACCTGCCCCGCGAACGGCTCACCCGCCGCCTCGGCATGCACCAGGCGGGCAAACAGGTCCAGATCCTCCGGCGATAAAGTTTTTTTCTTACCAGATCCCGGTCCGGGTCGTTTCATCTGGCTGCTCCTTTCCGGTTAACGAAATTAAGTTCAGTTACACCGGGCTGTGCGTAGCGGCGCATCTATACCCGGCGCCATATGGTGTTTACATATTATATGCATCCTGCAGGGCAAAGTTACACAAGCGGGTTGGCCGCGCCGGGTCAGTCAAAATATCGGGCTGCCGGAGCAATTCAAGCGCCGCTCCCGCAGAATCATAAAAAAAGGCCTCCCGTTTTTACGGAAGGCCCTGCCGCATTTTACCGGTTTCCATTACCGGAAGAAGACATGGTTGCCGATCACGGTGGTCACAGGCTGGCTGCGCACCCACTGATTGGTGGTTTTACTGGGATTGTAGAAGCCGGTCGCGCCCAGGGAGGGGTCGGAGCCGTTCAGGGCGTCGCGCACGGCGCGGTAGGCTGTTTCGTTCGCGGGCAGGTTAATCCGCCCGTCCAGGACCGGTGAATACTGGTAGTAGCCGTTCACAACCTGCAGGATAACCTGGCGCACAGTATTGGGGTAACGGGGATCTTTGACCCGGTTCAGGACCGAAGCCGCCACCGCCACCTGCCCCAGATACGGTTCTCCGGCCGCTTCGGAGTGGACCAGGCGGGCAAACAAGTCCAGGTCGGCCGCAGACAGCGACGTCTCCCCGCGGGAAGGGAGCGGCGTCGAGGGCGCCGCAGGCGGCGATGGCGCGGAGCCCGTATCCACGCCGCCGGGCAAGGTCAAGATCTGCCCCGGGTAAATCAGGTTCGGGTTACTCAGCCTGCTGGCCGAGGCGATTGCCGCCGCGGTAGTGCCGTAACGCTGCGCAATCGACCAGAGCGTTTCACCGCGGGCGACCAGGTGTTTCCCCGGGATCACCAGGGTCTGTCCGGGGTAAATGAGGTTGACGTTGGAGAGGTTGTTGGCCGCGGCAACCGCATCAAGTGTTGTCCCGTAGTGCTGGGAGATTCGCCACAGCGTTTCGCCCCGCTGCACGGTGTGCCGGATTGACGCCTCTGCCGCTCCGGCGCCGAAGACCAGGAGCATTACCGATACGACCAGGATCGCCTTAAAGGATCTGAACAATAAGTAAACCTCCTTTGTTACGCCTCCGGGGTTAGCTGACGGGTTAGGGACAGGAGTGGTCCCTCCGCGAAAGCGCGGTTCACCCCCAAAATGGATCCCCCGTACTAAATGATTCGGCGTTTATGTTAACTTAATTATATGTATTAAAAAAGAGCCTGACAAACAGGCCCTTTCGGGGTATGCCCGTGAAATTGTTAAAGACTCGTAACATTATGTTAACATCATTTAATTATTGGACTTTTTTAGACGGATGGTAATGGACGGGATGCGGGAAAAAATTAACCAATGATACCCCGGTAATGGCGCAAATCCCGCACCGCCAGGCTTTCCGGATCCATGATCACCGCGATCAGGTCAAAACGGCAGGGGACTTCCCGTCCATAGCGGCAGCGCATGAAATGTTCCGCCAACCGTTTCAGGCGGTTCTGCTTCAGCGCGGTAATGGATTCAGCCGGGGTCCCGAAACCGCCGCCGGTGCGGGCGCGCACTTCCACGAAGACCACGGCTTTCTTTCCCCGGGCCACGATATCGATTTCACCCAGGGGGCAGCGGTAGTTTACCGCTTCGATGCGTAAGCCGCAACCCTGGAGGTACTCCCGGGCCGCCTTCTCTCCGGCCAAGCCGACCCGCCGCCGCTTCGCCGACATCACTGCCCGCCTTCTTCCGGTTCCGCGCCGCCGGCGCCGGGGCTGAGCTTGAATGAACGGCGGTGGGCGGGGCAGGGGCCCACCCGCTTCAGGGCGAGCCGGTGGTCCTTTGTCGCGTAGCCCTTGTGCCGGTCAAAGCCGTAAGCGGGATAGCGGCGGTGCAGGTCAAGCATCATCCGGTCCCGGGTGACTTTGGCCACGACGGAAGCGGCGGCGATGGAAAGGGACAGGGCGTCTCCTCCCTTGATCGCTTTTTGTCTTAACGCCAGCTCCCGGATCGGGAAGCCGTCCACAAGGACTATTTCCGGCTCCAGGGGGAGCGCGGAGAGCGCGTCCCGCATGGCCTGCATTAACGCGCCGTAGATATTAATCCGGTCAATCTCCTCCACCGGGGCGATGCCGATGCCGACGCCGGCGGCCGCCCGGTGAATTTCGTCAAACAGTTTCTCCCGCACCGCCGGGGCAAGCTGCTTCGAATCGTTGAGCAAAGGGATCGGCGTTTCCGGCGGCAGGATCACCGCGGCGGCCACGACCGGGCCGGCCAGCGGGCCGCGCCCGGCTTCGTCGACCCCGGCCACCAACCTGATGCCCTGGCGCCAGAATTTTCTTTCTTCGGCCAGCATCATCTGTAAGCGGGCTGTTTCCGCTTCCATCTCCCGCCGGCGCTGCAAACAGCGCTCCAGGAGCAGCCGCGCCCCGCGGCGGGGATCGGCCCGCAGCCCTGCTTCTTCCTCCGGCAAGAGCTCATGCCGGTCCTCCAGGTAGGCAGCCAGCTCAACCAGGCTGATCCGGTTCAACCGCAAACGCTTTTTCCCCTCCTTGTAACGCCTGCTTCCGCCTGGCGGGCGGCGCAAGCGCCGCCATGCCCTCCCATCGCAGGCCGTTCTCCTCCACCCTCCGCTTTGAGCGGAGGCCCCGCCCCCAAGCATCCAGAAGCGGGCCGTTCGCCTCCGGCCTCCGAATCTGACCTCTGCTATGCTAGGCATGTCTCGCAATTGAGAGGTGAGAGGTGAGATCTAAGGAGTGGAGCCGGGTTAGAAATCGTTAAACGGTATCTTTTTCCCACTTCCAACCTCTCACTTCTCACCTCTCACTACGGCGGTTCTTCCAAGGAGAGACGGCCCAGGGCCCCATTTTGAAAATCGCGCAGCAGCAGCGACGCGGAGCGCTCCAGGTTTACCTTTCCCTCCTGCATGAGGAGCCCCCTCCCTAAACCGATCTGCTCCAGCATCGCTTCGGGTTCGCCCGGCTGCAAACCGGGATAGCGCCGCCGCAGCCGGTCCTCTTTGCCCCTCTGCACAATCAAAGCCAGCAGCCAGGCGGCCAAGCGCTGCGGTTCCACCCGGCCGGCCGGCAGCGCCCCCACTGCCGCCAGCGGGAGCGCGGTTTGCTCGGAAAGGTTGGGCCAGAGAATGCCGGGCGTGTCAAGCAGCTCGAACCCCGGCAAAAGGCGGATCCACTGGCGGCCCCTGGTGATCCCGGGCCTGTCCCCGGTGCGGGCCGCCGCCTTTTTGACCAGGTAATTGATCAATGTTGATTTGCCCACATTGGGGATACCGGTGATGATCAGCCGCAGCGGCCTTTTCAGCCGCGCCGGGCGCAGCAGAAGCTCCTGCTGCGTGAGGTAGTTGAAAAATAAGCCCAGGGATTGCGGCATGAAAACGCTGAAAGGCAAAGCATGAAGGCCGGTTTTCTGGAAATGAAAAAGCCACCGGGTTGTGACTCTCCGCTCCCCCCGGTCGGCCTTATGCAGTAATACCAGGTGCTGTTTTGAACCGATCAGGCGGGAAAAGTGAGGATTCCGGCTGCTGGCGGGGATGCGGGCGTCCAAAAGCTCCACGGCCAGGTCGACCAGTTTAAGCTCTTCCTGGAGCAGGCGCATCGCCCGAGCCATGTTGCCGGGATACCACTGGGCCCCGGTCACTATTCCGCCACCCTGCTGGTGATAACCCTTGTTTCAAAGGGAGGCCAAAAAATAAACAGGGCCCGCCCTTTGATCTTTTCCAGCGAAACAAACCCGACCCTGGGGTCGCGGCTGTCCATACTGTTGCGGCGGTAATCCCCCATTAAGAAGAAATAACCGTAAGGCACCACCACCGGGCCGTAATCCGGGGAATCCATACGCTCGCTCAGGTAAGGTTCTTCCAGCAGGACCCCGTTGCGGTAGACCTCCCCGCCTCGTATCTCGATGGTGTCCCCCCCGACGCCGATCACCCTTTTGATAAAATCGCGCCCCGGTTCGTATTCGAACACGACTATATCCCCCGGTTGCGGCTCGTCGAAACGGTAAACCAGCTTGTTCACCACCAGCCGCTCATGGTCTTGCAGGGTGGGATACATGGATCTTCCCTCCACCACAAACACTTCGAAGAGGAAGAAGCGTATCACCAGGGCCAGCAGGACGGCGATGGCGATGGAGCGGACCCATTCCCATACTTCCCTTGACCTGTTCATCTCACTCATCCCTGTGTCGATCTGTTAGCGGCGTTCGCGTATACGGGCTGCCTTGCCGGTCAGTTTGCGCAGGTAGTAGAGTTTGGCCCGGCGGACCCGGCCTCTTTTGACTACCTCAATCCGGTCTACTACCGGCGAATGAACGGGGAAGATCCGCTCCACCCCGATTCCGTATGTGACCCGGCGCACGGTAAAAGTTTCTTTCAGGCCGCTGCCCTTGCGCCCGATCACTACCCCTTCAAAAACCTGGGTCCGCTCGCGGGCCCCTTCCACCACCTTGACATGGACCTTCACCGTATCACCGGGGGCAAAGGAAGGGATTTCTTCTTTCAGATATTGCTTCTCTACATCTTTGATTAAGTCCACCTCGAAAAGACCTCCTTCAAAATTCAGGCGGATGGTCCCTCTGCCCGGGATTACGGTAAAAAGGGTTCCGGTCTCCGCCGGCCGTCATCCGTTAAATTGACCCATCTTTTTTAAATCTACCTTAAACCGGCTGTTCTGTCTACATAATCTGTACCTTTATTTTTCTACCCGCCGGCAAAATATACGCGTGTGGCCAAGCGGGCTATTCATCTTTTTTTACCAGGCGCTCCAAGCACTGCCGGTCTTCCGGAGACAGCTCCGCTTTGGCCAGCAGGTCCGGCCGCCTTTCCCAGGTCCGGCGCAGCGACTGGCACCGGCGCCACTGCGCTATGGCGGCATGGTTCCCGGACAGCAGCACCCCGGGGACGGCCATACCCCGAAAAACCGGGGGACGGGTATAATGAGGGCATTCCAAGAGATGCCCGCTGAACGATTCTTCCGCCGTGCTTTCTTCCTCCAGGAACCCCGGCAGAAGCCGCACCACGGCATCGATCACCACCGCCGCCGCCAGTTCGCCCCCGGAAAGGATATAGTCGCCGATAGAAATTTCATCATTGACTAGCGCCTCCCGCACCCTTTCGTCGACGCCCTCGTAACGGCCGCAGATCAGGAGCAGGCGTTCTTCGCGGGCCAATTCACGGGCAAGAGCCTGGTTGAAAGTCCTCCCCTGGGGGGTAAGGAGAATTACCCTGGCCGCTTCGCCGCTGAGGGCCTCCACGGCCTCAAAAAGCGGTTCCGGTTTAAAAACCATCCCCGCGCCGCCGCCGTAAGGGGTATCATCCACCTGGCGGTGCCTGCCCCGGGCGAAAGAACGCAGATCGGTTAGCTCGATTTTTACCAACCCCCGTTCCTGCGCCCTTTTGATCATGCTTTCGCTGAAAGGGCCTTTCAGGATCCCGGGGAATATGGTCAACACATCAATGATCATGGCGACTCCCGTTACAGCTCGGTCAACCCCGGCGGGATCTCGACAACCATGCGGCCGCCGGCCGGGTCGATCTCTTTGACGAACTCTTTCACCGCCGGCAGCATTAGCTCCTTCCCTTCATCCGCAGCGGCTTGACAGACATAAAGATCATGTCCCCCGGTAGAAATGATATCCGTGATCCGGCCCAGCAATACGCCTGCGGCGGTGTAAACATCCAGGCCGATGATCTGGTCGAAATAATATCTTCCGGGGGGAAGGGGCCTCCGTTCCTCCGGGGGGATCAGCACCAGTGCGCCGCCCAACCGTGCCGCCTCTTCACGCGAGTCGACACCTTCAAGCTTAAACAGCCAAAAACGGCCGAAAACGGACGTTTTTTCCACGGCCATGGCCCGGCGCCGCCGGTTCAACTCGACGGTTACGGCTTTGAGCTCGTAGCACCGTTCCGGAAAATCGGAATACGGGTAAACCTTGATTAAACCGCCGGTGCCATAAGGCGAGAGGATCTTCCCGATGGTAACGGCGTAATCCTTCGCCTGCCCCTCCGGCAGCTTGCCGTCGCTGCTCACTTGACTATTTCCACCATTACTCTTTTGTTGTCCTTGACGGCGGCGGCGCCGATCACGGCGCGGATCGCCTTGGCGATGCGGCCCTGTTTTCCGATCACTTTACCCATATCGCCGGAGGCCACCCGCAGCTCCAGGATGACGGAGCGTTCCGCTTCCAGCTGCCGTACCTCCACCTGGTCAGGTTCGTCTACCAGCGCCTTGACAATAAATTCCAACAGCTGTTTCATGCTGTTCCTCCCTGCCGGCCTACTTGGTGAGACCAACTTTGTCAAAAAGCTCTTTTACCGTATCGGAAGGCCTGGCCCCGCGCGACAGCCACTGCTGCGCCTTTTCCGTATCGACTTCAAACGTGGTCGGCTTGGTGGTGGGGTTGTAAAAACCGATCTCCTCGATAAACCTGCCGTCCCTGGGAAAACGGGAGTCGGCCACCACAATACGGTAAAAAGGTTTTTTCTTGGCGCCCATTCTTTTCAATCTGATCCGCACTGACAATTGTTTCACCTCCGCTGTATGCAATTTTGATCCGGTTTTGGTCTATAAAAAGGGGAACCCCTTCTTTCCCTTCTTAAATTGTTTCATCGATCCCATCTGCTTGAACATCTTTTGCATTTGGGCAAATTGGGCCAGCAGGCGGTTCACATCCTGGACGGCGGTCCCGCTGCCTGAGGCGATGCGGCGGCGGCGGCTGCTGTTGATCAGGGCCGGGTTCCGGCGTTCGTCCCTGGTCATGGACGAGATGATCGCCTCGATCCGCTTGAACTGGCTTTCATTGAACGAAAGCTGCTTCAGCTCCCGGGGCAGCTGTGCAGCCCCGGGGAGCATGGCCATAATCTCTTCCAGGGGGCCCATTTTGCGCAGCTGCTGGAGCTGGTCGCGGAAATCGTCCAGGGTAAACTGCTGCTTGCGCAGCTTCTGCTCGAGCTCCCGGGCCTTGGCCAGATCCATGCCGGCCTCCGCTTTTTCAATCAGCGTCAGCACGTCGCCCATGCCGAGGATGCGCGAGGCCATCCTTTCCGGGTGGAAGGGCTCCAGGGCGTCAACCTTTTCGCCCACCCCGGCGAATTTGATCGGGCAGCCGGTTACGGAGCGTACGGAAAGGGCCGCCCCGCCCCGGGTATCCCCGTCCAGTTTGGTCAGGATCACGCCGGTCAAGCCGACCGCCCGGTGAAACGCGGCGGCGGCGTTTACCGCGTCCTGCCCGGTCATGGCATCCACCACCAGGAGCGCCTCGGCCGGCTTTACCGCGGCCTTGATCTCCTTGAGCTCGTCCATCATCGCTTCATCCAGGTGCAGCCGCCCGGCGGTGTCGAGGATCACGTAATCGTATCCTTCGCGGGAGGCCAGCTTCAGGGCCTGCCTGCAGATCTCTACCGGCCTGGCGTTGGCGCCGCTGTAGAAAGGCATCTTTACCGATTCGCTCAGCACTTCGAGCTGGCGAATGGCGCCGGGACGGTAGATGTCGGCCGCCGCAAGCAGCGCGCGCCGCCCGCCGCGCTGCAGGTGGACCGCCAGCTTCACCGCGGTGGTGGTTTTGCCGGAGCCCTGCAGCCCAACCAGCATCACAGCCGCGGGAGGGGCGGTGGAGGCCAGCAGGCGGCTTTGCTCGCGGCCCATCAGGGCGGTCAGCTCCTGGTGCACGATTTTAACCACCTGCTGTCCGGGGGTCAGGCTATGCAGCACCTCCTTGCCCACGGCCCGCTCCCTGACAGCGGCGACAAAGTCTTTGACCACCTTGAAGTTAACATCCGCCTCCAAGAGGGCCAGCCTGATCTCCCGCATGGCCAGGTCGACGTCTTTTTCGCTTAATTTACCCTTGCCGCGCAGGTAGCGCAGGGTTTTTTGCAGCTTTTCCGCCAAATGCGCAAACATTTACTTGCTCCTTCGCCTTCAGATCCGGAACGGGGGGTCTTCCACAACAAGCCAACCTATGCGGGCTACTGCTCGTTCTGCTGGCGCAGCTCCCGGATTATCTCTCGCAGCCGCTCCTGCTCCGCCGCCGCCAGCTGCGCCCGCCCCAGGATCCGGTCCGCTTCCAGCAACCTTTCCTGCTGGAATTGAAAAAGCTTGTAGAACCCCAACTTTGCTTCCAAGTCCTCCAGCGCCGCCAGCGCCTGCCGGATCAGGTCATAAACCGCCTGGCGGCTGGTCCCGTATTCAGCGGCGATCTCCCCCAGCGAAAGGTTGTCGCTGAAATACAGCTGCAGCACCTCCTGCCGGCGTTGCGTCAGCAGCGGACCGTATATATCGTAAAGCAGGTTGACCCGGTTTAACTTGTCAAGCATCGCCGCTCCTGTCAAGTAATAATCCTTTACAGCAATAGTGTAACAAAAAAAAACAAAGAAAGCAAATCGATCTTCGGGCGGTGTGATCTTCGGGCGGATTGATTATTGTGTCCGCTTTGGGGAGCGCTTTGGGAAGGTAATCGGCAAAAAATAAAGAAACAATAACTCTAACCGGTGGGCGAGGTTCCGGCGGGCGGTAACGGCGGAAGCACCGGGGTTAATCGCGTACCGTTGTGGGAAGGGGGCTGTCCATGAAAAGACTTTCCGGAAAAGTGGCCTTGATTACGGGAGCGGGCCGGAAAAACGCCATCGGCAGCAGCTGCGCCCTGCGGCTGGCTGAAGAAGGCGCCGCTATTGTTGTGGCGGACATCACCGGTTCTTTTGACGAGTTTCCCGGTTATAAAGCCGGGACCGGCAGCGAAGAGCTGGCCGGGATTGCCGGCGAAATCGCCCGCCTGGGGGTCAGATCTTTACCTGTGCCTGTCGATGTAACCGACCCCGATTCAGTCCGCTCCATGGTGGAAAAAGTAAAAAAAGAGCTCGGCCGCATCGATATCCTCGTCAATAATGCGGGGGGAGCCCCGGGGCCGGCGCCGCTGACCCAGTTCAGCCTGGCGGCGTGGGAGAAGACGCTGGCGATTAACCTTACGGGCACATTCTTATGCTCCCGGGAAGTGGCGCCGGTCATGATCGAAGGCGGGGGCGGTAAAATAATCAATATGTCCTCCCGGGCCGCCATCCGTGGCGCGATCTGGATGCATGCCTACAGCGCCGCCAAGGCCGGCATCCTGGGCCTGACCCGTTCCATGGCGCTGGAGCTGGCCCCGTTTAAGATCTGCGTCAATGCGCTCTGCCCGGGCGATATTGTCACGGATCTCAAACTGTGGGGCTGGCAGCTGGAAGCGCAAGTTACGGGAAAAACCGTGGCGGAAATCCAGGAGGCGGCAGCCGGCGCCACCCCGCTGGGGCGGCTGGGCACACCGCAGGATGTGGCGGGGGCGGTAGCCTTCTTTGCTTCCCCCGATTCCGATTACCTGACCGGGGAGATGCTCTGCATCACCGGCGGCAGCGGGATGAGGCCGATCGGTTAACCGGGGCGGCTTTGAGGCCCTGAACTGCTTCAACGCGGTCTAAAACAGGGAAGGCGATCGGCGGACGCCTCTCCGGCTGCGGCGGATCGGGAAACCCGCCGGGTCACCGGTCCGCGACAGGTCGGGTCTTAGCTCACATTTCAAGGTCTGACCCCAGGAGGGCGCCCGGTCCGCGACAGGTCGGGTCTTAGCTCACATTTCAAGGTCTGACCCCAGGAGGGCGCGGGCGAAGGCGGCGGCGTCGAAGGGTTCGAGATCGTCGATTTTCTCCCCGATGCCGACATAGCAAACGGGGATTTTTAAAATGTCCTGCACCCCGACCACGATACCGCCGCGGGCGGTGCCGTCGAGCTTGGTCAGGATCAGCCCGGTGATCGGCACGGCTTCGTTAAAACGGGAGGCCTGGTTGATCCCGTTGTGGCCGGTGGTGGCGTCGATTACCAGCAGGACCTGGTGCGGCGCCCCCGGCAGGGCGCGGCCGATGACGCGATTGATCTTTTTTAGCTCTTCCATCAGGTTGGTTTTTGTATGCAGGCGGCCGGCGGTATCGCCGATGATCACGTCGGCCGAGCGGGCCCGCGCCGCATTGAGCGCATCAAAGAAAACCGCCGAAGGGTCGGAACCCGGCTGCTGCCTGATCAGCTCCACCCCGGCCCGATCGGCCCATACCTGGAGCTGATCGATGGCGGCGGCGCGAAAGGTGTCCCCGGCGACGAGCATCACCCGGCGGCCGTCACGCCGGTAGCGGTAGGCCAGCTTGGCCGCGGTCGTGGTTTTGCCGGAGCCGTTTACACCGACAAGCAAGATCACCAGGGGTTTTGCCGCGGGCAGCGTTTCCGCCGGCGGGTTTTCTAAAAGAGCGGTGATTTTTACCACCAGCAGTTCCCGGGCCGCCTCCCGCCGCCGTGTGCGCAGGCGGCCGGCCTCCCGCCGCAGCTGTTCGACCAGTTGCAGGGCGGCCCCAACCCCTACGTCGCCGGTGATCAGGGCCTCCTCCAGCGTTTCAAAGAAAGCGTCGTCGATTTCACCGTCCCGGAAAAGCTGGTCCAGCCGGTGCATAAAACCGCCCCTGCTCCTGGCCAGCCCGATCCTGAAACGTTCGAACAGCCCCATGGACGACTCCCTCCTCAATGAAGAGAATAGTTCATTCGGTGCCTGGCACCGAATGAACTCTGAAACGTTCGAACAGCCCCATGGCGCAATAATCTCTCCTTCGCTGTTACTGCGCACTGACCCGCGGGCGCATGCGTGTAGCAAGCGGCCAGAAGTGAGGGGTTGGAAGTGGGCAGAGAGGCAGTTATGCTTATACTTTGTCCGGGATCTGAGCAACTGCCGGCTGCGTCATGCTTTCCACCGGGTTCTCAGAGCGGTAATTTCCCACTTCTCACCTCTCACCTCTCAACCTAGCTTGCCAGCTCTTCCAGCTTCATGGAAACCAGCCGGGAGACGCCCGTTTCAGGCATCGTCACCCCGTATAACACATCCGCCTCTTCCATGGTGCGCTTGCGGTGGGTGATCAGGATGAATTGAGCCTCCCGTGACGCCTGCTTCAGGTAGGCGGTGAAACGGGCCAGGTTTACATCATCCAGCGCCGATTCGATTTCATCGAGCAGGTAGAAAGGCGCCGGCTTAAAGCGCAGGATCGCAAAAATCAGGGCCACCGCGGTCAGCACTTTCTCCCCCGTGGAAAGCAAAGAGATGTTTTGCAGCCTCTTCCCCGGCGGCTGGGCGACGATTTCGATGCCCGACTCCAGCACATCCCGCGGATCGGTCAGCCTGAGGAGAACCTGTCCGCCATGGAAAAGCTCGCTGAAGACCTGCTGCATGTTCGCCCCGATCTGTTCAAAAGAAGCGTTAAAGCACTCTTCCATGCGCTGGTCTATTTCGGCCAATACCCGGCGCAGGGAAAGTTCGCCTTTGTGCAGATCGTCCTGCTGGCCCTTGAGGAAATTGATCCGCTCCTGCAGCCGTTTCAACTCCTCGATCGCCCCCAGGTTGACCTCTCCCAACCCCTCGAGATCCTCCTTAAGGGCCCGGAGTTCTTGCTCGCTCTCCAGGGCGTCGAAATCCGGCGGGACGGGGACCGTTTCCCGGGAGCGAAAAAGCTCTTCGAAACGCTTCAGCTGGAATTCAATCTCCGTCTTCAGCCTGGCCTGCTCTACGGCCAAAAACCGTTCCCGCTTTTCCAGCCGGGCCATCAGGGTTCTCCATTGTCTCTCCTGTTCTTCACAGTCCACCACCGCGGCGGCCAGCAGGCTCGCCTCCTTTTTTTGCTCGTCCAGCGCGGCGATCAAGCCGGCGGCGCGCTGCTGGAGCTGCTCCAGGGCCGCGGCGGCCTTGTCCTGCAGCGCTTTATTCTTCACCAGCTCCGCCCTGATTTGTTCGGCTTCATCCTGTTTTTCCAGCCGCTCTTGCCGGAGGCGGGAGAGATCGGTTTCGAGCTTCGCTAAAACGCCCATCAGGGCCTGTTCCTGTTCCTGGCAAGAATTTAAACCGACCAGGGCCGTGGTCAATGCGTTTTCCAGCTCTTTTTTTTCCGCCAGGCTGCGCTGGTAAAGTTCCTTCTTGCCGGCCAGCTCCGCCTCGACCAGGGAGATCTCCTGCAGGCAGGCCTGTTCCTGCAGTTTGAATGCTTCCCGGCGGCGCTTAAGCTCGGCTTCCTCCTCGTCCAGCGAACGGAGCGCATCATTTAACCCATCCAGCCGCTCTTTAAAAAACTCTTCCTCTTTTACCCGCCCTTCTTCCTCCCTCCGGGCGGTTTGCAGTTTCTCCTCCAGCTCCGCTTTGTGGCTGGCCGCGCGCTGGAAGCTCTCTTCCGCGCGGGCCAGTTCCCGCCGGGCGCTTTCTATTTTTTCTGCCCCGGAGGCCATTTTTTTATGCAGGGCGGCCTGCTCTTCTTCCAGGCTTTCGATTTCCCGCCGCCGCCCCAGCGGCAGGCCCGCGTTGCGCCGGGGGATGCTGCCGCCCCGGATCGCGCCGCCGGGATTGATCATGTCACCGTCCAGGGAGATTACCCGGCAGCTATAGCCGATGAAGCGGGCGGTGCGGGACGCCCCCTCCAGGTCACGGCAGATTACGATTGAACCGAGGAGATAATCTGCTATCTTTTGATACGGGAGGGGCACCCGGACCAGTTCGGAAGCCTTACCCAGGACCCCTTCCAGGCCGCGCCAGCCCTGGTAACGCTCCAGTCCCGACGGGAACAGGCGGATTGTGTCCAGCGGTAAAAATGTAGCCCAGCCCCGGTTGCCTTCCTTTAAAAAACGGATCGCTTCCTTGGCCGCCTTTTCGGTATCGGCAACGATAAACTGAAGCCCGCCGCCCAGGGCGGTTTCAATGGCCCGGGTATACGCTTCATCCACCGTGAGCAGGTCCACCACCGGGCCGACAATTCCCGGCAGGGAAGACCTTGCCTGCAAGATCTCCCGCACGCCGCGGTAATAGCCGCTCAGCGCGGCTTCCTGTTCCTGCATCAGCTGCAGCCGGCTTTTGACCCCCCGCATCTCCTCGCGGTGCTGCTGCTCCTCTTGCGCCAGGGCCGCCAGCTTCCGCCTCAGCTCTTCAAGCCGCTGCGCTTCGTGAGAGAGCAGCGCCGAGGCGGCCGCGGCCTGTTCTGCTAAATCATCCCGGCCCGCCTTTAACGCTTCGCCGTAAGGCTTGAACAAGCCAAGGCGCCGCGCCAGCTCTTCCCGATCCGCGTCAAGAGAGCGCTTGCGCTGGCTCAACCGTTCCTCCTGCTGAACCAGCTCCCGGACGGCTGTCTCCGCCGTCTTCTGTCGGGTGACGGCCCGGTAGAGCCGCTGCTGCTGTTCCTCCACCTCGTTGATCAGTGAGCTTTGCTCGAGCAGTTCCAACTCCCGGCGCAGGGCGGCGCACCTTTCCTGCTCCGCGGCGGCGGCTTCTTGCTTCAAGTGCAGCTCGTGCTCTTTACCGGTTTTTTCCGCTTGGAACAGGCCCGCATCTTCCTCTAATTTATGTAACCGGCGGGCTCCCTGTTCCAGCTGCTCCCGGTGGCGGCCCTCCCGATCCCGCAACAGGCGCAGTTCGCTTTCCTGCTGCTCTATTTCCCGGGAAACAAGGGCCAGTTTCCGTTCAACCTCTTCCCTGGCCCGGCTTTGTTCCTGCTGCTGCTGCTTGAGCTCGTGGCAACGTTCTTCCATGAGCCCCCCCTGGGCCGCCGTAGAAGCCAGGGCGTCGGCAACCCCGCTCCACTGCCTTTCGATTTTGCGTAAAGCCTCCCGGGTGTGCTGCAGGTGATAAGAAAGAAGCTCTTTTTCGAGCCCGTCGATCCGCCGCCGCAGCTCCCGGTAACGTCCGGTCACTTCGGCCTGGGCGATCAGCGGCTCGACCTGGGTTTCCAACTCAAAAATCAAATCCTGCACCCGCACCAGGTTTTCCCTGGTTTCCTCCAGGCGCCGCCGCGCTTCCTTTTTGCGCAGCTTATACTTGAGGATGCCGGCGGCCTCCTCGAAAATTTCCCGGCGATCCTCGGGCCTGCTGTTGATGATCTCTTCCACGCGCCCCTGGCCGATCACCGAATAAATCTCTTTTCCGATTCCCGTATCCAGAAACAGCTCGGTAATATCTTTCAGGCGGCAGGGGGATTTATTGATGTAATACTCACTCTCTCCGGAACGGAAAAGGCGCCTGGTAACGGTAATCTCATTATAGTCCAGGTTAAGATGGGCGCCGGCTTCGTTAAAAGTGAGGGAAACCTCGGCAAAATTAAGCGGCTTGCGGCTGTCGCTGCCGGAAAAGATGATCTCCTCCATCCGGCTGCCCCGCAGCGCTTTTGCGCTTTGCTCGCCAAGCACCCAGCGGACCGCGTCCACCAGGTTGCTTTTACCGCAGCCGTTGGGGCCGATTACCGCGGCGATCCCGCCGCTGAATTCCAGCTCCGTCTTGTCGGCGAACGATTTGAAACCAAACAACTCCAACCGTTTTAAATACATAGCCGCTCCCACCACAAAAATAAACCTGCCGATTTGAGCAGGTTAATAAATCTTTGCCGGCAGCACTTTACCTGGGCTCAACAACGAATTTTATGGCCGTTCTTTCTTCCCCATCAATTTCAATTTCGACAAAACTGGGAATAGCCACAAGATTAATCCCATTTGGCGCCAGATACCCGCGTGCAATCGCGATCGCTTTGATCGCCTGGTTAACCGCCCCTGCTCCCACTACCTGTAATTCAGCCATCCCGTCGCTCCTGATTACTGCTGCCAGGGCCCCGGCGACAGCCTTCGGCTTAGAATATGCTGATACTTTCAACATTTCCATCTTTTTAGGGCAGGTCCTCCTTTTTTAAAGCAGCTGCCGGCCTAGACATTGTCCCTTATTCTTGATCAAGGCAGAAAATACCTGCCGTTGCCGGTATATTATTTTTTTTCAAGTAATTTCGGTCCATGCCTCTCTGGCCGCCGCCTGTTCCGCCTCCTTTTTACTGCGGCCCAAACCCCGGCCGACCGGTTTCGCTTCGAAAAGCACTTCGGCTTCAAAAGTTTTGTCGTGGTCGGGGCCGCTTTCCCGGACAATCCTGTATTCAGGGGTAATGGAATATGAGGCTTGCGCGAATTCCTGGAGCAGGGTCTTATAATCGTGCCGCAGCATGCCGTCCCGGAGTCCTTGCAGGACCGGCCGGTACAGCTCCAAGACATATTCGCGGCACCGCTCCAGCCCCAGATCAAGAAAAAGAGCGCCAATGAGAGCCTCAACCGCATCGGCCAGGAGGGAAGGGCGGTTGTAACCGCCTCCCCCCGCTTCTCCTTTTCCAAGCCGCAAGTAGTGGCCAAGGTTAAGGCTATAGGCCAGCTTGGCCAGTGAAGCTTCGCAAACCAGGTCGGCCCGGAGCCTGGTCAGTTTTCCTTCGGGAAAATGGGGAAAAGAATAAAAGAGATAATCACTGATGATCAACTCAAGCACGGCATCACCTAAAAATTCCAACCGCTCGTTATGGTTGTGGCGGTCCCTCTTCTCATGGGCAAAAGATGAATGGGTCAGCGCCTGTTCATATAAGTGCGGCTTTTTAACATCCCATTTAAGCGCCTGCAAGAGCTCCTGCATTCTCTCCGTCCACATCTGAGCGCCTCTTTCCCGTTTTCAAGGTATGTAGCGCTTTACCACCAGCGTGGCGTTTGTTCCTCCAAACCCAAAAGAGTTGGAGAGGGCTATCTCGATTTCGTGTTTTCGGGTTTGGTTGGGAACGTAATCCAAATCACATTCCGGATCGGGGTATTCGTAGTTGATCGTCGGGTGGATGGCCTGGTTTTGGATGCACAGCAGGGCGGCGATCAGTTCCACGGCGCCCGCGGCGCCCAGCAGATGCCCGATCATCGACTTGGTCGAACTGACAGGAATGCGATAGGCATGGCTGTTAAAGACTTTTTTGATGGCCATGGTTTCGATCTTGTCGTTATACTCGGTGGAGGTGCCGTGGGCATTGATATAATCAACCGCTTCCGGTTCAATGCCGGCGCTCTTCAAGGCCCTGCTCATGCTTAAATAAGCTCCCCTGCCGTCGGGATCCGGTGCGGTAAAGTGATGGGCGTCACCCGACATACCGTAACCGATAATCTCCCCGTAAATATGGGCCTTCCGCTCCAGAGCGTGCTCCAGGGATTCCAGGATCAGCACTCCGGCGCCTTCGCCCATGACAAATCCGTCCCGCTTCCCGTCGAAGGGCCGGGAAGCTTTTTCCGGCTCTTCGTTGCGGGTGGAGAGGGCCCGGGCCGCGCAAAATCCGGCAAAAGCGAGGTGGCTGATCGCCGCTTCGGCTCCTCCCGCCACCATAACCGCGGCATCGCCGCGCCGGATGATGTGGTAAGCATCCCCGATGGCATGGGTAGACGTTGCGCAGGCTGTGACAACAGTAGTGTTGGGACCCCTGAGCCCGAGCAGCATGGAGATATAACCGGAAGCCATATTCGCAATCAGGGCAGGCACAAAATACGGGCTGACCCGGCGGGGTCCTTTTTCCCAGAGCACCTGGAGCTGTTCTTCCACCGTTCTAATCCCGCCGATCCCCGAACCGACCAGCACCCCTACCTCGTCGCGATCCAAGGTGCTGTGATTGCCCAGGCCGGCATCATCCCAGGCTGCCAAAGCGGCAGCCGCGCCGAACAGGGTAAACCGGTCCAGTTTTTTTGCCTCCCGCTTCTCCAGGTAGCGGGTCGGGTCGAAATCAGCGATCTCACCGGCAATCCGGCAGGGGTACTGGGTCAAGTCGATGCCGGTAACCCTCGAAACGCCGCTTTTACCGCCGGCCAGGTTTCGCCAAAACTCCTCTTTATCCGAGCCCAGGGGGGTAATCATACCGATTCCGGTTACCACTACTCTTTGCACAATTTCACCTCATGCCTGTTAAACCTTCGACTCGATATACTTGACTACGTCGCCGACTGTTTTTATGTTCTCAATCTCCTGGTCAGAAATCTCCAGGTCGAATTCCTCCTCCAGGGCCATCACCAGCTCCACGATATCCAGCGAATCGGCATCGATCTCCTCAAAGGTAGTTTCCAGGGTCAGGCTGTCAATACCAACCTCAAGCTGCTCGGCAACAATCTTTTTTACCTTATCCAGAACGCTCACTTGATCACCTCCTTTTCCGGGAAGCCCGGTAGTAAAAAACTACATGGCCATACCGCCGTCCACGGCGATGACCTGGCCGGTAATATAACCGCCCGCCGCCGCCAGGAACAGGATTACTTCGGCTACATCTTCCGGTTTCCCAAAACGACCCAAGGCGATCCGTGGTAAAATCTGTTCCCTGACCGTGCCAGGCAGCGCCGCGGTCATCTCTGTATCGACCAAGCCCGGTGCTACCGCATTGACCGTGATGTTCCGGGAGCCCAGCTCTCTGGCCAGCGAGCGGGTAAAGGCAATCACCCCGCCCTTTGCCGCTGCATAATTGGCCTGCCCGCTGTTGCCGTAGATACCGGCCACGGAGGCGATATTAATAATCCGCCCGCCGCTTTTCTGCTTGAGCAGCGGGCGCATCACCGCCCGGGTACAATTGTAAATTCCGGTCAGGTTGGTGCCGATCACGTCATGCCATTCATCCGGTTTCATCCTGACCAGCAGGTTATCCCTGGTTATGCCGGCGTTATTAATTAGTATATCAACTCTTTTAAAATGATCAAGAGCAAGCTGGATCAGGTTTTCACAAGACTCGTAGCTGGTTACATCCGCCTGCACGGTGATGCCCCGCCCGCCGTTTTGCTCCACTTCGGCCAGGACCTCGCGTGCCGCCGAAGCGGTGCGGGCATAATTGATCACCACCGCCGCCCCCGCCCGGGCCAGTGCCAGTACAGCCGCCCGCCCGATCCCTCTCGAACCCCCGGTCACCACCGCCACTTTGCCGTCCAGCGCCAGTTTCATGTGCGCGCCCCTTTCAGTTCCCCGAGCACCGCCTCCAGCGTGTCGCAGTCCTCAACACCGGCGGCATAAACCGTGGCGTCGATCTGTTTGATAAACCTGGTCAGGACCTTTCCCGGCCCCGGCTCGATAAAGGTATCGAACCCTTTGTCCAGGAGGGTGCGCATGGATTGCTCCCAGAGGATTGGGCTGCTGACCTGTTTTACCAGGGAGGCCTTAATCTCTGACGGGTCGGTTTGCACGGCGGCCGTAACATTAAGGACAACGGGTATGGAGGGGGGATGCAGGTCGAGCTGCGCCAGCTCCCGTTCCAGCATGGCCTCCACCGGCGCCATCAGGGCGCAATGAAAAGGGGCGCTTACCTTCAACTGCACCACTTTTTTGGCTCCCGCCGCCCTGGCCAGGGCGGCGGCCCGCTCCACCGCTTCAGCCCGCCCCGAAACAACTATCTGCCCGGGACAGTTATAGTTGGACGGCGAAACCACCCCTCTGCTTGAAGCCTCGCGGCAGATCCGCTCGATCTCTTCGCGCCCCAGACCCATGATTGCCGCCATCGAACCCTGCCCCAGGGGCACCGCTTCCTGCATCAAGCGGCCCCTTTTTTGCACCAGGGGGAGGGCGTCCGTAAACGCAAGAGACCCGGCCGCAACGAGGGCGCTGTATTCGCCAAGGCTTAATCCCGCCACCGCTCCGGCCCGCAAGCCCGCCTGCTCGAGAACCCGGAACGCGGCCAGGCTGGCGGCAAGGATCGCCGGTTGGGTATATTCCGTTTTCTGCAGCTCTTCTGCGGGCCCGGAAAACATGATCCGGAGCAGGCCGTCCCCGAGCACCTCCGCCGCCTGGTCCAGCAAATCCGCCGCCGCAGGGTGCCGCTGGTAGATATCCTTGCCCATACCTACGTACTGCGCGCCCTGGCCGGGAAAGATGAAGGCGATTTTACTCAAGCAGTCTACCCCCTTCGGTTACCATTTCATCAAAACGCCGCCCCAGGTGAGCCCGGCGCCAAAAGCGACCATGGCGATCAGGGCGCCTTTTTTAAGCCGGCCGGCTGCCGCTTCCTCGTGCAGGGAAACCGGTATGGTCGCCGAAGACATGTTGCCGTAACGGTCGATGTTCACCGGAACCCGCTCCGGAGGCAGCTTCAACCTTTTCCGGGCGGAATCGATAATCCGCAGATTCGCCTGGTGCAGGAAAAGAAAGTCCAGGTCGCCCGGCTCCAACCCGGCCTTCTCCAGCAGATCGTCCAGGGTCTCTTCCACAACCCGGACGGCGAACTTGAATATTTCATTGCCGTTCATTTGGATCGCATGAAGCCTGTTCGTGACAGTTTCGATGCTGGCGGGACGGGCGCTGCCTCCCGCGGGGATCAGCAGCAGGTCGACTCCCCTGCCGTCGGAGCCCAATTGAAAAGAGATAATCCCCCGGTCCTCTTCCACCGGCTGGAGCACCACCGCCCCGGCCCCGTCTCCGAAAAGGACGCAGGTGGAGCGATCCTCCCAGTTTGTAACCCGGCTTAGGATATCCACCCCTACCACCAGGACATTGCGGTAAGCGCCGGTCTGGATGAACTGTTTGGCCACGCTGAGGGCGTAAATAAAGCCGGTGCATCCCGCGGAAAGGTCCATCGCCGCGGCCCGGAAGGCCTCCAGCCGGGCTTGAATGAGGCAGGCGGTGGAGGGGGTCATGTAGTCGGGGGTAACGGTGGCGACAAGAATGAGATCCAGCTCTTGCGGCTCCAGGCGGGCGTTTTGCAGGGCCATCCGCGCCGCCCCGGCCGAGAGGTCAACATTGGACAGGCCCTCTTCCAGTTTCCTTCTCTCCCGGATGCCGGTGCGGCTGAAAATCCAGGCGTCGCTGGTATCGACTATTTTTTCCAGGTCCCCGTTTGTCACCCGCTGCCCGGGCAGGGCGGCCCCGGTTCCGGTAACGGCCACATAAATTTTGCTGCTAATCGTGATCCTCTCCTTGCGCCAGGCCTGCGGTATCCAGAAGAGCTTTCCGGAAGAGGTCGATGACGTTGTTTTGCACAAAAGGGTAAACCTGCCGTAAGATCGCCTGCTCAATCGTTCTGGCCCTGGAAGACCCGTGGCATTTTATGCAGATGCCTTTGACCCCGACCAGCGGGGCGCCGCCGTATTCGGTATCGTCGATCTTGTCCCGCAGCCCCCGTAAAAGCGGCAGGAGGAGCACGGCCCCCGCGCGGTATCGCGCCGATCGCCTGAACCCCGCTTTTAAATAGCCCAGGATGCCGCGGGAAAGCCCTTCCGATATTTTTAACAATATATTACCGACAAAGCCGTCGCATACCACCACGTCCGCGGTGTCGAAAAAAAGGTCCGTTCCCTCGATATTGCCGCAAAATCCGGGGACATATTCCTGGAAAAGGAGAAAGGCCTTTTTCACCTGGGCGTTCCCTTTGCGCTGTTCCGTTCCCACGTTTAGCAGCCCCACCCGCGGTTCGGGGAGCCCCAGCAGCTGTTGGGCATAAATACGGCCCATGTAGGCATACTGGACCATCTGTTCGGGCCGCGCATCCATGTTCGCCCCCACATCGAGGATTACCACCGCTTGACCGGAAAAACTGGGCATCACCGCCAGCAGGGCCGGGCGGCTGACCCCGCTTAACCGGCCCAAAAAGATGAGCCCCCCGGCCATCAGCGCCCCGGTGTTGCCGGCGCTTAAAACCGCATCGGCCTGCCCTTCGCGGACCATCTGCAAGGCCATGACCATGGAAGCCTTTTTCTTGCCGCGGATGGCCAGGCCCGGATCGTCACCGCCGTGGATTATCTCCGCCGCATGGACAACGGTCAGCCGTTCCGGCGGATAAGAAAGCCCTTGCAGCGCCTCCAAAACCCGCGGCTCCTGCCCGACCAGGAATAAGTGCAAATCCTCTTTGGCCTGAAGCGCGGCCACGGCGCCGCGCACGATCTCACCGGGGGCGTAATCGCCGCCCATGGCATCAATGGCAATCTGCAACGGTTAAGGTCATCCCTTTCGTTACAATCATAATTATAGACAATACGCCCCTTTTTATCCAAAAAAGGGGCGCGCAGAAAAGCCGCACTGTTACTCTACTTTAACAGCTTCCCGGTTTTTATAATAACCGCAGCTCAAACAAACCCGGTGGGGCGGTTTAAGCTCATGGCATTGCGGGCAGGGCGCCAGGTTGGCCGCTTCGAGTTTCCAATGGGTCCGCCTTTTATCCCTTCTGGCGCTGGACGTCCTCTTCTTCGGTACCGCCATTTTGAGGCCTCCTTCTTAAACTATCTGCCATGCTCCAACTCTTTCAATTTCGCCAGCCGCGCATCCGGCTCCGGTTCCGTTTTGCACCGGCAGGCGGAGATATTCAATTCGGCGCCGCAGCCGGCGCAGATGCCTTTGCAGTCCGGTTTGCAGAGCGGGTT
Organism: Desulfovibrio sp.; assembly: GCA_020060545.1. Classification (GTDB taxonomy): domain Bacteria; phylum Bacillota; class Dethiobacteria; order DTU022; family DTU022; genus JAGUZX01. The sequence goes on along the minus strand of JAGUZX010000027.1, from coordinate 10,109 downwards.
ATAGACCTGGGCCAGGATAAAAACCTGGCGGAGGTATTCGTCCAGGTAAAGGTAATCGCCGGCCACGGTGAGTTGGTTGGCCGCTTCCGCCGCCAGCAATTCCGGATCATCGCTTGCGGACAGGCCGGGCACAAGGGTGAAGGCCTCTTGAAAGTCGGATTTAAAACTTTGCTTGAAGGGCTGCAAGCAGCGGCTGCATTCAGAGTCCATCGTCGCCTCGAGGGCCCCGCTGACGATAACCTTGTCCCCGCTGCTGCGCGCAGCCACCTCCAGGCTGAGATGGCCTTCGCCGCACTGGCTTACGCTGAAATGTTCCGGTATTTTGCCTGCAAACTGGAAATTGACCGGTTCACCTTTATGCTGCTTTATTTCAGGAAGGTAGATGCGCATTTCCAGCACCCCTCCAAAAAACTAAAACAATTATATAGAGGTTTATTTTCTTTGTCAACAACGCAAAAACTTTACACTACCAAGACTAAAGCAGCTAAAGCAGCTAGTAGGTGATGCCGTCGATGTCGCCATCGTGCCGTGAAACGCCGGAGAATACGACCATGATCCGGTTGGGCAGGCAGACAATACTCTCATAACCGTGGGCAATCCATCCGGTATGAGCACAGATCCCTTTGGGGCAAAGCTCTTCCGGTAAAGGCAGCATGCGCACGCGCCCGCCGTCGACCTCCAGGGTGGCCTGGTGCCTGTCCTCCGCGCCGAAAAAAAAGGAATACCGGTACCGGTCGCCGCCGGACAGGGACAGTTCTTTCACCGGCCGGTTATTTACATAGATCACCGCATATTTCTGCTGCATGCCGCGGCCCTGCTGCAGGTTATGCCATAACCCGGCCGCTCCGGCCAGGAGCAGGAGCGCAATGATCATATAGTCTGCTGCCTTCAGTCGAATTTTGGGCATTCGCTTCACCCCGGTATATCATTATACCATATCGCAGGGCGAGTTGACACGCCAACCGTATCCGGCCCGGCAGGCCTCAGGATCGAAAATACCGGTTGATCAAAGAAAGAGGGCCTGTCTTAAGGACAGGCCCCCGGCCGGCTGCTTTGATTAAAATCCGGCGCCGGTTTCCTGGTTCATCGGCACCTTGTACCAGCCCTGGTCCTGCATGTAGCGGAAAATCCTTTCCTGGGAACTGAGGCACTGGTTCTGGTAGTCGACAAATGTCTGGCGGATACTCTGGTCTTGGGCTTCCAGCACGCCGTGCAGGTAGCCGCTGGCTGAAAGCTTGAAACTGGAAAGAACATCGCCGGCGATATCTTTATCGCTTAACTGCTGCACCATTTGCTTAACCTCCCGGATGAATATTGTTTAAGAAGTGACATACTGGGAACCCCCGGCTTCGCTCAGAGTGGAAGAAAGCCACTGCGAGCGCTGCTGGCATTGGTTGCCCAACTCGTTGATTAAACTTTTCAGGCGCTGATCCTGGACCTGGTTGGCATAGAACTGGCACTTCTTATTGCACAGTGTTTCCGCCTGGTACTGGTGGAACAAGGCCATGAACTCCGCCTTGCCCACATTACGCATGGTTGCCCGCATGAAAAAAACCTCCTTTGTGTGGTAAATGTTGAAGCATTTTATTTTTACCCGAACTGAAAAAAGCTATGCAAAAAACAGCCGCCCGTCCCTTTAAGCTTGGCTTGGGGAGAGCGGCGGGCGTTTTGGCGGGCGATTCTTGCCGTGCCCCCGGGTATGGAATGCGGGAGGTTAACAGCGGCCTTTTCCCTTTTTGGCCTTAAGGGACAATACCGGCCGGCGGCTCCGGCATCCCGTCATCAAGGGCGAGTTTAAACGGTACCGGCCAGGACAAGCAGGGCGTCGGCGGCAACCGCGCCGGCCCCCGCTTCGTAAACGATGAGGGGGTTGATATCAAGTTCCAGGACCTGGTCTCCCAGCTCGCACGCCAGCCGCGAGACCTTCATCAAAATAGAAACAAGGGCGGCGCGGTCGCGCGGCGCCTGCCCCCGGACGCCGTCCAGGACGGCGCCGCCCTTAATTTCAGCGAGCATGGAGAGGGCGTCCTGCTCCCGGAGCGGCGCCGGGCGGATGGATACGTCTTTCAAGACTTCGACGAAGATTCCGCCCAGGCCGAAAAGGACGACGGGGCCAAAGATCGGGTCCTTTTTCACGCCTACGATCACCTCCAGCCCCGGTTGCAGCATCTCCTGGACCAGGACGCCGTCAATCCGGGCGCCGGGGTTATGGGCGCGCGCCCTATCGCGGATCGCGGCATAGGCTTCACGCAAGGCTGTCCCGTTTGGCAGGTTTAGCGCCACCCCGCCCGCCTCAGTCTTATGCCGGATATCCGGCGATTCAATCTTCAGGACGACCGGGTAACCGATCTCATCCGCCGCGGCCAGCGCTTCGGCTTCGGTCCGGGCCAATTTTTCCCGGGTAACCGGTATGCCGTAGGCGCCCAGGACCTGCTTCGCGCGGGATTCCGTCAGCCCGCGCCCGGAGTCTTTACCCCGGCGGATGAGCGGCAGCGCCGCCTCGCGCTCCGCCCCCGGACGGTAAACCGGAAAAGGGCCGTGCGCTGCCGCGCGCCTGCGCCAATCGGCCAGCGCGGCGACAGCCCAGAGACCGCTCGGGATATGTTCGATTACCGGCAGGCCGGCCTGGATCAGCTCTTTTTTGGATTCCAGCGCAAAATCCTGCCCGGTCGGCCAGGTAAAGACGACCAGCGGTTTTTGAACCCGGTGATAGGCCTCGATGATTTTCCGCACGCTTTCCGGGTCGGGTATCTCCAGGTTATAAAAGAAGCCTCCCACGTCGACACGCGGATCTTCCATTACCGTCGTGATGGCGCGCTGTAAAAGGGCCGGGTCCATAATCAGCTGTGAGGTTAGATCGATGGGGTTGCGCACCGCGCCGTAGGAAGGGAAGAACTCGCGCAGCCTGTTTTGGGTCTCCCCGGCGAGTTCCACCACCTCCAGGCCGTACTGCGGGCACCGGTCGGCGACGATGACCCCGCCTCCTCCCGAAATGGTGATTACCGCCATTCTAGGCCCCGCCGGCAGGCGGCCGGCGGCGTAGAGTGTAACCAGCGCGTTCATCTGCTCCACATCCTCGGTCCTGAGGACGCCAAGCTGCTTAAACACCCCGCCGTACACCCTGTCTTCTCCCACCAGCGCCCCCGTATGGGAAGACGCCGCCGCGGCGCCGCTCGCGGTGCGGCCCACTTTGAGCAGGACAACCGGTTTTCGCCTGCGCAGCGCCAGATCGCAACCGGCCATGAAAAGCCGGCCGTCCCGCTGGAGCCCTTCCATGTAACCGCCGATCAGGGCAACCTCCTCCCGCCCGGCGAGATAGCAGAGCACTTCGGCGAAGCTGACATCGGCTTCGTTGCCGGTACTGACAAAATAGTTAAATCCGATCGAAAGCTGGAGGATCATCTGGTAGATAATCCCGCCCAGCCCGCCGCTCTGGGTAATAAAAGAGAGGGTTTCCGGATGAACCAGTCCCACCGGCTTGTCATGGTAAAAAAAGCTGGCGGTGTTGCCGTTGTAATAGTTCAGCACCCCGAGGCAGTTCGGGCCGAGAATGCGCATCCCGGAGCTTTCGGCCAGCGCCTTTATTTCTTCCTGCACTTTCCTGCCGCTGTCGCCGACCTCGGCGAATCCCGAAGTAAAGATAATCGCCGCTTTGACCCCCTTGGCGGCGCATTCATGCAGCACCTCCATCACCTGGGCCGCGGCGACCCCGATCACAGCCAGGTCCACCGGCCCCCTGATCTCCATAACGGAACGGTAACACCGCAGCCCGCCGACATTGGCGTATTTTGGATTGACCGGATAAATCTCGCCCCGGTAACCGAATTTATAGAAGAGGGTCAGGGGGATTCCATTCGGCTTGAGAAGATTTTGGCTGGCCCCAATTACGGCAACCGAATCGGGGTAAAAAAAGGGCTCCAGTTCCACCGGCAGGCTGCCGGTTATGGACCGCTCTGTGCGCATCGTTGATTCCTCCTTCGACTAAACCCTGGTGCTGGCGCAGAAATAAATTAAAGGCATTAATATTTTACACGAACAATAGTAGATTTGGTATATATTTTTTCGCAATAAGCACATTCCATCCGCGATTCCATCCGCGTTCAACCGCGATTCATTCGCGTACATTGTTGGCGGTATATTTAACCGCCATACGGTTAAAAATATTATTAATTTTCCTGATCTAGCTGTGATTGTTAATTAATACATTCGGGAAGGAGATTAAATTTCTTTAAATTATTAAGACGGTTTGCCGGATTATGCTATAATAAGCTTACTGCAAAATTTAAGAGAGGGAGGCTCACGATTAAGTGGCGGAAAGAAAAGTGCCCCTCGACCACAAAAAAACACGCGGCTCCAAAAATGAGCCTGAACGGAAAAAGAAAGTTAGAAAAACTCTAAAAATAATCCTTTTATCGATCATCGCCGCGTGCCTGATTATCGGCGGCTCCGCTATGGCGGTGCTGGTGAGCTATATCAAGGAAACGCCCCCCTTTGATGAAACAAAATTGAAAACAGTGGAAACCTCCTACTTGTTCGACAAGAACGGGCGGGAGATTACGGCGCTCCACGGAGGCGAAAACCGGGAGATTGTGCTCCTGCCGGAGATACCCAAGCATGTGCAGGATGCTTTCATCGCCATGGAAGACGAGCGCTTTTACAGCCACTTCGGTTTTGACATGATCGGGATTATCCGGGCCGTCTGGGTAAATTTACGCGCCGGCGGTGTCGTCCAGGGTGCCAGCACCATTACCCAGCAGTTGGCCCAGAACGCCTTCCTGGGGAAGGAACAAAAGATTAAACGCAAAGTCCATGAAATCTGGCTTTCCCTGCAGATGGAGCGCCGCTTCTCCAAGGAAGAAATCCTGGAAATGTACCTGAACCGCATCTACTTCGGCAACCGCGCCTACGGCGTGGAAGCCGCCTCGCAGATCTACTTTAACAAAAGCGTCCGCGACATCAGCATCGCCGAAGGGGCGATGCTGGCCGGCATCGTGCGCTGGCCGAACAATTACAACCCCCATGACAACGAGGCGAACGCGCTGGACCGGATGAAGCGGTGCCTGAACAATATGCTGCGGATCGGCAGCATCACCCGGGCCGAGTACGACGCGGCGCTGGCCACGGAGTTCGTGTACGGCGAACCGTCCCCTTTGGAATACGCTCACGCTTATTTCGTGGACTATGTCATCCACCACGAGCTGCTGGAGATCCTCACCGCTAAATTTATGAGCGCGGGCCTGTCCAGGGACGAGGCCAAAAAAGAAGCCTACAACGCCATTTACAGCGGCGGCCTGCGCGTTTACACCACCATGGACACGGAAATGCAAGCCCACGTGGAGGATGTGCTCAACCGTGCCGAATACTACCCGCAAACCATTTTTGTCGATCGGGAAAAAGCGAGAGAAGCAATCAAGAACCTGCCGGCGGGCGCGGAAAGCATCCCGGCCGCTGTGATGCAAACCTTGATCGACGAGGAAAACGGCGTGCCCCAGCCGCAGTCGGCGCTGGTTTTATCGGACCCCAAGACCGGTGAAATCTGGGCGCTGGGCGGCGGCAGGGCATACGGAAATAACAATAAACTGCTTCGTTTCACCAGCGAGCGGCAGCCCGGTTCGGCGATCAAACCGCTGATCACCTATGCCGGGGCCTTTGAAGAAGGGCTCCTGGGCGCCGGGTCGACCCTGGACGACACGCCGCTCGTCTTTCCCGGGCCGCCGGAGCCGTGGTACCCGGAGAATTACGACGGGACCTTCCGCGGCATGGTCACGGTGCGCGTCGGGCTGTCGCAATCTTTGAATGTTCCGGCGGTACAGGCCTACCGGGCGCTGGGACAGCAAAAAGGGGCCGCCTACGCCCGCGACCTGGGCATTTCAACCTTTGACCCGGCCAAAGCCACCCTCAGCTGGACCCTCGGCGCGCGCGAAGTCACCGCGCTGGATATGGCCGAGGCGTACGGCGTTTTCGCCAACAACGGGATCAGAATGAAACTGCACACCGTGCGGAAGATCGAGGACCGCAACGGCAATGTGATTTATGAGCATACCCCCGACCCGGCGCAGGTTTTATCGCCGCAGGCGGTATTCATCATGAACGATATCCTGCAGGATGTCGTCCGCTACACCACCGCCAGGGGCCTGCAGGCCCCCCGCCCCATGGCGGCCAAGACCGGCACCACCGACGACTACAGGGACGCTTACCTGGTCGCCTATACCCCCAACGCGGTAATCTCCACCTGGATCGGTTACGATGAACGGATCATGGGCCAGATTGCCCACGGGTGGAACTACTCCAACGGGATCACCCGGGCGGTTTTCACCGAGCTGTTTAAAAAGCTGCCCGTGGAGCAGTTCAAGCCGCAGCCTGCCGGCGTGGTCAAAGTCGAGGTGTGCACCAAGTCCGGCCTCCTGCCTACCGAACACTGCCGGGAGGCGGGAACGGTCCAAGCCGATTACTTCCTGGCCAAGCATGCCCCGCGCTTGACCTGTGACATGCACGTGGTGCTCGAGATCTGCAACGAGTCGGGAGAGCTGGCCGGCGAATTTTGTCCCGAGGACGAGGTTGTCAAGAAAGCCTTCTTTAACCGCCCCGAGTATATCACCACCGACTCCCGCTGGAAGAGAGGCGCCGGGCGGAAACCCGCCGACGCAGAGGAGATGCCCCCGGAGAAAAATTGCTCCGTGCATACCGAAGATCCGGGCAAAATCACCGCGTTTTCCAAAGGCGAAGTCACATTTAACTCGGTGGAACTGATTTGGGAATACGAAGGGGAAACGCTCAAAGAGTTCCACCTTTACCGCCGCCTGGCTGGTGTAGAATTGGAACAGACTCCACTCGCAGTTATTCCTAGGGATGAAAGAATTTATGTCGATGGAACCGTGATGGCTGGAACCCGGTATACATACACGATTTATGCCGTCAGTAATCAAGGCGGCTGGAGCAAGCCGGCCACGGTAACGGTCGATGTCCCAACCGATCCACGGCCGAAAAAGCCAGAAAATTTCACTGGTGAGCTAAAAAACGGACCATCAATTGAGCTTAAATGGAATTATGTTACCACTATCCAATTAAAAGGTTTTATTATTAATCGGGGAACTTCTCCAGGGGTATATACAAAGCAAATTCCCATAAACAATAAGAATAAACGTGATTATATAGATAGCGATGGTTTAGAACCAGGTAAAACTTACTATTACCAAATAGTAGCAGTAAATACTCCAGACATCATGTCGGAACCGGCTGTACTCGAAGACGGCATTACTATATCCTAGCGGCTCCGGCGGCGGACCGCCCGGTGACGGGAGCAGTAACGCCGCGAGTCTTGCCGGCGGCCTGTGGGCCCTGCTCTACCGGCTCGCGCCGCGCCTCCTGCTCTAGATAGCAGGGGGTTATTGCTTCAAGACCGGAAGGGCGGACAGCCGGCAAAAGGAAGCGTGGAACCACCGGCGAGTCAATTCCATTCATTGCCAGGAAGATAAATGCGGGTAAGCAAGGAGGCGGTTCAAAAGAAAGCCAAAGAACCGCCTCCTTGCTTCCTTATTCACCGCCGCCGCCGGTGTCCAGGGTGACGATGGTGACGCCGTCGCCGCCTTCGCCGGGGACGCCGCCGCGCAGCTCCTTGACCAGGCGGTGCTCCCGCAGGTATGCCCTTAAGCCTTCTTTGAGCTTCCCGGTGCCGCGGCCGTGAATGACCGTCACCCGCTTTAAGCCGGCCCACAGGGCGTCGTCCAAAAACTTCTCCACCTCCGCCATCGATTCATCCACCGTTTTGCCGCGCAGGTCCACCGCCGCGCGCACCGCGCCGTTTTTCTGCAGTGTATAGGCCGCCCTTGCCGGGGCTTCCGCGGCGGCGCCCCGATCCTTCCACTCGCGCAGGTCATGCAAGGGGACCTGGACCCTGATCGGCCCGACCTGCACCTGCGCTTCCGCCCCGGAAACGGCAATAAGCTCGCCTTTCCGGCGGAGGCTGTAGATTTGCACCGTTTGGCCCGGCGCCGGCTCCTCCGGAAGCGGCGCCGGCTCCTCCTCCGGTTCCAAATCGGCTTCCGCCGCCCGGCGCAAATCGTGCAAAGCCTGGCGGATCCCTTCGGCCCGGTGGAGCGCGTCATCCCCGGCGGCGCCGCGGAGCTGCTGCAGCTCCCGGATCAGCCCGTCAACGGTATGCTTGGTGCGGCGCACCATGGCGCGGGCTTCTTCCCTGGCCTGGTTGAGGATATCTTCCCTCCGGGCGCGGAGCTTCTCCCGCTCCTCATCCAGCTCCCGGAGCAGCAGTTCGGCCCTGGCCCGGTCCCGGGCCGCCTCCCGGCTGTCTTGGGAAAGGCGCCGGCGGTCTTCGACCAGGCTGGCGATGACCGACTCCACTTCGGCATGTTCGCGCCGGAGAAAGCCGCGGGCCTGCTCCAGGACCGTCTCCGGCAACCCCAGTTTGGCGGCGATGATGAAAGCATTGCTCTGGCCGGGCACCCCCTGCATCAGCCGGTAGGTCGGAGAGAGCGTTTCCAGGTCAAATGCCATCGCCGCGTTCTGCATCCCGGCCCGGACCTGGGCAAACAGCTTTAACTCGTTAATATGGGTCGTCGCCGCGGCCAGGGAACCGCGGCGGGAAAGCGAGTCCAAGATGGCCATGGCCAGGGCCGCCCCCTCGGACGGATCCGTTCCCGCCCCCAGTTCGTCGAATAGGACCAGGGAATGGGGACCGGCCTCGTCCAGGATGGAGATAATGTTTTTAAAATGAGCGGAAAAGGTGCTCAAGCTCTGCAAGATGCTCTGCTCGTCCCCGATGTCGGCCCTGATGCAGTCAAAGACAAAGAGCTCCGTCCCGGCCTCCGCCGGCAGGTGCAGGCCGCTCTGGGCCATGATCGCCAGCAGCCCGATCGTTTTTAAAGCCACCGTTTTACCGCCGGTATTGGGCCCGGTCACGACGAGGACCCGGTTTTCCCCCCCCATGCTCACCGAGAGCGGCACCGCCGGACCGGGCAGGAGCGGGTGGCGGGCCTCTACCAGTAGCAGCCGGGGCTCACTTGAGCCGGCCAGCTCCGGTTCCACCCCCCGCAGCTCCAGGCTGAGCCGCCCGCAGGCGACGGCCAGGTCCAGTGCGGCATAAATCTCCCGGTCGCTCAACAGGGCGGCGGAGGCTCCCGCCACCCCGGCGCTGAGCTGGTAGAGAATGCGCTCGATCTCCTGATCGGCCCGGTTTTGCAGGGCGGCCAGCTCATTCTGGAGCCGGACTACCGGCAGCGGCTCGATAAAGAGGGTGGCCCCGCTGGCGGACTGGTCGTGGAGCACCCCTTCGACCCGGTAGCGGTGCTCCTGCTTCACCGGCAGGACATAGCGCCCGTTGCGGATCGTGATCAGGGGATCTTGCAGGTATTTTTGAAAAGCCGGGCTGCGTAAGAAAGAGTCCAGTTTCTCCCTGATCTTTTCCTGCGCGCCGCGGTGCTGCCGGCGCAGTGCAGCCAGCAGCGGTGAGGCATCGTCCAGGACGTTTCCGTCCATGTCGAGACAGCGCGCCAGCTCGCGGGCCAGGCCGGCGCACCCGTCCAGGCCGTAAACGTAACCGTACAGCAGCGGGTACAGCCGGCGGCTCTCTTCGTCCCTGAACAGCTGCTGCCAGCGGCGCACCCCGCCGATAAAGGCGGCCACTGACGCCAGCTCGGCCCCTTTCAGCAGGCCGCCTTTGGCCGCCCGCGTGACTAAAGGCTCGATCTCTGCGACGGCCGGAACGGTAAAAGACCGGCCGGCGCAGAGCATCCGCCCTTCGCCGGTCTCTTTCAGGCGCCGCTCCACGGCCGCCTTTTCGGCTGAGGGCATCAGCGCCAGCGCCCTGTCCCGGCCCATGGGGGTGGCCGCCAGCTCCGCCAGCTTCAGGCGGATGGCGTTGAACTCAAGGGTTTTTATTTCCTGTTCCCTGATGATTTCTTTCAAGAGGCGCTCTCCTCGACACGAATTCGCTGCCGCTGATTAAAAAACGCAGCAGCTTGTCAGCGGCCCGGGTGACGCCGATCCGCGGCGCGCAGGCCACGGCCGATGGCTCGATCTCCATTCCGGCACCGATCCAGAGCGGGGGCCGGCGCAGGTCGTGCCCGTTCAGGCTCCCATCCAGCCCCAGGGCC
>JAGUZX010000068.1 GCA_020060545.1 Desulfovibrio sp. | reverse complement strand
TCTTCCCCGAAGCGGCAAATTTGGCGATTGCGGCGGTGGGGGTCGCCTTGGAGGACTGCCCGCCGGTGTTGGAGTATACCTCCGTATCCATGACCAGGATGTTTACATCCGCGCCGGTGGCGATGACATGGTCCAGCCCGCCGTAGCCGATGTCGTAGGCCCAGCCGTCCCCGCCGATGATCCAGATCGACCGTTTCGGCAGCAGGCCCGCGCTCTCCCGGATCTGCTGCAGCGCCAGCCTTGCCGCCGGGTCCGGCACGCCGCTGTCCGCCGCCAGCAGCTCCCCGATCCGATCCGCGGCTTCTAGCGAAGCGTCCCCCTGGTCTTTTACCGCCAGCCACCTGTTTAGGGCTTCCCTGAGCTGCAGCGGCAGCTCCAGGGTCAGCGCGTGTTCCACCAGTTTGACCAGCCGGTCGCGCTGCTGGGTTACGCCCAGGTAATAGCCGTAGCCGAACTCGGCGTTGTCTTCAAAGAGCGAGCTGGCCCAGGCCGGGCCGCGCCCCTTGCGGTCCACGCAGTAAGGAACCGTAGGGGCGTTGCCGCCGTAGATCGAGGAGCACCCCGTGGCGTTGGCCACCAGCATCCGGGTCCCGAAGAGCTGCGTAACCAGCTTGACGTACGGGGTTTCGCCGCACCCGGCGCAGGCCCCGGAATATTCGAATAAAGGCTTGCGGAACTGGCTGCCGCGGACCGTGTGCGGCGCAATGTCCAGCTCAAGCTCGGGCAGGTTTTCGGCGAACCGGAAATTGGCCTCTTCCAGCGCCAGCGCTTCGTCCAGCGGTTTCATCGACAGGGGCGGCTCCTTGGCCGGGCAGACGTCAACGCAGTTCCCGCACCCGGTACAGTCCAGGGGCGAGACCTGGATGCGGTACTGCAGGCCGGCCGCCTCCTTTCCCGCAGCTTTTCGGGTGATGAATCCCGCCGGCGCCGCAGCCAGGTCTTCCGGGCGCGCCAGTACGGGGCGGATGGCCGCGTGGGGGCAGACAAACGAGCAGTGGTTGCACTGGGTGCAGCTTTCCGGCTTTTCCCATACCGGCACCTCCACGGCGATACCCCGTTTTTCGTAGCGAGTGGTGGCCGTGGGGACGGTCCCGTCCGGGTTGAAGGCGCTCACCGGCAGCCGGTCGCCTTTCAGCTCGGTCATCGGGTAGATGACATCGCGGACATAGCTTGGCGCTTCCTCCGGCGTGTAAACAGCCCCGGTATCCGCTTCGCTCCAGCTGTCCGGGTAGCGGATCTCTTCCAGCGCTTCAACGGCTTTCCGGATTGCGGCCACATTTTGCTCCACCACCGCGGCGCCTTTCTTGCCGTAGGATTTCCGGATCATCTTTTCGATTTCCTTAAAGGCGAGGGCGGGGTCGATCACCCGGGAAACGTGGAAGAAGGCCGCCTGCATGATTACATTGATCCGGCCGCCCAGCCCCAACTCGGCGGCAATTTTGAAGGCGTCGAGGTTGTAGAATTTTAACTTCTTCCGGGCGATCGCCCGTTTCATTTCCGCCGGCAGGCGTGTATCCAGCTCTGCCGCAGACCAGGTTGAATTGAGCAGAAATACGCCGCCTTCCTTAATCCCGTCTAGCAGGTCGTAGCGGGCAACGTAGGAGGGGTTATGGCAGGCCACGAAATCCGCCTTGTCGATCAGGTAGGGCGATTGAATCCGTTCCGGGCCGAAGCGCAGGTGGGAAACGGTGACGCCGCCTGATTTTTTGGAGTCGTAAACAAAGTATCCCTGGGCGTAAAGGTCCGTATTGTTGCCGATAATGATAATGCTGTTCTTGTTGGCGCCGACGGTGCCGTCCGAGCCGAGCCCGAAAAATTTACCCCGGAAGACGCCGGCGGGCGCGGTGTCGATTGTTTCTGCAACAGCCAGGGAAGTGTGGGTGACGTCATCGGTGATCCCGACGGTGAAATGATTTTTCGGCCGCTCCGCTTTCAGGTTGTCAAAAACCGCCTTCGCCATTGAAGGGGAAAATTCCTTTGAGCCCAGGCCGTAGCGTCCTCCGATTACGAGGGGGGTTTGCCGTGCTTCCATCAGGGCGGTGCAGACATCCTGGTAAAGCGGTTCTCCCAAGGCGCCCGGTTCCTTGGTCCGGTCCAGCACGGCGATACGCCGGCAGCCGGGCGGCAGCGCGGCCAAAAAGTCATCCCTGGAGAAGGGGCGGTAGAGGCGCACTTTCACCAGGCCGACCTTTTCGCCTTGCTGCCGGAGATAGTTGACGGTTTCTTCAACCGTGTCGCAAGCCGAACCCATGCATACGACTACCGCCCCGGCGTCGGGGGCGCCGGCATAATCGAACGGCCGGTAGAGCCGTCCGGTGAGCCGGTAAAGCTGTTCCATCACCCCTGAGACGATCCCCGGAACGGCCAGGTAGTACGGGTTGGCCGCCTCCCGGTTCTGGAAGTAAATGTCGGGGTTTTGGGCGGTGCCCCGCTGGTGGGGCCGCTCGGGCGTCAGGGCGCGGCTCCGGAAAGCTTTGATGGCGTCCCAGTCCACGATTTTCTTGATCTCGTCGTAATCGATCAGTTCGATCTTCTGCACTTCGTGGGAGGTGCGGAAACCGTCAAAGAAGTGCAGGAAAGGCACCCTTGCCTTCAGGGTGGCCAGGTGGGCCACCAGGGCCAGGTCCATCACTTCCTGCACGGACGCCGCGGCCAGCATGGCGAAACCGGTCTGGCGCGCCGCCATCACGTCGGAATGGTCGCCAAAAATGGATAGGGCATGGGTTGAGAGGGCCCGGGCCGAAACATGAAAAACCGAAGGCAAAAGCTCGCCTGAAATTTTAAACATGTTCGGGATCATCAGCAGCAGGCCCTGGGAGGCGGTAAAGGTTGTGGTCAGCGCCCCGTTGACCAGGGCTCCGTGCACCGCCCCGGCGGCTCCGGCTTCCGACTGCATCGTTGAAACGCGCAGCTTCTGGCCGAAAATATTCTTGCGGCCGTAGGCGGCCCATTCGTCGCAGATTTCGGCCATCGGAGACGAAGGGGTAATCGGATAGAGCGCAGCCACGTCGCTTAACGCGTAAGCGATATGGGCGGCGGCGGTATTTCCGTCCAGGGTTTCAGTTTTTTTACCCATTTGTGCTTCCTCCGTTCATTAATTGAATATTTCGATATTTGGTCATTTTCTTAGCAGCGCATATTGATTAATCCTAAGCTTATCATTTTAATCCCATATACTCAAGGTATACTCCGAAATTCTCTTTCCAACCGCGCTAACAATTTATTCCTGATGGGAAGCCCGAAATTGATGCCGTTTTAACCGGGGGAGAGTCTTGGTGCGGGAGCGCTGGGTTAAGGGCGAATCTCCTCCAGGCTCACCCGGTAAGGCGATATGTTCTGCGTCACCCGCCGCACCTGTAGCAGATCTGCCAGCGAAACGTTCGTCTTGATATTTCTAAACCCGGTCCAGAGCAGCTTCACGCCCAAGCGGGTATGATCCACATCCCTTGCCGCCACCAGCAAATTGATCAGCAGCTCCTCCTTATCCCCGGTGTCTATCGTTTTATCGACCAGGTAGGCAAGTGTTTCCCTGCCGTCCAGGCTCTGCCGCTCTCCGCCGGGCGCCTTACCTTTTAGCGCCGTGCCGGATCCGCCTTCGCAATCCGCTCCTCCCAGCAGCTCCACCATCTCGTAAAAGCCTTTTAAATTTAGCTCAATGTAGAACTGGGGCATCAACCCGGTAACCTCGCCCACGACCTGGCAGAGTTCACGGTAACCGCCGCCCCGGCTCAAAAAGTCCGCCAGCGGGAAAGTTTCTTCCGCCCATGACACCGGAAGATCGGGATCGACTGCGGTAAGAAAGGCGTGGCTGCCGGGGATTAGCGTTACAACCATCAGTATATCCAGGTTGGTTTTGGCGGGATCCCGCCCCAGGAGTAAAAAGTGAATCGCGTCCAACTCGTCTGGCAGTGTAGTGCGCTTTTCTCCCGCCGGCAGAGCGGGTTCCAGGCTGCCGCTGTCTTTACCGCTGTCCGGCGGTATCTCCAGCGGCTCTTCTGTCCCTCGGCCTGGCAGAAGCAAGCGTTCCGGTAATTCTGTTTCCTCCGCCTTGAAATACTCTTCGTTAAAAAAGTCGGCGCCGGGTTTTTTTTCGCGCGGCGGCGGGGGCTCCTGCTGGAATGAATGGCCCAACCAGCTAATCAGAAGCATGAACAGAAGCAGGCTCAAAAGCGAAGAGATACGCTGCAAAAAGCTAGGCCTCCCGGATATGTTTACTTTATTTTTTATCTGTAGCGGGGCGATTATCCAACTATTTTACGGCGAAGAAATTAAGAAGCAAATGGCAAAGCTAGATATGATGCAGCGGTAGAATTATGATATAATTTGACCGGTATAGATGTTAAGGTGAATCAAGCTTATGCCTGAAACCATTGTCAGCATCGTCAGGACACCCCGCCAACCCGGCCGCCGGGAGATCGCCGCTGCGGTGCGCCGGGCCGTGGAGCTGGCCGGAGGGCTTCCTCCGGCTGTCAGGACCGGAGCTACGATTTTGCTCAAGCCCAACCTGGTCGCGGTGCCCCGCAGCCGCGAGAGCGGTGCCGTGACCCACCCTGAAATCTGTCGCGCCGTCGCGGAGCTGGTCCGGGGAAAGGGGGCTGTTCCCGTGATCGCCGATTCGGCCGGAGTTGGCGCCGACACTGAAGCGGTCATCGAGTTCATGGGCTACGGGGCGCTCCGCCGTGACGGCTACGCGATCGTGGACCTGAAAAAAGAAAAAACCATCCGGGTTAAAAATCCTGGCGCCGCGGTTCTGCCTTATCTTAACGTTTTTGAACCCGCCCTGCGGGCCGACGCGGTGATTAACCTGCCCGTCCTCAAAACCCATGACCAGACCGAAGTTACCCTGGGCCTGAAAAACCTCAAAGGGCTCCTCGCCGACGATTCCAAAAAGGCGGCGCACCGCCGGGGTCTTTTCCGGAGCGTGATCGAGACCGCCGCTTTTTTCAAGCCCTGCTTCACGATCCTCGACGGGGTTTACGCTCAGGAGGGGGTCGGCCCCGTTTTCGGCGATCCCGTGGAGATGGACTTGATCCTGGCCGGAGCGGACATGGTCGCCCTGGACACGGTAGCGGGGTTGATTATCGGCTACCGCCCGGAAGAAGTGCCGATCACCGTCCTGGCGGCAAAGGCGGGGCTCGGCACGGCCGACCCCGGTCAGATCTTAATTGCCGGCGAGCCGTGGGAGTCGGTCCAGCGCCCCTTCAGGCGTTGCTCCGAGGCGGAGATTGCGCCCGAAACTTTGCCCTGCCGCCTGTACCTTGGCGGCGGTACCTGCTCAGGCTGCCGGAACACGGTTATCTCTGTCCTGGTCGAGCTGAAAGAACGGGATCTTCTTCCTTTGCTCAAACAAAAAACCATCGTCACCGGCCGCCCCCCCCGGGAGAAACTCCCCGGGGAACTGCTCCTGGTCGGCGCCTGTGCCGGCGCCTGGCGCCGCAAGGGCGTCTATATCGAGGGCTGCCCTCCGGAAAACTCCTGGATCATCAAGGAGATCGAAAGACGCGATTCTTGATTCAGCGCAATGGAGTTGTAATATGCGGCGGGGGAACCTAATATAATATTTCAAGCGCAGGGAGCAGCCCTGAGGAGAAGAGCCACGGGGATGCCAACTTAATGATTGAATAGCCCCGGCAGCGTGGCGAAGCCTCTATCGAAAAAGAAAGTGTAACGGATTTCTCCATAAATAAGTATGGCGTCCCCCGAATTTTCGTACGGCTATTTTTCTTATTTGAAGGAGGAGTATTGGATGCCGGAGATTACACTGGAAAAGGTGAAGCAGCTCCTCGCCCGGGAAGAGGAGCGTTATGCCGTGGAGCGGCCAAAATCGAGGGCCCTCTACGAAGAGGCGCGCCGCTTTTTTGTAGCCGGCGTACCCATGACCTGGATGAGAATATGGCCCGGGGGTTTCCCCATCTTTGCCCGCGAGGCCCGCGGCGCCCGGTTGACCGATGTGGACGGGCACCGCTACCTCGACCTGTGCCTCGGCGACACGGGGGCCCTGCTCGGGCATTCCCCTCCCGAGCTGGTTGCTCCTTTGGCGGAGCAGCTTACCCGGGGCATCACCTCGCTGCTGCCGACGGAGGACTGCATCTGGGTCGGCCGGGAGCTTTCCCGGCGTTTCGGCCTGCCCTACTGGCAGATCCTGATGACCGCGTCGGACGCCAACCGGATGGCGCTCCGGGTGGCCCGCGAAATGACCGGGCGCAAGCTGATCCTGGCCTTTAACGCCTCCTATCACGGCAGCGTCGACGAGACGCTGGTGGTCGATTTCTTCGGCACCCTGATGCATATTCCGGGCAGCATGGGGCCGGTTGTTGATGATCCGGCCAAAATGACGCGGGTGATTGAATTTAACGACAGCGGCGCCCTCGAAAAAGCGCTCGCCCCGGGAGATATCGCCTGTGTCATCACCGAGCCGGTCATGACCAACGTGGGGATTATTCACCCGGAACCCGGCTACCATGACGCGCTGCGCGCTTTGACCCGCCGGTACGGCACCCTGCTGCTGATTGACGAGACTCATTCTATTTGCGGCGGCCCGGCCGGGATGACCGGCGAGCTGAACCTGGAGCCCGATCTCCTCGTGCTGGGCAAACCGATCGCCGGAGGCTACCCCGCGGCGGTCCTCGGCTTCAACCGTGAAATTGGGGAGCGGCTTGGGCGCAGGGTGCCCTGGCATAACTTTTTCGGTTTCGGGGGCACTCTTTCGGGAAACGCCGCGGCGGTCGCCGCCATCCGCGCCACCCTCACTCACCTGCTGACAAAAGAGTCGTTCGAGCGGACGATCCCCCTGGCCCGGAAAATGGAGGAAGGCATCACTGCCATAATCAGCAAGAACAACCTGCCCTGGTATGTGGCCCGGGTGGGCTGCCGGGTTGAGTTCAGGTTTATGGCGCAGCCCCCCCGGCGGGGGGGCGACACCCTGGCGGGGGAGGTAGAATACAACGCCGTCGATGTGATCAACGAGGGTCTCTCCGGTCCCCTGGAGATCCTGTTCCATCTCTATTGCACCAACCGCGGCATCCTGCTCTCTCCCGTACACGACATGGCCCTTGTATCCCCTGGCACCACGGCGGAAGACGTCAATCGCTACCTGGCTGTGCTCGAGGCATGTATTCAAGAACTGCTGGCCTGATTATCTTTCAACATGCCGTCAGGAGGCAGGTATAGTTAACGGCCATGGCGAATTTAGAGCTGAACCGGCTTTTACCGGGAGGCTCTTTTTGTTTTGCACAAACAGCCCTGGAAAGGATGGGTGCCGGATGGAACAGATCACGCATAAACAGGCGGGATCCGGGAAGGTGCCGTTTGGGATTAAATTGGGATACGGGGTCGGCGATATCGGGATTAATTTTTTTATCGTTGTCACTGGCGTCTACCTGCTTTATTTCCTTACCGATATCGTGGGGATCGGTTCGTTCCTGGCCGGCCTCGTGCTGTTGTTCCCCAAATTGTGGGATGTGATCTCCGATCCGATCATGGGCTCCATTTCCGATCGGACCCGTTCCCGGTGGGGCCGCAGGCGGCCCTATCTCCTCTATGGTGCGGTGCCGTTCGGCTTCTCGTTCTTTTTAATCTTCCTGGCGCCCGGATACGGGTCCGCGGCCGCCAGGGCGCTGCACATGGGGCTTGTTTTTGCTCTCGGCTGTACCGCTTTTACCGTGATCAGCGTACCTTATGCCAGCATGGTCGCCGAGATGTCCGGCGATTATAATGAGCGGATCTCGATCACCTCCTTCAGGATGATCGGCGCCTGTATGGGTGTTTTACTGGCGGGCGGGCTGGCGATGCCGCTGGTGGAGATGGGCGGCGGCGGGGCCGCCGGTTACCGCCTGATGGGACTGGCTCTGGGCGCGGTGATGGCGCTGATCTGCCTGGTCTGTTTCTGGGGCACCCGCAACGCGAGGACGCTGCCGCCCGGGGACAGCGTGCCTCCGGTTGGAGAGCAGATCAGGATCGCTCTGAAAAATCACCCTTTCATGATGCTGATGGCCAGTTATGCCCTGCAGTCTGTAGGCATCGGGGTGCTGATGGCCGGATTGATCTACTATGTCAAGCATGTAATGAAACTGCCGGAAGTGGCGATGAGCACCGTCATGACCATCCTGTTTGTGACGGCGATTGTGTTCATGCCTTTTTGGGCCAGGGCCGGGGCAAAGCTGGGCAAGATCAAAGCTTACCGGACCGGTCTTGCGTGGATCGCGATCATGCTCGTTTCCCTCTTTTTTTCGCAGTCCGGGCAGGCCTCCCTGTTCTACGGCCAGGTTTTCCTGCTCGGGATCGGCTTCAGCAGTTTCCAGCTCTTTCCCTTTTCCATGCTGCCCGACACGGTTGAGTATGATCAAATGAATTGCGGCCTGAGGCGGGAAGGTATTTTTTCGGGAGTCTGGGCCTCGGGTCAGAAGATGGCATATTCGGCCGGCCCGGCCATCGTCGGTTTTGCCCTATCCCTCTCCGGCTACGTTTCCGGCGGCGGTCTCCAGCCGGATACCGTTGGGCTCGGCATCCGCATTGTTTTCTGCCTCCTCCCGGCGCTGGTTTTACTGCTCAGCTTCGTTCCTTTCAGCAGGTACGACCTGACCGAGGAGCGGTTCCAGGAGATCAAAAAAATTATCGCCGGATAATCCAGCTGCGCATTTCCCGGCCGAGTGCAGGATCAACAGGGTGTTTCAATTTAAATCCGTTCACACAGGGAGGGTTTAAGATGCCGTTTGTCACCGATATTTATCCCCCGTCCAAGGAGATCGAGGCTGCCGCAGGCGTAGGCCTGGCCGTTGGCGCGCGGAAAGGCAAGGGTTTTCCCGGCAGGCGGCATTATGAAGCGGTGGAGGTGTTAAGCCGTTTCAGTATTTTATTGCACACAGTGGCCTGGGAAAAAGGAGAAGAGGGTTGTACCGGGCTGGTTATTGATCCGCAGGGGTTGCTGTCAGGCGCGGTACGTTTTGACCTGGCCCCCGGCGGTCCCCCCGCGGATCTGAACGCGGATCTGATCGAAGAGGATTTTGTGGCGCTATGCCAGCAGACGGCCAGGGCGGCCTCCGAGTTTTCAGCCGAGACGGTGGAAATTCCCGGTTTGGTTACAGAACCGGAACAGGTCCGGCCGTTTTTGAAGGACGACGGCTGCGGGGCGGCGGCCTCCGGTCTGGCCCAAACTGCCGACGCCTCACGGGTCGTAGAAGGGCTGCGGGAAAAGCTGGCCGGGTATGATGCCGGCGCCGCCGCCTGGACCGAATTGAAGCAGAAGCTTTTTGCGTATCGGGACCAGCTGGCGACGAAAATCAACGAAGCCGCCGGTGAAGCGCGGGCGGCTGCCGCCAAGTCCCAGGAAGAGTTGACCGCAGAGGTGAAGGCCGCCCTTGCCGCCAGGCGCCGGGAGGCGGAAGCTGCCGGGGAAGAAGCCCGGGAGGAGCACCGGAAACAACAAGAGCTGATCCAGTCGGAATTGGAGCGGTTTCAACAGCGGTTTCAGGAAAAGGGCGAAGACTACTGGCGGGATAAAATCAAGGCCGAGGAACAGCGCCTGGTCGAAAACGATAAAAAGCTGGCGGCAACCCTCGACCGGCTCAGCGCGGCGGAAAGAAAGTACGCCGGGAGCCAGCAGGAGCGGATCAAACAGTTCAAGGCCGAAGTTGAAAAGCGCCTTGCCGCTTTCGACCAGCGCCTTAACCGGCTGGATTCCGCCTTGGCCGCTTTGGATAAAGGGGTGGACAAACGCCTGGAACGGATCCGGGAGCAACAGAAAAAGGTAGCCGGGCTGGCCGTCAGCCTCACCGTGGAGCAGTGCGGGAAAGAGTTTCCGGTTGTTTTCTACGCCGCCCGTTATTCCGGGGATCGCTGGCAGCTTTTCCCACCGCAATTTTTGGGCGGCCGGGGTTTAAAAGACAAGATTGCCGGCCTGTTTGGCGGGTTCAACCTTCCTTTCCGTTCCGCCGGCAAAGTGGGAGAAGTTCTGGCCGGTAAAATCCAGGCCCTGCTGCCGGGACATGCCCTGGAAGCCAGGCTGGTGGAGCTAAACCTGCTTGAGGATCCCGGGTTTATGGATGAAGCCAAAGCTGGCCTGGCCCGGCTGATCGACCAGGGAGCGCTCTCCAAAAATCAGGCCGGCCTGTTTGAGGGCTTATAATCGCTCCCGAAAGTGGCTGCCCTTTTCCCGGGCCATGCTTGACACGGTTACTTTATCACCATAAAGGTTGCTGAAAAATGATAAATGATGCTGCTGTATTGACTGAAAAACTGGACCGGATTTATAAAATCAGGGGGCCGCGGCGCAAAGATGACCCGAGGGAACTGGTCGCTTTGGACGGCGTTAATCTCGAAATCAAGCGCGGCGAACTTTTCGGCCTCCTTGGGCCCAACGGCGCGGGCAAAACCACCCTGATCAAGATCCTGTCGACCCTGCTTTTACCGACACGCGGCCGGGTGGTTGTGGACGGCTTCGATGTGGTTAAAGATTTCGGGGAGATCCGGCGGCGGATCAGTATGGTCAGCGGAGGGGAAACGAGCGGCTACGGCCTCTTAACCGTTGAAGAAAACCTCTGGATGTTTGCCCGTTTTTACGGTTTGGACAGCGCCGTGGCATTGCGGCGGATCAACGATCTCCTTCACCTATTGGGGATAGGCGATCGGAAGAGGACAAAAATTTCCGACCTTTCGACGGGCTTGAGGCAAAAAATGAACTTTGTGCGCGGTTTTATCTGCGATCCGGGGGTTATCTTTTTAGATGAACCCACCCTGGGGTTGGATGTAACCGCCGCCCGGGACGTGAGAGCATTTGTTAAAAATTGGATGCTGGAACACCCGGAACGGACGATTTTATTGACCACGCATTATATGGCGGAGGCCGACGAGCTTTGCGACCGCCTGGCCATCATCGACAATGGGAAAGTGCTGGCCTGCGATACCCCCCACAATTTAAAAAGGCGCCTGCAGCGGGAAGCCGTCTTCAAGCTTAAAGTGGGGCCGATCGGGCCAAAGCCCTGCAAAGAGGAGATGCTCGAGTCCGTGCCCGGGGTCCGCCAGGTCAGCATTGTTGAACACAGCAGCGGTACGGAGTTGAGCCTTATTTTAGAAAGGGAGGAGGTCCTCTCCGGTGTCCTGACCCACCTCGGACGGCGCGGTTCCAAACTGATTTCGCTGGAGAAAAGGGAACCGACCCTGGAGGATGTGTTTATCGACCTGGTCGGGCGGGGCCTGAATGTGGATACTTCCCGGAGGGGCAAGGAGACGCCATAAATTTGAACGATACAGGCATCTACAAGGCAAAAGGCTTCCAGCTGTTCTGGCGAACGGCCTGGGCCAGGGCTTATCCCCGCATCGTCGGGACCTTCCGGGAACGGAGCTGGCTTTTTTTTGAAACCCTCCTGCCCGTGCTGGGGACAGCCGCTTATGTTTTTGTTTACCGGGCCATTAACGCACCCCCCGACTACACCGGTTTCGTTGTGGTCGGGGGGGCGATGATCGCTTTTTGGCTGAATATACTCTGGAATATGGCCAGCCAGCTCTACTGGGACAAAGATATGGGCAACCTGGAACTTTATATTATCTCCCCCGGGCCGGTAATGGCGATCCTGATGGGCATGGCCATCGGCGGTTTGGTGATGTCAGGGACCCGGGCGCTGATTATTTTAACCGTATCGACCTTCCTTTTCGGGGTCACTTATCAGACCGGGAGCCTGCCGCTTCTTGGCGCGGTTTTCCTTGTAACCATGGCCGCTCTTTACGGGATGGGGATGATGTTTGCTTCTCTTTTTCTGGTCAGCGGGCGGGAAGCCTGGCATATCTCCAACCTGCTGCAAGAGCCGGTCTACCTGGTTTCCGGTTTCTATTTTCCGGTCAAGGCGATCGGTTTTTGGGGGGCCGCTGCCGCTTCGCTGATTCCCCTGACCCTGGGGCTCGATGCGATCCGGCAGCTTCTTTTTACCGGAGATCCCACCCTCGGTTTCCTCCCCGTGGGGATGGAGCTGGGGATCCTGGCGGTGCTCGCGGTTATCTTCATCAACGGGGCCCGGCTGGCCCTGGCCCGGCTGGAAGAGATCGGCCGCCGGGAAGGCCGCCTGATCGAGCGGCGGCGTTAGCGAGGTGTAGGCGCGATGAAAACGGTTGGACGAATCATGGACCTGCCCCTGGTCCGTCAAAGCGACGGTTTGCGGACATTCATCACCGCAAGCTGGCTGGGGTGGCAGATTGAGTCAAATTGGGCCGATCCCCTGCTCTTTGCCATTTACTCCATCGCCCGGCCCCTGGCGGGCGTGATGATTCTGGTCGTCATGTACAGCGTGGTTACCGGCGGCGCCGGGCCGGAACCGGTATTTGCCTATATCTACCTGGGGAACGCCCTCTACATTCTTGTCGGGCAGGTGATTACAGGGGTCAGCTGGGCGGTGATCAGTGACCGCGAGCATTACCGGACCCTGCGGCAGCTTTATACCACTCCGATGAACGGCTATTTTTATTTGATGGGCCGCGGTGTTTCCAAGCTGATTATCGCCGGCATCTCCGTGCTAATTGTCGTCGGGATCGGTAAAATCTTTTTTCACCTCCCGCTGAACTTCGCTGCAATCAACTGGCCTTTGTTCTTCGCCAGTACCGCCCTGGGGATAATCTCCCTGGCCGCCCTGGGCCTGATTTTGGGATCCATGACCATGATGATGGCGCGCCACTTCTGGTCTTTGGGCGATGCCGTCGCCGGGGGCCTTTATCTTTTCTCCGGGGCCATTTTCCCGCTCGATGTCTTGCCGGCGGCACTCCGGCCGATCGGTTTCATCTTCCCGGTGACCTACTGGCTGGAGGCGGCCCGCAGGGCCCTGCTCGGCCCGCAGGCAGCCCTTTTCCCGACCTTTGCCCGCTTCTCCAACGCCTCTCTTGTCGGCATCCTCATCGTTTTCGGCCTGGTCCTGATCGTGTTCAGTTCATTTTTTTACCGCTGGTCCCTCCACCGGGCCAAAGAAAAAGGGCTCATCGACATGGAAACCGCCTACTAAATATATCAAGGGGACGGTTCTCTTGATCTATTTTTTGCTAAAGCAGAGCCGCCCGGGCGGCCGTATCCAGGTAGAGTAACCGGACCCGGCAAGCAAAAATACACTCCAGGGTGGCGGCAAGCTCATCGCGGGCTGCCAGAACGGCCTCGCGGTTGTAATCGGCAAAACCGTCGATTGGGAAAAAGATATTTTTACTTTCTGCAGTTACTTTTCCCCGGTCGCTCTGCCGCCAGATCCATCTTCTGGTTTTAATTTCCCTGCCGTCGGCATAGACCAGCTCGCCCTCATCCAAAAGCTCGGGTTCGCTCTGCCCGAAAGGGACGAAGCTGTCACCGGCCCGGCTGAAGCGGACCTCGATATCGCCATGGGCTGCGTCAAGGTCGTGGGCGCCCATCGGCAGGCTGTACTTGAGAGAATAAGCGTTTGCGAGGTTTACGGCCGGGTTGATGTCGGGCAGCATTCCTCCCTTGACGATGCGGGCGGCTAAAGCCTCCACCGAGCAAGAAAACTTGTTGGGGTTGAACCCCAGCTTTTGAAAAGCTTCGCGGTAAGGCTGTAAATCGGGATGATTCTTCGGCGCCACTGCCCTGAATTTCTCCTGTGCCGCTGCGATCGATTGCCGGAGCAGGCCGTTCACCTCCGGTCGGCTGCCTTGATTGTCCATCCCCCTGGCCGCTACCACCCCAAAACAAACCCCGGGCAGGGCGTCAAAAACCCGGTCGCTAATGATGAACCGCACGTCAGTCCCTCCCGTTATAAGCCGGCCTCCCTGCCTATGGCGGCCTTTTACTTTTACATTTAATTTTAGCTCGATCCATTCTAGCCATGCCCGGCGTCAAAAATCAAGAAGGTTTAATTACGAGAGGGCTGGGGGGGGGATTTTATGATTTCGCATAAACCTCCTCAATCAAACCGGCATATTTCTCGATCACCCTCGACCTTTTTACTTTCAGGGTTGGCGTGATCTCCTCATTCTCCTCCGAAAGGACTCCTGGCAGCAGGGCAAACCGCTTCACCTGCTCGTGGGGGTCGAATGTGGGGTTTGCTTCCGCGAGGACGGAGCGGTAAAGATCCAGCACCATTTCATGCTTCAGAAGGGCCGGATCGACCGTGGCGGTAATTTCCGCCCCGGCGGCATCGAAAGTTTTTTCGGTCAGCGCCTCGTCAAACTCGATCTTATTTTGCCGCGCAAAATCAAGCAGCGGGTCAAAGGCAGGCTGGATCAGGGCGGCCACGTACTTGCGGTCGTCTCCCACCACGACGGCTTCGCCGATCCAGCGGCTTTTTTTCAGCCTTTCTTCAATCGGCAGGGGAGCCACGTTTTTGCCCGTTGAGAGCACGATGATATGTTTCTTACGCTCCTTAAAAACAAGGTAGCCAGCCTCGTCGACGGCGCCGGTGTCCCCCGTCTTCAGCCAGCCGTCCGCCGTGAAAACCTGCCTTGTTTCCTCGGGCATTTTGTAGTACCCCTGCATCACGTGGCCGCCCTTGATCAAAATCTCCCCATCCTCGTCCAGCTTGATCATGGTGCCGGGAAGGGGGCGGCCGATGGTGCCCGGCCTGATCCGTTCAACGGGGTTCGCGCAGCCGGGGGCGCAGGTTTCGGTAAGCCCGTATCCCTCGATGATCCGGATCCCGATGCCGCTGAAAAAGTAGGCCAGGTCCTTCGGCAGTGAGCTGGCGCCGGAGACGGCATAGCTCAGCCGGTCCAGGCCCGCGCCCTTCCTGATCTTTTTGTAGACCAGCAGGTCAAAGAAACGGTGGCCAAGCCGTTGTCCCAGGGGGAGCCGGGCGGCGGGCTTCTTGAGACGCCCGGCATCAAGCAGCAGGCGGCGCTCTTCGCCGGTCAGGTTGTCCGTCTCCACACCCAGGCTTTTCAGGCGCCCCATTTCACGGGCCTTGCGTGCGGCGATGTAAAAGATTTTCCGGCGGTGGGGCGGGCTTGCCTCCACCCGCTCGATGATCCGTTCATAGATCTGCTCAAAAAGGCGCGGCACCGCCGGGAAACCGCGCGGCCTGATGCGGGCCAGATCTTCGGCCAGGTGCTCCGGCAGGGTGAAGTACATCGTGGCGCCGCCCAATACCGAAGTAAAATAGGCCAGGCGCATGTAGACGTGGGCCATGGGCAGGAAAGCCATGCCCGGCTCGCCTTCCGCCAGGACGGTCAGGCGGGCGGAGGCCAGAGCTGTAAAGACCCAGTTCCAGTGGGAGAGCATCACTCCCTTGGGGGGGCCGGTAGTGCCGCTGGTATAGATGATGCTGCTGAGGTCGTCCGGCTGGACGCTTTTCCAGGTTGCCTCGCAGGCGCCCGGGTTTTCGTTCTCATACCCCTTGCCCCGCTCCACCAGCTCATCCAGGGTAAAGATGTTGTCTTGCGGCTTTCCGCAATCCTCGATGGTGACGATGTGCCGCAGCAGGGGCAGATCCCCCGCAACCGGTAAGAGCTGCTCCAGGAGCTTCCGGTTCTCCAGGATGATGATCTTGCTGTCGGAATGATCGACGATATATTTGACCGTGTTTGTGGCAAGGGTCGGGTAGATGGAAACAGTGACCGCACCGGCGCTCTGCACGGCCAGATCCGAAAGGGCCCATTCGTAGCGCGTGCGGGAAAAGAGGCTTGCTTTGTCCCCTTTTTCCAGGCCGAGGGATTTCAAGCCCAGGCTTAAATGCTTGACTTTTGTGCCGTACTCGGCGAAGGTCAACCCGGAAAAACCGCCCCGGTCTCGATACTTGACCGCGTCCAGGCGGGGAAACCGCGCCACCGATCTCCAGAACAGCTCGTTTACGGTCCGCGGGTTGTCACCCGGCTGCCCATCCTCCTTGGAAATCTGAAAATCTTCCCCTTTAATCAGGGTCATCGTCCTTGAACGCCTCCCTTCAGCTTTGCGGATCAGCGTTAGCCATAATCCTGATCATTATAACAAATAGACTGTATTTTTTCAAGGTTGAGAATATTTAATCAGAAAAACCCATCCCCGGTGTGTTCATTGCGAGGACATACAAAGCGAGCTTCTTTCATTATGGGCGGCCGGTTTTTTTGGGCGACTACGCAAATGGCTTGCCTTTGCTGAACTATTCTTTAAATGTCATGCCTGTGTTAATATATACCTGAGCAAGCGCGGCGCCCGTTGTCTCAGAATGGCGCTTCCGCCCGAAGACGCATCACTGTTGGCGGTGTATTCTTGCGGCACAATGCCGCCAAAGAAAATATTAATTTTCCAAGGGGTTCTGGGAAAGATGAATGGCCTTCAACCCCGTCCCAAAATTGTACAGATGGTTAAAACGGTAACCGGCAAAGGCGAGGTGCATCTGGAGGGCCCTGTTTCTGCCGCGGTTCTGGAGCCCCTTCGCCTCAATGAAGGGATGAACTGCTTCAGGCCGCCCCTGAAACAGCTGCAGGCGCTGATCTCGCTGTCCCGGCAGCCGGACGGGTTGGTCTTTCTATCCCGGCACGGCCATACCATTGTTTCTTATCTGACCTTTCAAAAGTCGGATTTTCCCTGGTGGCGGAAGAGATGGTTCCCCCAGCTCCTGGAGCTGGGGGCGCTGGAAACCGATCCGGAGTGGCGGAAAAAGGGGGTCACCTCCGCTCTTTTAGCCGCCATATTTTGTAACCCGGCCTACGCTTATTTCGAAGATTTCATTGTATTTTCGATTCAATCGGCGTATTATTGGGATATTGATAGAACGGGCTTAAGCCCCTGGCCGCCAATAAAGTAAAGATTTTAGCAATTAAATCTATTCAAAGAAAGAGGAGGAGCGGAGCATGAAAAACCCGGACGAGCCAGGCGTATTTGAAAAAAGCATTGAAGAGAAAGTAATCCACCCCGGCGGTGATTTTACAGCGCAGTCCCTGGTCAAAGACGATTATCTGTATGCTTTAGCCGCAAAGGATCCGCTTGCTTTTTGGGCCGGCATGGCTGAATCCATAAACTGGAGCAAAAGGTGGGAACAAGTTCTGGACGGCAGCGGGGCCCCTTTTTACCGCTGGTTTACCGGGGGGGAATTAAACGCCTCCGCCAACTGCCTGGACCGGCACGTGCTGGGAGGGCGCAAGGATAAAGCGGCCTTGATCTTTGAAGGTGAAAACGGGGAGAGGGTTTCCTTTACATATGCGGAGCTGCATAAAGAAGTTGAGCGGCTTGGCTGCGCCTTGCGGAAGCTGGGCGTGAAAAAAGGAGACGGGGTTACGATCTGGATGCCCATGATTCCCGAGGGGATCATCGCGATGCTGGCCTGTGCGCGGATCGGCGCGGTGCACAGCGTGGTCTTCGGCGGTTTCAGCGCCGAAGCGTTAAAGACGCGCATTTTGGACGCCGGTTCGAAGGTGCTGATTACCGCCGATGGATCCTTCCGGCGCGGTAAAAAGATGCCTTTAAAAAGCGAAGCGGACCGCGTGCTGCCCGAATGCCCGACCCTGGAAAAGGTGGTTATCGTTGAAAGAACCGCTTTGCCTTATCAGCGGGTAGAGGGGAGAGACGTGCTCTACCGTCAAATAATGGCGGAGGCAGGCGATCCCTGCCCCCCCGAAACAATGAAAGCCGATGACCCCCTCTTTATTCTTTACAGCAGCGGCACCACCGGAAAACCTAAAGGCATTTTGCACGGCACGGGAGGGTATATGGTAGGGGTTACGACGACCTTCCGTTACGTTTTTGACTACCGTGAAGACGATGTGTACTGGTGTACCGCCGATATCGGTTGGATTACCGGGCACAGTTACATCGTTTACGGGCCTCTGTCCTGCGGGGCCACGGTATTTATTTACGAAGGGGCTCCCGATTATCCCGCCCGCGATCGTTTCTGGGAGTTAATTGAAAAATATAAGGTAACCGTCTTTTATACCGCCCCCACCGCCATCCGGTCGTTTATGCGTTGGGGTGATTCACTGCCCGCCGGCCGGGACCTTTCCAGCCTCCGCCTGCTCGGTTCGGTGGGAGAGCCGATCAACCCCGAGGCCTGGCTGTGGTATCATGAAATAATAGGCGGCGGCAGGTGTCCCGTTGTCGATACCTGGTGGCAGACGGAAACAGGCATGATCATCATCACCTCCCTGCCGGGCGTTACCCCCATGAAGCCGGGCTCGGCAACGCGGCCTTTCCCCGGGGTAGAAGCGGGAGTGGTGGATGAAGAAGGCAACCCGGCCGCTGCCAACCAGAAGGGATACCTTGTACTCAAATCTCCCTGGCCGGCCATGTTTAACACCCTTTACCGGGACGACAAGCGTTACCGGGAAGCCTACTGGGAGCAGTTCCCCGGGTTATATTTCACCGGCGACGGCGCGTGGCGAGACGAAGACGGCTACTTTTGGATCATGGGACGGGTCGACGATGTCCTCAACGTGTCCGGCCACCGGATTGGAACCATGGAGGTGGAAAGCGCCCTGGTGGATCATCCGGCGGTGGCCGAAGCGGCGGTGATCGGCAAAAGCCACGCAATCAAGGGGCACGCCATTATTGCTTTCGTCACTTTACGGGAGGGATTTGCGCCCGGTGAGCCGCTCCTGCGGGAACTTAAGGATCACGTTGTGAAAAAAATCGGGGCGCTGGCCCGCCCCGAGCAAATTCATTTTGCCTCTGAACTGCCCAAAACCCGCAGCGGGAAAATTATGCGCCGCCTGCTGCGGGACATAGCCGAAAACAGGGCCCTCGGAGACACCACGACACTGATGGACTCACAGGTGGTCGCCAGCATCAGAGAAAAATTTTCTGAACCGTAATCCACCCTGCGGATCCGCGATGTAGGAAGGAGCGATGAATAGATGCGCGAAAAAATCCGCGCCGTGCTGGAAGAAGAAGATATCCGGGGAGAGATCGTCTCCATTAACGTCCTGCCGGAACTGCAAAAAGAACTGGCATCTCTCAGGGAGCGGAACCTGGTCGACAAAATGCTTTACGAGGAATCTTTGTCCCGTTTCTGCTTCTCAGCCCCTGCGGCGCTCCCCGCAAGCAGCGCGTTGATCGTTTTGGCCATCCCGCAGCCGATCAGCCGGGTGATCTTTCATTACCGCGGTTCAGCCCTGGCTGCCGTAATCCCGCCCACGTACATCGCCCGGGATGATACTCTGAAAGTGACACGGCTGCTGGAAGGGATATTGGGGCCGGAAGGGTGCCGGGTTGTCCGGGCCCCCCTGCCCTTAAAGCTTCTGGCGGTACGCGCCGGGTTGGGCGAATACGGGCGCAACAATGTTTTATATGTGCCGGGAGCGGGCAGCTTCTTCCGGCTGGCCGCTTTTTTTACCGATCTGGGATGCGCCGCGGACAGCTGGCGCGAGCCGTGCCTGATGGAGCAGTGCGCCGGGTGCCGGGCCTGCCTGAAAAAGTGTCCCACCGGGTGCATCAGCGAGGAGCGGACCGTGATCCGGGCGGAGCGGTGCCTCACCTATTTCAACGAAAGCGAAGACGACTTTCCAGAATGGATCGAGGGCGGATGGCACAACGCGCTGGTGGGCTGCATGGTCTGCCAGGAAGTTTGCCCCGCCAACCGCGGTTCCCTGGATAACGTAATTGACGCGGCCTCGTTTTCGGAGGAAGAAACGGCCCTCTTGCTGGAAGGCCGCCCCCCCGATCTTCTCTCGGCCGCAACCCGCGCGAAGCTGGATCGGCTGGAGATGCTTGAATACGGCGCCATGTTGGCGCGCAACCTGAGAGCTTTGATCAACGTCCGCTTTAAATAATTCGGCGATGGCGGGCTGCGGCCCGCATGTCACATGCGGGACGGATCTATTACCGGCAGCAGGAGGTGACAGGGGGACGCCGTCCCCAGGTGACATCTCGGATTAAACCCCCGACTCCTGGTTAACCTATGGTTACGTCCAAATTTACGGATCAGGGAGTGTAAGACTTAAACTGTTGTGTTATAATATTCATACAGTTCAGCTTTTTTAGCGGAGGAAATAATTTTTTGGTTAACAGGAGTAAAGATTGGCTCAACCAAGCCAGGCGTGACCTGGAAAAAGCCAAATTGGATCTGGCACACTTTTATTACGAATGGGCTTGTTTTACCGCCCAGCAGTCCTCCGAGAAGGCGGTCAAGGCTTTGTACCTGTCACTGAACAGGCATGCGCGGGGTCATGCGGTCCTTAAATTATTGGAAGGGTTAAGCGGCACGATGCATATACCGGATGATCTCTATCATGCGGCGAGGTTACTTGATCGTTATTACATCGAGAGCCGTTATCCGAATGGTTTTCCCCAGGGCAGTCCGGCGGACTACTTTGATGCGATAATTGCGCAGGAGGCCTACGATGCTGCAAGAGCGATTCTTGGGTTCTGTGAAGATTCTATCGGTGAACTATGAAGAGTTAAAAGAGGCTCTGATCAGCGCGGCCCGGCGGATCAAGGAGACGGAAACCGGTGTGGAAAGCGTATCGCTATACGGCTCTTTTGCCAGGGGTGATTATACGCCCTTAAGTGATATTGATCTCTTGATTACCGTAATACGCACCGACGAACCGTTTTTAGAAAGAAGGGACCGGTTTATCGGATATTTTCATTTGCCCTTCGATGTTAACATCATTGTCTATACCGTTGAAGAAGTGCAATCCATGCTTGCTGAAGGGAATATTTTTTTAAAAAACGTCCTCACCGAAGCGATTCATCTGGCCTGACTTGCTTTTGATCCCTCTTCCGTCCCCATTAATTTTCCAGCTTGCGGCGGAGGCGGGCGATGCGGTGGTGCAGGGCGGGGAGGCTGAG
>JAGUZX010000113.1 GCA_020060545.1 Desulfovibrio sp. | reverse complement strand
TGATCCCTTGCGGCCTTCCGCCTGGGCGGGCGGCGGCGGCGCCACTCTGGCGGCGGCCTTTGCCGCCGCCAGTTTTTCCGCATCCAAACGTTCCTGCTCCTTTTTCAAGCGTTCTTGCTCCAGGCGCTCCTTTTCCAAAATCGCTTCCCGGTAAAATGCGGTCTGCTCCAAAGTAATAATAGCGTCATTGGCAGCGCTGAATACACCCGGCTCCCAGTTGTGGTCAAGCAAATTGTAGATCTGCCCGCCGCCCGGTTGCGGCGGTGATAATAAATAGATTTGCGGCATGGTGAAGCCGACAGTCAGGTTGGAGAGGCTGCCGATTAAAACGGTCGCGAAAAAGGCGGTAAGCAGGTTGCCGCGCATCGCAATCCCCTTTAGCCAACAGAATTAAATACCGTTTTAATAATGTTCTTGATCAATCGAGAAAACCCTTTTTTTTCGACAATATTTAGCATCCATTTTAAATTAAAACCTTGTCAGGATTAATTT
The DNA here is from genome assembly GCA_020060545.1 of Desulfovibrio sp. GTDB lineage: Bacteria > Bacillota > Dethiobacteria > DTU022 > DTU022 > JAGUZX01. Next base: position 15,192 of record JAGUZX010000113.1, on the reverse strand, counting down.
GTATAATCTGGTTTTGCGAGGTTTATAATAGAAGTATGAGCGGTGAGGATAATAAATTACTGAAATCTGGAGAAAGAGCGTTAAAAGCTTTGGAACTAAAGGATAATTGTCCAAAACGGGGCTGCTTCGGCCGATTTCTTATTTGCGCCGCCGGCGCGATTTCATTATTATTTAAATATAATTGTTAGCACTCAATTGAGGTGAGTGCTGCTAATCACTAAAAATTAAAGCTGAAGGAGGCAAAAAGTAAATGAACCTCAAACCTCTGGGCGACCGGATAGTGGTCAAAGTCCTGGAAGCGGAAGAGAAGACCGCCAGCGGTATCGTCCTGCCGGACAAGGCTAAGGAAAAGCCGCAGGAAGGGGAAGTGAAGGCCGTAGGGACGGGCAAGATCCTGGATAACGGCACCAGGCTGGAGATGGATGTAAAAGTAGGAGACAAGGTCATCTTTTCGCGCTACGCCGGGACGGAGGTAAAGGTTAAAGGCGAGGAGTACTTAATCCTCAGGCAGGACGACGTCCTGGCGCTGGTCCAGTAAGTTTCAATTTTGATGACAAAGGAGGTTAACGGAGATGCCAAAACAGATTCAGTATCGTGAAGACGCCCGCCGGGCGCTGGAAAGGGGCGTAAACGCCCTGGCCAACACGGTCACGGTTACCCTTGGCCCCAAGGGCCGGAATGTCGTATTGGACAAGAAGTTCGGCTCCCCCCAGATAACCAATGACGGGGTGACGATCGCCCGAGAAATCGAGCTGGAAGATCCTTTTGAAAATATGGGTGCTCAGCTGGTGAAAGAAGTGGCCACAAAGACGCAAGACGTGGCCGGGGACGGCACCACTACCGCCACCCTGCTGGCCCAGGGGATTATCCGGGAAGGTTTGAAAAACGTTACCGCGGGGGCCAACCCGATGATCCTCAAGAAGGGGATTGAAAAAGCGGTCAACGTCGCGGTTGAAGAGCTGAAGAAAATCAGCAAACCCGTGGAGACCCGGGACGATATCACCCAGGTTGCCACCATTTCCGCGGACGACGAGACCATCGGCAAACTGATCGCCGAGGCGATGGAGAAAGTGGGCAACGAGGGTGTCATCACCGTGGAAGAATCGAAAGGTTTCACTACCGACCTCAAGTTCGTGGAAGGGATGCAGTTTGATCGCGGTTATATCTCTCCGTACATGGTTACCGATACGGAGAAGATGGAAGCGGTCCTGGACGATCCCTTTATCCTCCTGACTGACCGCAAGATCAGCAACATTCATGACCTGCTGCCCCTGTTGGAGAAGATCGTCCAGAAAGGGAAGCAGCTGCTCCTGGTGGCGGAAGACGTGGAAGGGGAAGCCCTGGCGACCCTGGTCGTAAACAAGCTCCGGGGGACTTTTACCTGTGTCGCCGTCAAGGCGCCCGGGTTCGGTGACCGCCGCAAAGCCATGCTTGAGGATATCGCCGTCCTCACCGGCGGCCAGGTCATTTCGGAAGATCTCGGCATCGACATGAAAAACGTGGAAATTAAAATGCTTGGCCGCGCCCGGCAGGTCCGCATCAGCAAGGAAGAGACTATTATTGTCGACGGCGCCGGTTCCCAGGACGACATCAAGAAGCGCATCGCCCAGATCCGCGTCCAGATTGAGGACACCACTTCCGATTTTGACCGGGAGAAGCTGCAGGAACGCCTGGCCAAGCTCTCCGGCGGGGTAGCGGTGATCGAAGTGGGCGCCGCCACCGAAACGGAGATGAAAGAGAAGAAGCTGCGCATTGAAGACGCCTTGTCCGCCACCCGGGCGGCGGTGGAAGAAGGGATCGTTCCCGGCGGCGGCGTGGCCTACCTCAATGTAACCTATGCATTTGAAAAACTGGAAAAAGAGCTGCATGGCGACGAATATACCGGCCTTTCCATCGTCAAGCGCGCCCTGGAAGAACCGGTCCGGGTCATCGCCAACAACGCCGGCGCCGAAGGGTCCGTGATCGTGGAGAAATTAAAGGCCATGGACAAAGGGATGGGCTATAATGCCATGACCGGCGAGTTTGAAAAAATGATGGCCGCCGGTATTGTCGACCCGACCAAGGTAGCCCGCTCGGCCATCCAGAACGCGGCCAGCATCGCGGCTTTGTTCCTGACCACGGAAGCCGTGGTTGCCGACAAGCCCGAAAAGAACGAAGGCCCCAGGATGCCCGGCGGCGACATGCCGATGATGTAATAATTCGCGTTACAAAAAGCGGCACGCGTCCTGCGTGCCGCTTTTTCGTTTCGCCCTTGCCGCTATCCCCATCATTACGGGTTACTGGTACTGGTTCGGGTTGGCCTGGATCGCCGGCGGTATGGAACTCTGCTGGATCCCCTGCTGGACCGGGCTCTGCTGCTGGAAGCCCTGGAAAGCGGGCTGCTGCTGGTAACCTGGCTGGAATAGAGGCTGCTGGAAACCCTGCTGGAATTGCGGCTGCGCCTGAAAACCCTGCTGCACCGACTGCATCCGGTCAAGCTCCTGGCCGATTTGATTGCAGAGTTGGTAAATTTGCCGCAGCTGCTGTTGTGCATTTAGTTCGTGCTGGCTTAACTGCTGAAGCCTCTGTGCGTTTTGCTGTTCCGCCTGCTCCAACTGCCTGATTACCTGTTGGATCTGCTGGACATTCTGTTTTGCGGTAGTCATTTGAAACACTTCTTCACTCCTCCTAAAATGATATTATTTAAAGGTTGCCCTACTTTGGGCAATATTTGCGTGGAAAGATTTAACACAATCCGGAACCGGGCTTACACTCTCTGGCATGGCGTACATTTTTTCAATAGTGACAAAAATCACTATGCCTGTTATAAATAGATTGAGAAGGCTGAGGAGGGAAATGCTGTGATCAATCAATCGATGTCGAGCGAAAAGTTTGTCCGGAAAAGGGATGAAGGAACTATTGTCCATGTCTTTCACCGGTGGGTGGCCGGAACCCCCCGCAAGACCGCGATGCTGGAAAAAAAAGATGGCCGGTGGGTGCCGGTATCCTGGCGAGAATGCGGCGAATGGGTGGCCGCGATCGCCTTCGGGCTGAAAGCGCTGGGAATCGGGAAGGGAGACCGGGTGGCGCTGTTCTCGGAAAACCGGATCGAGTGGACATTTGCAGATCTGGCTACCCTGGCCCTGGGGGCGGTAACCGTACCCATTTACGCAAGCAGTTCCCCGGAACAGCTTCGCTACATCGTGGATCATTCCGGGGCCAGGGCCATTTTTGTCAATAGCGCGGCGATGGCTGAAAAGATGGCGCGGATCCGGGACCGGCTGCCCGGCCTGGAAAAGGTGATTATTTTTTCTCCGGCGGGGGAGAAAAAGAACTACGACCTTTCCCTCGAAGCACTCTGCCGCCTGGGGCTTGAACATGCGGCTTCGCAGGAGCTCAAGGACCTGTACCGAGAGTTGGCGCCGGAAGACCTGGCGACAATTATGTACACCCCGGGCACCACGGGCCCTCCCAAGGGGTGTATGCTTTCCCATGACAATATCATCTATATCTGCCAGAGTATCGCCCATATTCTGCCGCTGCGTCGAAAAGATTTGGTGTTCTCTTTTCTACCCCTGGCCCACGCTATGGAGCGCAACGGCGGGCAGTTTATCAGCATCTATTTCGGCCTCCCCACCGCTTATGCCTCCAGCCTGGAGGCGGTGGACGAAGAGATGCGCGCGGTGCGGCCGACCTTTTCCCGGGCCGTACCCCGTTTTTTTGAAAAAGCTTATCACCGGCTCCAGGCCACGGTAAACGGCTACAGCCCACCCAAACGGGCCGTTTTCAAATGGGCCCTCAAAGTTGGGAAAACATATCACACCCTAAAGCAGGAAAAGCGTTCGATCCCGGCGGTGTTACGCCTGAAACGCGCTATGGCGGACTTCCTGGTCTACCGGAAGATCAGGGATACAATGGGAGGGAGGCTGCGCTTCTTCGTATCCGGGGGCGCGCCCCTGGCCAAGGAGATCATCGAGTTCTTCTCCGCCCTCGGGGTGCTGGTGACCGAGGGGTACGGGCTGACGGAGACCACCGTAATCGCCTCGATCAACCGCCTGGATCGCTATCGCTTCGGGACGGTCGGGTTTCCCATCCCCGGGGCGGAAATTAAGATCGCCGCCGACGGTGAAATCCTGATTCGCCACGACGGCGTTTTTAAAGGCTATTACAAAAACGAGGCGGCTACCCGAGAAGTCCTCGACGAAGACGGGTGGTTCCACTCCGGGGATATCGGTTACTTCAACGAAGAAGGCTTTCTGGTGATCAGCGACCGGAAAAAGGATTTAATCATTACGGCGGGCGGCAAAAATGTCGCGCCCCAAAATCTGGAGAACGCGTTGAAGGCTCATCCTTTGATCAGCCAGGTCATGGTTTACGGCGACCGCAAACCTTATCTGGTCGCGCTTGTTACCCTGGACGCAGAATCGCTGCCGGAGCAGGCGGCCCGCTTCGGCATTACCCTGGATCCGGCTGTCCCTTACTCCCAAAACCCGGCGATCTGGCACCTGATCGACGATTTTATCAAGGAGAAAAACTGGGCCTTTTCCCGGGCGGAGATGATTAAAAAGTTTGTCATTTTGAATGAAGATTTCAATCCGGACCTCGGTGAAATTACGCCCACGGCGAAAGTAAAGCGCAACGCCATCGTCAACCGCTACATGGACCTGATCGAAAGCATGTACGCCGCGGAAGACATCGAGGGCGAAATTGCGGGGTAACTCTCCGGGGAACGATTGAGCAAAGACAACCCCGCTAAAAATCGGCGGCCGAGGCAACGTCCGGTTTAACGGGGACACGGCCCGGATCCGGAGGCTTTGTGCGGCTGCCTTTTCACCGGCAATATCTGAAGCAAGCCCGGCAGGATTAAAAAAAAGGCCCCGGCCCGGCAGGCACGGGGCCTTGCATTTAAGGATCACTTTTCAGCCAAACCGGGGGAGGGAGGCGATGGACTTTTCAATTAAGTCCGGCGGGTACTCGTAATCCGCCATCTTCCCGGAGAGGAATGAGTCGTACGCCGACAGGTCGAAGTGGCCGTGCCCGCTGAAATTAAAAAGGATCGTTTTGGCCTCGCCGGCCTTCTTGCATTCCAGGGCCGTATCGATCGCCGCGCGAATGGCGTGCGCCGTTTCCGGGGCGGGCAGGACTCCTTCGGTGCGGGCGAAGGCTACGGCGGCCTCGAATACCGCAGTCTGCCCGTATGCCCGCGCTTCGATCAAACCGTCGTGGTAAAGCTGGCTGACCAGCGGCGAGTCGCCGTGATAACGCAGCCCCCCGGCGTGAATTTCCGGCGGTTCAAATTCATGGCCCAGGGTGTACATCATCAGCAGCGGGGTGAAAGAGGCCGCATCGCCAAAATCGTAGGTAAAAGCGCCCCTGGTCAGCGTGGGGCAGGCAGCGGGCTCCACGGCGATAAACCGGATCTCTTTATGCCCTTCCCTGAACTGATCGTGCAGGAATGGAAAAGCGATCCCGCCGAAGTTGCTGCCGCCGCCGCAGCAGCCGATGACCACATCCGGGTAATCCCCGGCAAGTTTAAATTGTTCCCGGCACTCCAGCCCGATGACGGTCTGGTGCAGCATAACATGGTTAAGCACGCTGCCGAGAGCATAGTTGGTATCGTCCCTGCCGGCGGCGTCCTCCACCGCCTCGCTGATTGCCAGGCCCAGGCTCCCCAGGGAAGCGGGGTTCTTCGCCAGCGCCTTGCGCCCGGATGCGGTGTTGGGGGTGGGGCTGGGGAAGACCCGGGCCCCCCAGGTTTCCATCAGGGAGCGGCGGTAAGGTTTTTGCTCGTAACTTACTTTTACCATGTAAACGGTGCATTCCAGGTCAAAGTAGTTGCAGGCCAGGGCCAGGGCGCTGCCCCACTGGCCGGCGCCCGTTTCCGTGGCGAGCCTTTTGACGCCGGCCTGCTTGTTGTAATAGGCCTGCGGGATGGCCGTGTTCGGCTTGTGGCTTCCCGCCGGGCTGACCCCTTCATGCTTGTAATAAATGCGGGCCGGGGTCTGGAGCGCCTCTTCCAGCCGGCGGGCCCGGATCAGGGGGGTGGGCCGGTAGAGGCTGTAAATATCCAGAACCGGGGCGGGGATGTCGATCCAGCGCTCCCGGGACTGCTCCTGTTCGAGCAGCGCCATGGGGAAAAGCGGGCTCAGTTCCGCCGCTCCCGCCGGTCGGCCGGTGGACGGGTTCAGGGGCGGTTTGGGCGGGCGGGGCAGATCGGCCTGGATGTTGTACCATCGCTTCGGGATCTCCTTTTCCGGCAATAGGATTTTCAGTGCTTGCGGCTCCATATTTTGGCCTCCTTTTGATGGAATAAAAAAACCCCCGTCCTTTGGGACGAGAGTCTTCTCGCGGTGCCACCCTGTTTACCTGCGCGGGCAGGTCGCTCGGCCAGGTGCGGGAATATCCGTAAGCCTTCCCAGACCTGCTTTCTTTTAACGGTGAAAGTTCCGGCCCGGCCTACTCTTTAGTAAAAATTTCGGCCTGCAACTCCGGGATCCATTCGCCCGGCAAGCGGCGCCGGATTTTCAGCTGCGGAAGTTTCCTTCCTCCATCCGGCTCTCTGGGCCGCCTCGGCCCGGGTTACTAATTCCCCTCATTGTCTTTAAATCCTCTTGTTGGTTTGTAATCATACATCAGGATCGACCTGTTGTCAACATTAATTGTTAATGAGCCATTTGCAACCCTCCTGAGCGGTCCCCGGCAAACCAGTGCTTGCAGGGCGGTCCAGGTTTTGTGCTGCCAGGAAATTTTCAGGCGCGGTCGAAATAGATGCTTTTGCCGGTGGCGGAGAGGGGCACCCCGATGGTGATCTCCCCCTGGATCAGGCCGAGTTTACGTGCCACTACGCCGACGCGAAACATGATCCGGTTGTCGGCGTTAAAAAGGGAGGCGGTCTTGACGGCTGACCCGAGGGCGATCCCCAGATCCATAATCCGCCAGGCGCACAGGGGCCCGGCAAAAGCGGCTCCTTCGCGGAAGTTTCTTTTGGCCGCGGCGCAGTCGCTGTAACCGCATGCGCCGCAGTTGGCGCCCAGCTGGATGGAGTCGCGCAGTGAAAGCAGCAGCACCGCGGCGGAGCGGCGCACATTGGCGCCGTCCCGGTCGAAGTTGCTGAAGCCGCTTTCTCTTCCGAACTGCGCCATGGCTTCGGCCAGCTTTTCCAGGTCAGGCCCTTTCAGTATTTTGATTTCTATAAAATCCGCTCCCATCGCTTTGGGGGCGGTCCTGGCCGCAACGGCCATCAGGTGGGCTACTGTTTCCATAATCTCTTCCATCTTCAAAAACCTCCTAAAAAGTGATAGGGCCGGGACACGATCTCTCCGGTATTCCCGGTGCGTTATTTAAATCATCCTACCATATTATCGTTCGGGAAAGAGCATAAGATTGTCTAAACAGCGGCATGCAGGGTCGTTCCCGCATCTAGCTGCAGAGGGACCTGCAAATAGGTGTTGCCGTTGTTACCGCGGGATCAGTTTGGTGACCCGCATCTCCACACCTTGATTGTTGATCAAGGCGCTCCAGCTAACGAATAGGTACTTCCCGCCGATTTTGGCTGCTTCATAGGAATGGGTATGCTCCTCACTAAGCAATTTATAGATGAATTCAAAGCGTTCAACTATTACCTCGCCGGCGCCGAAGCTCCGCGTTGCGGTGCTTCGGCCGGCCAATTGCCAGCCTGCGCTGCCGTAGCCGCCTTCTTTGACGAAAGCATTGCCCCACAGGTTGGCATAACTAAAGAAGACCGCCATGCTCAGGCCGGCGCTTTCAGCCAACCACCGGGCGTCTGCCCCGGTAAACTCAGCGCCGCCGTAAATGACTTTGTCGAAGGCGGGGTTGTCGGAAGCCCAGAACTCATATTCGTTTACCACTTCGTTCTCTTCGGTGCGCAGCATAAAATGCTTGACCGGCGAACCGGCGACGGTTTCTTCGCCAAGGTATTGCAGGGCAAACTTGCACTCCAGGTTATCGCTGGACCAGATATACTCAAACTCCCGGAAATCGCGCATAAGATCAAGGCAGGTTTCCCAGGCATAAAATTCACCGTCCACCAGGATCCCGTACGCTTCATCATCGCCTTTGAGACCGCCCTGTTTATCCTCCAGATCTTTCAAGGCCTTGCCGGTTGTATCCTGGACAACAAATGAACAACCGGCGCTGGAAAAAATCGCCGCCGCGGCCAGCAGTAAAGCGATCCGTTGTTTCAACGCAGAGACCCCTTCTTTCCTTATGCAGGATAACCGCCACTGTGACTACATTTAACATTGATTTGAAAGATTCCTGCTTTAATTTTTTACGCTACGCTACCCGGTGCCGGTAAGAGGCGGGGCCAAAGGAAAGATCAACGCGGCCTGGAAAAAAAATCAGTTAAATTTTCGCTTCTTGAAGGATTTACAGTTACGTTGACGAAAGATAAAATTAAAGAAGATTGGACACTGTGGTTTGGCGCCGGCTGTTTAAGCAAGTGTGGGCATTTAACATCGTTAAAAAAATATTTTTAACGAGGGAAAGTGTACCTAGGGTTCCGCTGGAACGTGCGAGCCGGAGGAAAGAATGCCCCTCGCCTCGCGCCCGGGCCAGGCTGGTCCAAGTGGTACAGGTACCCGGAAAAACGAAGACCGCGGTGCTACACCGGAGGGATAAAAGCCCAGGCGGGTAGGTTTCACTCAAGACCTACTTGCCCGGGCTTTAAAACTTGAAAGGGGTGATGCGGCGGAGTAAAAATTTTGTATCAGGAACGTTTGGCGTAGAATGCTAAGACTTAGGAGGAATCAAGCGGTGGAAAAGTTCTTTAAACTTCAGGAAAACAAGACGAACGTGCGGACCGAAGTCATCGCCGGGGTTACAACCTTCATGACCATGGCCTACATTATTTTTGTCAACCCCAACATCCTTTCCGCCACCGGGATGGACAAGGGCGCCGTGATGACCGCCACCATCCTGGCGGCGGGCTTGACCACAATCCTGATGGGCCTGCTGACCAACTATCCTTTCGCCCTGGCCAGCGGCATGGGCTTGAACGCTTTCTTCGCCTTTACCGTGGCCATGCGCTTCGGCTGGCAGGCTGCTTTGGGGGCGGTCTTTATCTCCGGGGTCGTCTTTCTGATCCTGGCCGTTACCGGGGCGATCGGCTTTATCGACCGGGCCGTGCCCACCTCCCTGAAACGGGCGGTGGCCGCCGGGATCGGGATTTTTATTGCTTTTATCGGATTGCAGAACGCCGGTATTATTGTCGAAAACGAGGTGCCGGGCCTTACGGTCAAACTGGGCGATCTTACCTCTCCCGGACCACTTTTGGCGATCATTGGAATCGTGATTATCGCGATCCTGATGGCCCGCAAGGTGCGGGGCGCGATCTTGATCGGGATCCTGCTTACTACCATCGTCGGCTTCTTCGTGATGGGCAACCCGCTGCCGGCCGATTTGGGGAGCATTTTCGGGAAACCGGAGAGCATCGCTCCCATCTTGCTGAAGCTGGACCTGAAAGCGGCCCTGTCCATTCCCATCTTTATCATCTTCTCTTTTGTCTTTGTGGACGTTTTTGACACCATGGGCACGCTCCTGGGGACAGGAGCCCGGGCCGGCTTCCTCGATGAGAAAGGCAACTTGCCCCGGGTCAACAAGGCCATGCTGGCCGATTCGATCGGGACCATGGGCGGGGCGCTGCTGGGGACCAGCACCGTCACCACTTACGTGGAGAGCACCGCCGGCATCTCCGAAGGCGGGCGGACCGGCCTGACCTCCGTGGTCACCGGGCTGCTCTTCTTCCTGGCCCTCTTCATCGCACCCTTGGCCGGGCTGATCCCGGCCGAGGCCACGGCGCCGGCGCTGGTCATCGTCGGGGTGCTCATGGTCGGCGCGGTAGTGAAGATCGATTTCGAGGACTTTACCGAGGCATTTCCCGCCTTCTTGACGATTATCTTCATGCCCCTGGCCTTTAGCATCGCCGACGGGATCGCCGTCGGTTTCATCGCTTACCCGATCGTGAAGCTGATCGCCGGCAGATCGAAAGAAGTGCACTGGCTGGTTTATGTTTTGGCCGCCGTTTCGGTGGTCCACTTCATTTTTTACTAAACGAGGGCAAAGGCTTTGCGCGAGGGGGCGGCTTGACCGCCGCCCCTGCTCTTATTTGAAGTTGTTTAACGCCGGCGGAAAAGGATGATTAAAGAAGGGGTGACAGCATGTCCAGGGTTGACGTCGGTATCGTCATGGGCAGCGACTCGGACCTGGCGGTGATGGCGGAAAGCGCCAAAGCACTGGAGCAGTTCGGCGTCCCGTATGAAATGGTGGTGGCCAGCGCCCACCGGCACCCGGAGAAGGTGGCCCGCTATGCCCGGGAGGCGGCGGGAGCCGGGCTGAAGGTGATTATCGCCGGTGCCGGCGGCGCGGCACACTTGCCCGGGGTAATCGCCTCCATGACCATCCTGCCGGTAATCGGGGTGCCTGTCGCCATCCCGCCCCTGGGAGGGGTCGACGCCCTCTATGCAATCGTCCAGATGCCGCAGGGGGTCCCGGTGGCTACAGTGGCGGTAAACGGCTCCTTCAACGCCGGCCTGCTGGCGGTGGAGATCCTCGGGCTGGCTGACCCGCAGCTGCGGGAACAGCTCTCCAGCTACCGCCAGGGGCTGGCGGCAAAGGTGGAGGAAAAAGACAGCCGCCTGCGCGAGCTTGGCTACCGCCGCTACCGGGACGGAAAAGGAGAAGGGTGATGATCGAACGCTATACCCGCCCCGAGATGGAGCGGATCTGGAGCCTGGAAAACCGTTTTCAGAAATTCCTGCAGGTCGAGATCCTGGCGGCGGAGGCCTGGGCCGAGCTGGGCGTGATCCCGGTGGAGGCGGCCCGCTTAATCCGGGAAAAGGCCCGCTTCAGCGTGGCCCGGATCGAGGAGCTGGAGCGGGAAACCCGCCACGATGTGGTGGCTTTCACCCGCTGTGTCGCCGAATCGCTGGGGGAGGAGGGACGATGGTTTCACTACGGGTTGACCTCTTACGACGTGGTCGATACGGCCCTTGCGGTGCTGCTGCAGGAGGCGGCGGCGCTGATCAAGGAGGGGTTGGCGGAGCTGGTTTCGGTTTTAAAGGAGCAGGCGCTGCGCCACAAGCATACGCCCGTGGCCGGGCGGACCCACGGGGTGCACGCTGAACCGACCAGCCTGGGGTTGAAATTCGCCCTCTGGATGGCCGAAGCGGAGCGGAACCTGGAACGGGTGGAACGGGCCGCGGCGGCGATACGCGTGGGCAAGCTTTCCGGTGCGGTGGGCAACTTCGCCCAGATTGACCCGTTTGTTGAAGAATATGTTTGCGGCAAGTTGGGCCTGGCGGCGGCGCCTGTGTCGACCCAGGTGCTACAGCGGGACCGCCACGCCGAGTTTGTCACAACCATGGCCCTGGTGGGGGCCTCCCTGGAGAAGATCGCTTTGGAGATCCGCAACCTGCAGCGGACGGAGGTGGGGGAGCTGGAGGAGCCGTTTTACCGGGGGCAGAAAGGCTCCTCGGCCATGCCGCACAAGCGCAACCCGGTCACCTGCGAGCAGATCTGCGGATTGGCCCGGCTGCTGCGGGGCTACGCCGGGGCGGCGCTGGAAAACGTGGCGCTCTGGCACGAGCGGGATATCTCCCACTCGTCGGTGGAGCGGGTGATCCTGCCCGACAGCACCATCCTGGCGGATTACATGCTCCGCCAGGCGGTGCGGGTGATCCGGGATTTGCAGATTTACCCGGAGAGGATGGCCCGCAACCTGGAGCTGACCGGGGGGCTCATTTACTCCCAGCGCGTGCTCCTGGCGCTGGTGGAGCGCGGTCTTTCCCGGGAGGCGGCCTACGACCTGGTGCAGCGCTGCGCCATGGCCGCCCGGCCGGACGGGCCGGCATTCAGGGAGTTGCTGCTGCAGGAGCCGCCGGTCCGGGAGCTGCTCGGCCCGGCCGGGCTGGCGGCCTGTTTCGATCCCGCCTTTTACCTGCGCCGGGTGGATCTGATCTACCGCCGCCTCGGATTGAGAAGTGAGAAGTGAGAGGTGAGAAGGGAGAGAAATATAAACAAAGGCCAGTTGTGAGAGATGAGAAAGAAAGTGATAGTAAAGAAGAGAGAAAAAATGAAGAGGGACATTGGTGTTGAACGCAGGTGGCGTTTCTCACCTCCAACTTCTCAGATCTCACTTCTCACTAGCCTGGCGCCAAATGAACTATTTTTTATCTTTCGGAGGAGGAGAGTAGATGGAGCGAAGGGAATTCCTTTACGAGGGCAAGGCCAAGAAGATCTACCGGACCGATGATCCCGCATTGTACCTGGTTGAGTTCAAGGACGACGCCACCGCCTTCGACGGGGTGAAGAAGGATCGCCTGGCGGACAAAGGCATTTTGAACAACCGCCTTTCGGCGCTTTTTTTTAGCCTGCTGGAAAAAAAAGGCGTGGCCACCCACTTCGTGCGCACCACCGGCGAGCGCGAGATGCTGGTGCGGGCGCTGCAGATCATCCCGGTGGAGGTAATCGTGCGCAACATCGCCGCCGGAAGCCTCTCCCAGCGCCTGGGGATCCCCGAGGGCACGCTGCTTTCGCGGACGGTGCTGGAATTTAGCTATAAGGACGACGCCTTGCATGATCCGATGGTTAACCATTACCATATTTATGCCATGGAGCTCGCCACGGCCGAAGAGATGGCGGCGCTGGAAGCGGCGGCGCTGCGGGTAAACGAAGTCCTGCAACCCTTCCTGGCGGAGCGGGGGATCACCCTGGTCGATTTCAAGCTCGAATTCGGCCGGCACGCCGGCGGCATTCTTTTGGGTGACGAGATTTCGCCGGACACCTGCCGTTTCTGGGATTCCTCCAGCGGGGAGAAGCTGGACAAGGACCGTTTCCGCCGGGATATGGGCGGCGTGGTTGAAGCCTACCGGGAAGTGCTGCGCCGCGTGGAAGGAGCGTAAACAGATGCGCTGGAAAGCAAAGATTGAGGTGACCTTGAAAAAAGAGGTCCTTGATCCCCAGGGCGCCGCCGTAGAGGGGGCGCTGCAGGTTTTGAATTACCGTAATGTGCGGCAAGTGCGGGTGGGCAAGTACATGGAGCTGCTGCTGGAGGCCCCCGCGCGGGAAGAGGCCGCGCGCCAGGTGGAGGAAATGTGCCGCCGCCTCCTCACCAACCCCGTGATTGAGGACTTCAGCTACACGCTGCTGGGGGAGACGCCATGAAATGCGGGGTAATCGTTTTTCCGGGCTCCAACTGCGACCTCGACGCCTATTACCTGGTCCGGGATGTGCTGCGTGAGCCGGTGTCTTATATCTGGCACGAAGAGAGAAGCGTGGACGGCTATGACGCCCTGATCCTGCCCGGCGGGTTTTCCTACGGCGACTACCTGCGTTCGGGGGCGATCGCCCGCTTCGCCCCGGTGATGGGGGCGGTAGAACAGTTTGCCCGGGCCGGCGGGCTGGTGCTGGGGATCTGCAACGGCTTCCAGGTGCTGACGGAGGCGGGGTTGCTGCCCGGCGCCCTCTACCGCAACGCTCACCTGCAGTTCCGCTGCCGGCAGACTTATATCCGGGTGGAGAACAACGGCCTCCCCTTCACCCGGGCCGCCCGCGCGGGGCAGGTGCTGCGGGTCCCGATCGCCCACGGCGACGGGAACTATTTTGCGGGCACGGCGCTGCTCGAGGAGCTGCGGGCGCGGCGGCAGGTCGTTTTCCGCTACGTGGACGAAACGGGGGAGAGATGCGCCGCGGCCAACCCCAACGGCTCCCTGGACGATATCGCCGGGGTCTGCAACGCGGCCGGGAACGTGCTGGGGATGATGCCTCACCCGGAACGCGCCGGCGAGGCGCTGCTCGGTTCGGAGGACGGCCTGGTGATCTTCCGCTCCATGCTGGATTATTTTAAAGCCCTGGGGGGTGTGCGCCGGTGACGGGGGGAGAGGAAAGGATATGGCGCCGGCTGGGGTTGACGGACGGCGAGTACGGACGCATCAAAGCCGACCTGGGACGGGAACCCAACTTTGTCGAGTTGAACATGTACAGCGTGATGTGGTCGGAGCACTGCAGCTACAAGCATTCCCGGGCCGCCCTGAGGCTGTTTCCCACCGGCGGGCCGCGGGTGCTGCAGGGGCCGGGCGAAAACGCCGGGGTGGTCGATATCGGGGACGGCTGGGCGGCGGCGTTTAAGATCGAGAGCCACAACCACCCCTCGGCGGTCGAGCCCTACCAGGGCGCGGCCACGGGAGTGGGGGGGATCATCCGGGATATCTTCACCATGGGCGCCCGCCCGGTGGCGCTTTTAAACAGCCTGCGCTTCGGGACCTTAAGCGACGCGCGCGGGCGCTATCTTTTTGACGGGGTGGTGGCCGGGATCGGCGGTTACGGGAATTGCATCGGCATTCCTACCGTCGCCGGGGAGATTTATTTTGACGAGTGTTACCGGGGTAACCCCCTGGTCAACGCCATGTGCGTCGGCGTCCTGCCGGCGGAGCGGTTGACCCTGGGCCGGGCGGCGGGTGAAGGCAACCTGGTGGTCCTGGTGGGGGCCCGCACCGGCCGGGACGGGATCCACGGCGTCACCTTCGCCTCCGAGGAGCTTTCCCAGGCTTCGGAGGAGAGGCGCCCCGCGGTCCAGGTGGGCGACCCCTTCCTGGAGAAGCTGCTCATGGAAGCCTGCCTGGAGGTGATCGAAAAGGGGCTGGTTACCGGCGTCCAGGACCTGGGCGGCGCGGGGCTGACCTGCGCCGCGACGGAGACGGCGGCCCGGGCCGGCACCGGCATGGAGCTGGAGCTGGACAAGGTGCCGCTGCGCGAAGCCGGGATGCATCCCTTTGAAATCATGGTCTCGGAGTCGCAGGAGCGGATGCTTCTTATCGTGGAGCCGGAGCGGGAAAAGGAGGCGGCCGCTGTTTTCCGCCGCTGGGGGCTGCTCTTCAGCGTAATCGGCCGGGTGACCGGGGACGGCATGGTCACGGTCCGGCACTGCGGAGAAACGGCGGCGCAAGTGCCGGCCCAAAGCGTGGCCGGCGGCGCCCCGGAATACAACCCGGAGAGCCGGGAGCCGGAATATTACCGCCGGCTGGCGGCGTTCGACCCGCTCATCCTGCCGGGCCCGTTGGACTGGACCGATGCTTTCCGCGCGGTACTGGGCTCGCTCGACGTGGCCGGCAAGGAATGGGTCTGGCGCCGCTACGACTACATGGTGCGCACCTGCACCGCGCAGGGTCCCGGGGGGGACGCGGCGGTGATCCGGCT
>JAGUZX010000024.1 GCA_020060545.1 Desulfovibrio sp. | reverse complement strand
TCCTGGAGGGCTTCCGGCAGTACCGCGCGCTGCAAAATGTCCTCGTTTTCCTGCAGGGGCACGGCATCGGCGCCGGCCAGGCCATGCGCCTGTACCGCCAGTACGGCCCCCAGGCGATCGACAGGGTCAGGGAAAACCCTTATCGCCTCGCCGAAGAGGTCTTTGGGATTGGCTTTAAAACCGCCGACCAGATCGCCCGCCGGATGGGGCTCCCTGCCGGGGCCCCCGAACGGGTTAAAGCGGCGATAACTTATGCCCTGAGCCAGGCGGCGGAGCAGGGCCACGTTTACCTGCCCCGGGACCTGCTGGGGGAGCGGGTCAGGGAGCTGCTGGCCGTACCCGGCGAACCGCCCTTTGAACCGGCCCTGCCGGAGCTGCTCGGGGAGCTGGCGCGCGAAAATAAAATCTTCCGGGAGCAACTCCCCCCGGGAGAAGTCGTTTATTACGCCCCTTTTTATCATGCCGAGCAGGGGACGGCCCAGCGGCTGGCTGAGCTGAAACACCGCCCGCGGCAGTTTAACCCGCTCCAGGCCGGTCAGGCCCTGGCGGCCGTAGCCGGCGACACCTCCAGGTTAAACGCCGAGCAGCGCCAGGTTTTGGACCAGGCGCTGCAAAACGGGGTCCTCGTGGTTACCGGCGGCCCCGGGACCGGGAAAACCACCACGATCAAGGCGCTGCTTTCACTTTACCGGCACCTGAAGCAGGCGGTGCTGCTCGCCGCTCCCACGGGGCGGGCGGCCAAGAGGGTTGCCGAAGCCACCGGCGAAGATGCCTTCACGATCCACCGCCTCCTGGAATACACCTTTATCGAAGGGGAGGGCTTCCGATTCCAGCGCAACGAGGAGAGGCCCGTCGACGCCCACGTGATTATTGTCGACGAAACTTCCATGGTTGACCTGATGCTGATGTACCGGCTGCTCAAAGCCGTCCCCGACGGGTGCCGCCTGGTTTTGGTCGGTGACGTGGATCAGCTTCCGGCGGTCGGGGCGGGCAATGTGCTCAAAGATCTGATCGCCTCGGGGCAGATTCCATGTGTCCGGCTGCGCCATATTTTCCGCCAGGCCCGGGAAAGTTTGATCATCGTCAACGCGCACCGGGTCAACCAGGGGGAGATGCCTTACTCGAACGAGAAAGGAAGGGATTTCTTTTTTCTGCCTGAAGAGGACCCGGAGAAAGTGGCGGCCAAGATCGTGCACCTCTGCCGGGAGCGGATCCCCAATTACGGGCCGTTCGATCCCGTGCTGGACCTGCAGGTTCTCACCCCGATGCGTCGCACCCCTGCCGGGGTGGACCGCCTCAACACCCTGCTGCAGGACGCGCTGAACCCATCCGCCAGGGCGAAGCCGGAAATCACCATTAAAGGGGTCACCTTTCGTTTGGGCGACAAGGTGATGCAGATCCGCAACAATTATCAAAAAGAGGTGTACAACGGCGATATTGGGCTGATTACCGCTCTGGATCAGGAAGAAGGGGAACTGGCGATCACTTTCCATGATTTAAAACAGCCCCGCCTGGTAGCCTACGATTTCAACGAGCTGGACGAGCTGGTGCTCTCTTATGCCGTCTCTGTCCATAAAAGTCAGGGCAGCGAATACCCGGTGATTATCATGCCCGTGATTACCCAGCATTACCTCCTCCTGCAGCGCAACCTTCTTTACACCGGCATTACCAGGGCCCGCAAACTGGCGGTCCTGGTGGGGAGCAAAAAAGCCCTGGCCATTGCTGTACGCAACAACCGGGCCGAAGAGCGCTACAGCTTCCTGGACGGCCGCCTGCGCCGGGAGGGGGAAAATCATTGCCGGGCCTGAAGAGACAAGAAAAAAGGGGCTGGTTCAATCTTGCCGGTTGGGCCGAAGCGGCCCTGGGGCTGGTTTTCCCGAACCGCTGCCTGTTCTGCGCCGCCGTTTTGCCCCCGGGGGCCGGGGAACCCCTCTGCCGTGACTGCCGGCCCGGCTTTTCGAGCGCCGGGTTGATCTGCCCGCAGTGCGAACAGCATTGCGGACGGCCTGAAGCATGCGCCTGCGCCACGGCGGGGCCGCCGCTGCAGGGCCTGTTCGCCCTTTCATGGTACGAGGGAGAGTGGCGCCGCATGCTGCACCGTTTAAAATATCAAGGGAGGCGGCAGCTGGCCCGCCCCCTGGGCAAATGGCTGGGGACGGCCCTTGCTGGCCGGGTTTCCTGGCCCCTGGAAATAGTCGTTCCGGTCCCGCTGCACCGCCGACGGGAGGCGGAGCGGGGTTTCAACCAGAGCCTGCTGATCGCCCGCCACGCGGCCGGGGCGCTTGGCCTTCCCCTGGTTTTCTTGCTGGAAAAAACACGCCATACCCCGTCTCAAACCGGTTTTTCCCGCGGTGACCGGATTAAAAACATCAGCGGCGCTTTCTCGTTTGCCGGTCCGGATCCACGCTACAAAACGGCCCTGCTGATTGACGATATCTACTCGACTGGGGCCACCTTGAAAGAAGCCGGCGCCGTACTCGGGCGGCGGGGTTTGACCGTTTACGGCGCGGTTGCCGCCTATAACCGCCTCCTGCTGGGACAGGCGGCGCCGCAGTAAGGGAAGGATTTTTTTTCTTGTTGGGGAATATTATTGGTAATAGCACGAGATCGGTTAAAAGCATTCCTGTAATGCTTTAGAGAGGGGTTGACCAAAAAAAGACCTCCTGGTACAAAGGTGTTAGCAAAAACATACCAAAAGTACCGGAGGTCGAGAT
>JAGUZX010000086.1 GCA_020060545.1 Desulfovibrio sp. | reverse complement strand
GAGCGAAAAATGCCAGCGGACGGTGGCGCGATGTGGAGCGTTTGCTCGATGTCGCTTAGCTAATTACATATAATGGAACACAATTTAAAACTACACCCGAGTGATCGCGTAGTGTTGACAACAATCCCCTGGCTGTGTTAAACTGCTTATTGGGTATGGAAATGCGATTCGATTTGCTGTTTTTTTGTTTATGTAAGGAAACATGTTTGTGGGCCCATAGCTCAGCTGGAAGAGCGGCCGGCTCATAACCGGCTGGTCCCAGGTTCGAGCCCTGGTGGGCCCACCACAGTCATGGCCCCTTCGTCTAATCGGTTAGGACACCAGCCTTTCAAGCTGGCAGCAGGGGTTCGAATCCCCTAGGGGTCACCATTTTTTTAGGGCGAATAGCTCAGCGGGAGAGCACCTGCCTTACAAGCAGGGGGCCACAGGTTCAAATCCTGTTTCGCCCACCACTAAAGCGCAGCAAAGACGGGGGTTTTGATACCCCCCGCCTTTTTTTTGCAAACAGAATTTAATTTAAAATGGCTCCCACATGCTCTACTGCTGCCTTTAGCCCAAGTTCATTCCCGGACTGCCGGCCTGGCCAGGTCCAGGAGGCCGAGGGCGACGTGTGCCAGGCCGAAGCCCATGATCCCGGCGCCGAGGGTGCCCCCGACCATTTTGCCAACCGCGGTTACCGCCACTCCCAACCCGGCGACGGTCCAGCTGGTGGTAGTGCCTTTTTTCATAAGGGATGTCAATTCCATGGCTTTGTTTCACCTCCGCATCTAGTTTGCCTTTTCGTTTTCCGGTTATGAGGGTTAAGGTACATGTAATGGACGGAAAAGTGGGGAAAAAAAGGAGGCGCCGGGCGCCGGCTTTGTAAGCTTATTATGTAAAATGGTTGTCCTATGCAAAAAAGTTCTCCACCGGGCAGGTGTATATGGCTGGCGGCGGCAGCGAAACAAATAACTTAATAAATGGTGCCTGGCACCATTTATTAAGTTATTGCATGGCGGCACCAAGGTTAGCCCTTCGGCTTAAAGATTAAGGATCCCAGAAAAGCGAAGATGATGGCGGCGGAGATGCCGGCGCTGGTTACTTCAAAGATCCCGGTCAGGACGCCGACCAGCCCGGTCCGCTCCGCTTCGGAAAGGGCCCCCTTGACCAGGGCGTTGCCGAAGCTGCTGATCGGCACCGAAGCCCCCGCTCCGGCAAACTTGATCAGCGGTTCATACAGGCCGAGCCCTCCCAGGACGGCCCCGGCCACGACCAGGGTGACGGTCATATGGGCCGGGGTAAGCTTGAGCAGGTCCATGAGCAGCTGGCCGGCGACGCAGATCGCGCCGCCCACCAGGAATGCAATAATAAATTGCTGCATCTTAATTGCCTCCTCGTAGGATTCCCCCCTGCCCCCCTTTTAAGAAGGGGGGAAACTTCAAATCTATGGGGGCCGGCTTAGCTCTTTTCGATCGCCACCGCGTGGGCGATGCAGGGGATGCTTTCCTTCTGCTGGTAAGACAGAGGCGAGAGCAGCGCCCCCGTCGCCACGACCAGGATCCGGTTAAGCTCGCCGCGGCGCAGCCGGTTCAGGAAATGGCCGTAGGTAACCGTCGCCGAGCAGGCGCAGCCGCTGCCCCCCGCGATGACCGGCTGGTCTTCCCGGTAGATCAGGATGCCGCAGTCCTTGAATTGCGCCGGCGTGGCTTGGATGCCGCGCATCTGGAGCAGGTTCAGGGCGATCGCGTGGCCGACCTTGCCGAGGTCGCCGGTAATGATCAGGTCGTAATGCGCCTGGCCGACGCCCAGGTCACGAAAGTGGGCCAGGATCGTCTCCACCGCGGCCGGGGCCATGGCCGCCCCCAGGTTGTACGGATCGGAGAGCCCCATGTCCACTACCTTCCCGATCGTGGCGGCGGCGACGCGGGGGCCCTCGCCCTCCCGGGCCACTACCGCCGCCCCGGCCCCGGTCACGGTCCACTGGGCGGTTGGCGGCTTCTGGGCGCCGTACTCGGTGGGGTAGCGGAACTGCTTCTCGACGGCGCCGTTATGGCTGGAAGTGGCCGCCAAGACGCACGCGGCCGCATTGCTGTCCACGAGCTGGGCCGCCAGCGCCAGCCCTTCCATGGAGCTGGAGCAGGCCCCGAAAAGGCCGAGAAAAGGGATGGCGAGGGTGCGGGCGGTGAAACTGCTGGAGATAATCTGGTTGATCAGGTCGCCGCTTAAGAAAAAGTGGACGTCTTCTTTTTTGATCCCGGCTTTTTCCACGGCCCTGGTGCAGGCTTCCTCCAGCATTTTCCTTTCCGCTTTTTCGAAGCTCTCCTGGCCGAGCCAGATGTCGTCATGCAGGATGTCGAAATCGCCGGCCAGGTTGCCCCGGGCTTCAAAGGGGCCGCCGACGGCGGCGGCGGCGCGGATGACCGGCCTGGCCGGAAAGACCCATGTCTGTTGTCCCTGCAGCATTTACATTCCACCCAGCGCTTTTAGGATTACCGCAATCGTCCCAATTAAAAAGGCGGCGAAAACCCCGAAGGTGATCACCGGACCCGCGATTTTAAACATGTTGCCGCCCACGCCGAGGACATAGCCTTCGCTGCGGTGTTCGATGGCGGCGGAAGCCAGTGTATTGGCGAAGCCGGTCACCGGCACGATGGAGCCGCCCCCGCCCCACTGGGCGATATGGTCGTAGACCCCCAGGCCGGTCAGGATCACGGCGAGGATGATCATGACGGCGACGGTGGGGTTGCCGGCGGAAACATCGGTGAAGTCAAAAAAGGTCATAAAGATCCACTGGAAGAACTGCCCGATGGTGCAGATGATCCCGCCGGCGATAAAGGCCCGGATGCTGTTGGCCAGGACCGGGCGTTTCGGCTCTCTCTGGGAGGCGAAAGCCTGGTACTCCTGCTGCACGGGGGTAAGCTTCTTTTTCTTTTTGTCGGACATCCTTGCCTCTTGCTCCTTTTATACCCGCCGGCCCGGGCGGCGAGGGGTGACCGCCAACTTTTTCGGTTCATTGGGGTTTGTTTCAGCAGGGCCCCGGCGGTCATCATTACCGGCCTGTTGTTCCGGTTATTATTTTTTCCCGCCGCATCGTTTTTAACGGCCAAAAATGATTGCCAATATTATCAAGCAGTCCGGCAGGCCCTCTGTCCCACCGGGAAACCGTGCCGCCGGGCTGTATGAGCGCCGGGCGGATCACCACAGCCAATTAATAAAAGTTTTTTCAATTCTTCCAATTGTGTTATACTTTTGTCTGGAAGCCGCGCGATCGTTAATAAAGGATGAGGAGGTTTGCAGAGGGTGGAAGCGCATTTCAAAAAGCGCCTGACGGCTGTTTCTATGTTAGTGCTGCTCGCAGTGGCGGCGGTGCTGGCGCTGCTGCTGTTTTACACGGCGGAACGCTGCGGTTGGTTCTCCAAGCCCGCCCCGGGAACCGAAACGATTGACCCCCCCCCGCCGCTTGAAATCCTGACCGAATACGCCCGGCGTTTTGAACCGAGGGTGGAGCGGGTAACCGGCGGCGTTTACGTCGCGACCGGCTACGCGCTGGGGAACAGCGTCCTCATCGTCACGGCGGAAGGCAATGTCATCATCGACACCACCGAAAGCATGGACGCCGCCCGGGAAATCGGGGCGGCCTTCAAGGGCATCGCAAACCGGCCTGTCCTGGCAATTATTTACACTCATGGCCACCCGGATCATATCCTGGGCACCGCCGCTTTTCTCGACGGCCAGGAAGGGCCGGTCGAGATCTACGCCCATGCCCGGACGATTGATTTTTTAAACGAGCAGTTCGGGCAGCTTCAGCCCATCCTTAACCTGCGGGGCATGAGGCAGTTCGGCAGCTACCTGCCCGAGGGCTTTCTACCGTGCTGCGGGCTGGGCCCCCGGCTCCGGTTCGACCACGACAATCTTCCGCCCTTCGTATTCCCCACTGCCGTTTTTGAAGATGCACTGGCGCTGACGATCGGGGGGAAAGAACTGGTTTTATTCCATGCGCCAGGCGAGACCGACGACCAGATCATGGTCTGGCTGCCGGAAGAAAAGGTCCTTATCTGCGGCGACAACTACTATGCGGCTTTTCCCAACCTTTACACCATCCGCGGCACCCCGCCGCGCCCGATCAGGAGCTGGATTAGCTCCCTGGACCTGGCACGGGACCTGCGCCCTGAATATCTGGTGCCCATGCACACCGGGCCAGTTTACGGGCAGGAACGGATTTACGACCTGCTGACCGCCTACCGCGACGCCATCCAGTATGTGCACGACGCCGTGATCCGGGGGGCCAACCGGGGGAAGACGCCGGACGAGTTGGCGGCGGAGATCAGGCTCCCGCCCCACCTGGCCGCCTACCCGGAACTGCGCGAGCTTTACGGGGAAATCAGCCTCTCGGTGCGCGCGATTTACCAGGGCTACCTGGGCTGGTTTGACGGCAACGCCGCCACCCTGCATCCCCTGCCGCCCGCCGCACGGGCGCAAAGGATCGCCGCTTTGGCCGGGGGGGCGGAGGCGCTCCTGGCGGCGGCGAAGCAGGCTCTGGAGGAAGGGGAGCACCAGTGGGCCGCCGAACTGGCCGACCTGCTCCTGGCCCTGGAGCCGGGTTCCGCCGAGGTCCTTGGGATCAAGTCCCGGGCGCTGTTCAAACTGGGTGAAGCGGCGGTAAACCCCAACGCCCGGGCTTACTATTTTACCCAGGCCCTGGAGCTGGACGGCAAACTGGCGCCGGCCGGGCGGATCCGGGTCGATGCCGCGACGGCTCACTTGATCCCGGTGGAGAAGATATTTGCGAATATGGCTGTACGCCTGGATCCGGAGGTGAGCGCGGATCAAGTAATTACGGCGGTCTTCCAAATGGCCGGCAGCGGGGAAACCTACATGGTGGCGGTGCGCCGCGGGATCGCCGAAATCCGGCGCGGCGGACCCGCCGCGCCGGCGGACCTGGTGATCAGCGTCGAAGATACCATTTGGAAAGAGCTGGCCCTGGGCTTGCGAAACCCCCTGGTCGAGTTGGCCGCGGGCCGGCTGAAGGTGGAGGGCAATAAAATCTTGCTCCTGAGGCGGTTCTTCAGCCTGTTCGAAAGCGATTGAAGACCCCGCCGCCCGCAGGGAGCGCCGCCGCGGGGGCGTGGGATGCCGCTCTCCTTGCGACGGGGCCCGCAGGGAGGTTCCGGTGGTCAAAGATTGAAGATTATGATAAAATAGTGCCGAGTTTAAGCATCTAATCAGGGGGTAATGGCATGTTCAAGGTAAGCAAGGCTTTGTGGCGTGCGGCGCTGGTTGTGGCGGTACCGGTTCTCGCGGCGGTCATTTTACTGCTGGCGGGCGCCCAAAATATGACCGGCGCCGGAAACACGGGTGAAGAGCTTTTCTTTACCATCTTACATACCAACGACGAGCACTCATCGATCATCCCGCATTCGCCGGCGGTGGACTATCACCCGGAGCTGGTCAACCCCGCGGCGGGAGGGTTTGCCCGCCTGGCGACGGCGATCAACCAGATCAGGGACAAAAAAACCGCGGCCGGCGAACCGGTCCTGCTGCTTAACGGCGGCGACTTTATCGGGGGGTCGCCGTTCAGCTGGTTGATCCCGCGCGGTATGGCCCCGGAGTTGACCCTGATGCAGTTGATCGGTTACGATGCCGTAATTATCGGCAACCACGAGTATGACTACGGCGCGGGTATCCTGGCCGCGTACCTGCAGGCGGCGGGTTATCCCGAAGCACATCAACGGACTGTGGTTTTGGCGGCCAACACGGTCGCGCCCGCGGATCATCCCCTGGCCGCCCTGGGGCTTTACCGGGCGACGCACCTGCTGGAGTTGGAAAACGGGCTCAAAGTGGGCCTGTTCGGGTTGATCGGCAAGGATGCCATCTCCGTGGCCGCGGACCCGACTCCCGTTACTTTTACCGATCAGCATGAAACAGCCCGCGCGGCGGTGCAGAAACTGCAGACGCAGGGAGCGGACGTCATCATCGCCATTACCCACGCGGGGGTTGAGCTCGCAGAAGATCAAACCCTGGCCCGGGAGGTGCCCGGAATTCACGTCATCGTGGGGGGGCACTGCCACACCGCCATCGACAATCCGATCATCGAAAACGGGGTCATTATTGTCCAGGCGGGCGACCTGCTGCATTACCTGGGCGTGCTCGAACTGGCTTATAATCCGAATACCGGGACAGTCCGGATCCGGAATACAGAAAGCGCCCAGGAATATCTTATACCTATTGACAGCCGCTTTGCCCCGGATCCCTTGATCCAGTCGGAAATCGAGCGGTTTACCGGAGCGCTTAATTCTCTGATTGTGCAGCAAACCGGGGGGCGTTTTCACCACATTCTTGATACGGTGGCGTATTCCGATTTTCCCCTGCCGGACAAACCGCCCCTGCAGGAAACTCCTTTCGGCAATTTCGTCGCCGACGCGATGCGCCTGGTGACGGCGCAGAAAACCGGCCGCCGGGTGGATGTCGCCCTGCAGGCCAACGGGGTGATCCGGGGCAGCGTTACCCCGGGCACGATGGCCCATTCCCGCGGGAAGGTTTCTTTCTACGACCTGGCCGAACTGGTCGGCTTGGGGATCGGGCCTGACGGGTATGCCGGCTATCCGATCGTTTCGGTCTATCTTACCGGGGAGGAGGTGCGCCGGGCGCTCGAGGTGGCGGTCCTGCTGCGGGAAATGATGGGAAACACTTATTTCCTGCAGTTTTCGGGGCTGCGTTATCATTATAACCCTGGCAACGCCATCCTTTTAACCGTGCCGGGGATCAACCAGCCGATTCCGTCCGCTCTGGTCGGGGGCGGCGCGGTCACCCGGGCGGAGCTGTACACGGGTGAGGGGCGGCAGGGTCCGGACGACGCGGGGTATGTCCCCCTGGAGCGGGGCGACGAGAGGCTTTACCACGTTGTGACCGATTCCTATATCCTCTCTTTCCTGCCCCGGATCGGCAAGATGCTGCCGATGCTTGGTCTCGAGATCAAGGACCGCGACGGCAACCCGGTGCCCCCGGAACGGTTCGGCGAGCTGATCGTCAAGGTTGACGGCCGGGAGCTGAAGGTTTGGCAGACGGTGGTCGAATACGCCGCTTCCCAGCCGCGCAACGCGGCCGGCATCCCGGTCATCGATCCCTATTACGCCGCTACGGCGGGCCGGATTAACGAGGTTTGGTCTTTCCCGCTCGTCGTCTGGCCTCTCCTGATCCTGGCGGCCCTGGCGGCGGGGCTGTTCTTCCTCATCCGCTGGCCAATCCGCCGCCTGCGGCGCAAGAGAGCCCTGCTTGGCCGCAAAGCTTAAGGCACCGGTTAAGCTGAACGGCATCTGAAGGGAGTCAAAAGCATGGATAAACTTTGCTACGGCCTGGAGGAAAAGGTGGCTGTCGTAACCGGGGGCAGCAGGGGAATCGGCCTGGCGCTGGCCCGCCGCTTGCTGCAGGAGAAAGCGAAGGTAGTGATCTGCGGCCGCAAGCAAGAAGGGCTGGAGGCGGCCCTGGCGGAACTGGGCGGCGGGGAGAACTGCCTCGCGGTGGCGGCTCACATTGCCCGGGAAGAAGAGGTGGCGAGCCTGTTCAAGCGGGCCGTGCGGCAGTTTGGCCGGGTGGATATTTTAATCAACAACGCGGGGATGAACCTGCTCACCCCATCGCTGGCGGGCGCCGGCCTGGCCGCCTGGACCAAAATTATCGAATCCAACCTGACCGGAGCATACCTTTGTTCCAGGGCCGCGGCCGCAATCATGAAAGAGCGACGGCGGGGCGTGATTGTGAGCATCACCTCGGTTGCCGCCCGGCGTGCCGCGCCGGGTATGGGCATCTACGGGGTGGCCAAGGCCGGCATCGAGATGATGACCCGGAGCCTGGCCGTCGAACTGGCTTCCGACAACATCCGGGTCAACGCGGTGGCGCCGGGCATGGTCAAGACCGGTTTCAGCGAGCCCTTCTGGTCCAACCCGGACGTGTACGGCGGGATCGTGAACCGGATCCCCTTAAGCCGGCTGGCCGAGCCCGCGGACGTAGTCCACCCCGTCCTCTTCCTCTGTTCGGACGGCGCGGGCTATATCACCGGGCAGACGCTTACCGTCGACGGGGGCGCCACGGCGATTTAAGATCGGTGCGGTCAAGAATAAGCCAATTTCCGGGTAAACAGACGGAGGGATCAAATATGAGAGAACTGGCCTGGGTTAACGGCCGGATCGGGGAGCTGGAGCGGGCCTGCGTATCGCTGGAGGACCGCGGTTTTCTTTTCGGGGACGGTGTCTACGATGTGGCCAGGATTTACGGCGGCGTCCCCTTTCGCCTGGCGGAGCACCTGCAGCGGCTGGAGAACAGCGCCTCAAAGATCTTGCTCGTTTTGCCCCTATCCCGGGCGGAGATCGACCGCGCCGCCAGAAAGTTAATCAGGACAAGCGGCTGCCGCGAGGGGTGGCTTTACATCCAGCTTACCCGGGGGGCCGCGCCGCGGAACCATTTTATCCCGGCCGGGATAGCCCCGACCCTGGTCATGTTTGTCCGGGCCCTGCCCGCCGGGCTGCCTGAGCTTGCGGCGGGGATCTCGTGCATCACCCTGCCCGACGAAAGGTGGCTGCATTGCGACATCAAGTCGGTGAACCTGCTGCCAGCCGTTTTGGCGAAAGAAAAAGCGAGGCGGGCCGGCGTGCACGACGCGATCCTCTACCGTCAGGGCGGAGTCGTAACCGAGGCGACCACGGCGAATGTTTTCGCCGTGGTTGACGGTGTTGTCAGGACCCCCCCTCTTTCGAACCTGATTTTGCCCGGCATTACCCGCGCCGACGTCCTGCAGATCCTGGCCCGGGAAAACATTGCCGCCGCCGAAAAAAGCCTTTCCCTGGCCGAATTGAAACGGGCGCCGGAAATATGGTTGTCGTCCAGCGTTGCGGAAATAGTCCCGGTCGTGGCCCTGGACGGCGAAGCTGTCGGCTCCGGGACCCCCGGCGCGCTGGCGCAGCTGGTCGCCCGGCAGTACCGCCAGCTTACGGATGAACTGCGAATCATCTAGTGCCAGGCACCAAAAGAAGTTCATTCGGTGCCTGGCACCGAAATGAACTAGAGCGGCAGCAGAAGGGCGCCGGTTTGCCGCAGATCGGATAAATGGTGCGCTTTGATCAGATGGGGCGAGATTGTGAAAAGGGTGTCACCGATGTAGAGGACGCGCCGGACCTCTTTGCCGCCGTCATACCAGTGATCCCCGGCGGACGGGTAATCCGGGCCGCTCAGGTGGGAGATGCGCCCCCTTAAGTTAAAACCGCCGGCCAGGGTGACGTCATAGACATAGGCCCCCTGGAAGGCGAACTCGCCGTAAGTGTCGGGGGGCGCCCCCCCCTGTTTCAACTCCATTACCGTAACCGGAAAGGCCAGCAGGTTCTTCTCCCGGTCGAAAAGCAGCACCTTGTGGTTGTAAAGGAGGTCGGAATGCGTGCCGCGGGCGCCGATAGTCACGGTATGTTTCTCAACCGGGTTGCGCACATCGGTGATGTCGAATAAGGAAACCTTCATTCCCAGGTGCAGGGCGAAGGTATCAATCACTTTGCCCGTATGGTCTTTCAGCGGCACCTCGACGGCGTCTTTGCCAAAGCCGAGCAGGTAGTTTTCGTCGTACGGGTGGAGGTAGTTGCTGTAACCCGGGATCTTTAGCTCGCCGAGGACTTTCGGGTGATAAGGGTCGCCCAGGTCGAGCACAAAGAGCGGGTCCACCGTCCTGAAGGTAACCATGAAGCCTCTGTCTCCCATAAACCGGGCCGAGTAAACCTGCTCGCCCGGGGCGAGCCCTTCGATTTTACCCGCCGGTTTTAGCTGCCCATCCAGGATATAGAGGTTATTCTGGGAGGTTCCTCCGCCGCCGCGCCCGCTGTCCCAGCCGGTAGTGGCGACGCGGTAAAAGCCTTTGTGTTCGTCCATGGAAAACTGGTTTAAAACGGTCCCCGGGACCGCTCCGGTGGCGGTATAGGCCACCTTCCCGCCGTCCAGTTTGAATTTGTAAATGGACGTCCGGGGGCCGGAAGCCGGCTGCGGTTCGCCGGAGTCGATCCCGGTCACGGCTACAAAAAGGTGCCCGGTTGAACAGTAGATGTTCTCTCCGGCGCCCAGGAAGGTATGGATCTCCACCGGCTCGGCGAGGCGTTCGAGGCTGAAGGAGCTCACGGTCAGGTAATTGGGGATGACAAAACCGGGGAAATAGCGCACCGTGTCGTAACCGGCGGCGGCAAAGCGGCCGCCGGCGGCGGTATCGCGGAAGGCGGGCGGCCTGGCGGTCCATTCCTGCACCATGCTGCCGTAATAGTGAATGTATTTGTTGGCGAGCAGGTAGACATCCGGGCCTATTTTGCGCGAAGAAAGGTAATGCCCTTCGATTTCGACTTCGCGCAGCAGGCGGGGTCCGGTTTTGTCGGCGATGCTGTAAACAAGCGCTTTCAGCGTGCCGCTCTGGATTGCCGGCGGCGGATAGATAATTACATTTTGCTCCTTCCGGAATTGCGGCGCCCCTTCCATGGGGATCACGCCCCAGGACGCTCCGATTACCACCAGGTGAGCCTCATCCAGGTAAAGCTCCAGGGGATGGAATTCCGGGCCGGCGAACTTGATCACGCTCGTGACCGCCATGGCCTCCGGGGGGTGAACCCTGGCGATGACGACCTGCCCGTCGGCCACCAGGTAAATATATTCCCCGTCTGTTTTGACCAGGTCCGCTTCATCCACGCCGGCGACCTGGACATTGGTGCCGCTGTATTCCACCGCCCCGGTTTTTGCTCCATCCCGGGAGGCCTGCACTTCCGGCAAGCCCCGCACCGCTCCGCCGAACCAGGGCGCCCCTTGAAGCCCGGAGGCGGACGCTTTTTCCAGGAGCAGCTTCAGGTTTTCGGCCGACCCCACCAGCGGCAGTGCGCCCGGCTTTCCGGGGCCGGCTGCCGGAGCCCCGCGATCTTCTTCAAACGCGGCGTAAAGAAAAAGAGCGGCGATGATGATCACCGCGGGCAGTAATACTGTCAGCGCAAACCTTCTCATTGGTTCAACCTCCTTCGATCCCGTCCGCCTGTCGCAATCTTACTGTATATACCCTCCGGAAAAGTTAAAAGTCTAGCCGTGCAGGCTTTTCAGGAGGAGATCGGGAGCCAAATGCGTCAATATGGTTGGAAGAGTGTCAAAGCACTTGAAAACTGCAACCATCCCTTTCCGGACAAGATTCAAAACCGGGTCCTGTTGACTATGATAAAGAAGAAAGTAAACAGGGTTATGCAACCCCCGGGCGATTATCATCGGAGGAGGTTTTCCATGAAAGAGCTATTAGCGTTATTTATTGTTGCCGCCGTAGTTGAAGCGGTTTGGGAGGGGCTGAAACCGGCCTGGCCTTCCGGATTAATCAAGCTCAAAAAACAGAAAGGCGTTCCTATTGACCGGCTCGGTGTGCTGCTGCTGGCCGTTGTCGCATGCGCCGCCCTGAAATTCGATCTCTTTCAAGCGGCCGGAGTTCCTTTTTTGATTCCCTACCTGGGCACCTTTTTGACCGGTGCCTTAAGCGGGCGGATCTCCAATCTCTGGCACGACCTGCTTGGTTTAATTGACGGGATCAGGCGCGACAAGAAACCGATCGACGTCGAACCGGGACTGTAAGCGGAGGTGATCACGATGGTAGGAATTGTCCAGGACTTTATCCCGTACGGCAGGAGGAACCGTCCCGGGTATAAACTCGATCCGCGCTATATTACCATTCACGACACCGCCAACACGCAGGCCGGGGCGGATGCCCGGGCCCATGCCAACTATGTTAAAACAGCCCCCGATTTGCTTGCCGGCTGGCACTTTACCGTGGACGACAGGGTTATTTACCAGCACCTGCCCTTGAACGAAAACGGCTGGCACGCCGGTGACGGGACGGACGGCGCCGGTAACCGCCAGAGTATCGGTATCGAGATCTGCGAAAACCGGGACGGCGACAGGCCCGGGGCCGAGGCCAACGCCGCCTGGCTGACGGCAAAGCTGCTCCGGGACTTTGGCCTTGATCCCGATCGCGTCAAGCAGCACTACCACTGGTCGGGGAAAAACTGCCCCCGGGTGCTCCGGGGACGGGTGGAGGGGTGGACCGGTTTCCTGGCCGCGGTGCGTTCTTACCTGACGCCGCAAATAGCTACACCGATAACCGGCACCGCGCAGGCCGCGGTCAGACAGGCGCAGGAATGGGCCCGTGCCAGGCTGGCCCACCAGCGGTTTATCGACATCGCCCCTTTTTACTGGCGCTACGGCGTCCTGACCGGGATCAGGCCCGAGGTGCTCTATGCCCAGAGCGCCAGGGAAACCGCTTTCGGCCGCTACGGCGGGGTGGTTCTCCCCGAGCAGAACAACTGGGCCGGAATTAAAACAGCCAACCCTGCTGGCGACGCCGCGTCGGACCACGAGTCTTTCCCTACCCCCGAAGACGGGGTCAGGGGGCATTTCAACCACATCGCCGCCTACGTGGGGTTGGAGCCCGTGGGCATCCCGCACGGCCGCTACTGGGTGATCAAGAAGACGCCCTGGGCCGGAACGGTGAAAACGGTGGAAGCGCTTGGTGGGAAGTGGGCTCCGGACCCCAATTACGGTTCCACGATTGTGCGCGGCTACCTGGGGCCGCTTTTGCTTACCGGCCACCCCCCCGAGGCTCCCGGGGAGAGCGGCGGCGAGCCCGGCGAACCTCCGTCCCCGGGCCAGCCGGACCCGTCCATCCCCTGGATTATCCGCCTTATCCAGTTGCTGCTGGAAAAGTTAAAGGAGCTGTTAGGCGTATCGTAAGCCGCCGCCCCCAGCCGGGTTTAGCTCACTCCGGTGCCTGGCGCCAATTTTATTAAGTTATGGTGCCAGGCACCATAACTTAATAATCGGGGTTGCATTACGGGCAGGAATTAAATATTTTCTATGGAATTAGGTTATAGTATCTCTACAGAATAGCTGCAGTCAAGAGGGTGAAGGGATGCGCTTAAGAACGCGCCTTGCCGCCCTGGCGTCTTTAGTTCCGGAAGGCAGCGTTGTGGCCGATATCGGCACCGACCACGCTTTCCTGCCCATTTTCCTCGTCCAGGAAGGGCTGGCCCGTAAAGTGATCGCCGTGGAAAACCGTCTCAGCACCCTGAACAGGGCCAGGCAGTCTCTGAACCTGTTTAATCACAATTACAAGATCGAGCTGCGCCTGGGTGACGGCCTCAAACCGCTCCGCCGTGAAGACGGGGTCGAGATCGTGGTTATTGCCGGCCTGGGAGGGCGCGCGATCTGCCGGATGCTGCTGGCGTCCCGTGAAAAGTGGGACTGGTTTCAAATGCTGATCCTGCAGCCGATGCAGGAAACGCCGCTACTGCGCCGCTGGCTGGTGGCTCATGGAATGCGCCTGGTTTCAGAGCGGCTGGTCAGGGAAGGGGCGAAGATTTACGAGATCATGGCAGTCGGGCGGGGCCGGCAGGCGGTCGCCGATCCGCTGCTCTTTGAGCTGGGGCCCTGCCTGGTCCGGGAGAGAGACCCGCTGCTGGCGGCTTTGATCAAACAAAAAATCGGCCGCTGCCGCGCGATCGCCGCCGCGCTGCAAAGTTCCGGGCGCCGGGAGAGTAAATTCAAACAGGCCTATTTCAGGGAAAAAGAAGCCCGCCTGACGGAGGTGCTGGCCCTTGTTGGCGACAGTGGAGACCATCGCTGATTATATCGAACTTTTGGCCCCCGTTGAGCTGGCCCTGCCCGGTGACCCCGTAGGCCTGCAGGTAGGGGACCGCCGCGCCCCGGTGGAGAGGGTGCTGGTCGCGCTGGAGCTGGACGAGTGGGTTTTAGAAGAGGCGCTCCGGCTGCAGGCCAACCTGGTGGTGACGCACCACCCGCTGCTCTACCGGCCGCTGCAGGCGGTGGACGAGACCCGTCCTGCCGGCGCCTTAATTGCTTCGACAATTCGGAATAAGATTAATGTTTACAGCGCCCATACCAATCTGGACGCCGCCCCCCGGGGTCTCAACCACCTGCTGGCGGAGCTGGTCGGCCTTTCCGCCGCGGGGCGCCGGGTGATCGAGGTGACTGGTTCGGATCGCCTTTATAAGCTGGTCATTTTTGTGCCGGAAAGCCACGCGGACACCGTCCGCGAGGCCTTGGCGCAAGCCGGGGCGGGCTGGATCGGCGCTTACAGCCACTGCTCTTTCCAGGCCCGCGGCACCGGCACCTTCATGCCGCGCGAGGGGACAAACCCTTTCATCGGCAGCCGGGGGCGGCTGGAGAAGGTGGAGGAGCTCCGCCTGGAAACGATCCTGCCGGCTTCCAGGCGCAAAGCGGTCCTCGAGGCACTCCTGGCGGCGCACCCTTACGAAGAGGTGGCTTATGACCTTTACGAACTGGCCAGGGAAGGCGAACCAATCGGGTTGGGGTTGATCGGTTTCCTGGACCCGCCCCTCTCCCTGGAAGAGGTGCTCCAGCGCTGCCGCGAGCAGCTGGGCCTATCCACGCTGCGCTACTGGGCCCCGGCAGGCCAAGCTCGCTTCCGCCGGGTTGCGGTTTGCAGCGGCAGCGGCGGCGCCCTGGTCGAAACCGCCGCCGCCCTGGGCGCCGAGCTCTTTATTTCCGGCGATTTTCGCTACCACGATTTTAAAAAAGCGGCAGCCGTGCGGATGGGGCTGATTGACGCCGGCCACTACGGCACCGAGCGGCCGGTCGTGTCTTTCCTGGGGGATTATCTCCGGGAGCGGCTGCTCCAGGACGGTTATACCACCGGCGTTGTTCTGGCCGGTCCGGCGCAGCCGGACTGGTCTTATTTCGAAGGATAGGTAAAAAGTTACCTGCCTTTTTTAGTAATGAAAGGAGCGACCAGGCAAAATGCAACTAAAACTGTTATGGGATTTGCAAGAACTGGACTTATCCATCGCTGCCTTAACCGAAGAGATCGAGAACACCCCGCTCCGTGAGTCAGTGCGGGAGGCGGGAGAAATGGCCGAAAGCCTGAAAACCGAAACGGAGGGTGAAGAAAACCGCTTGAAGGAGCTGCGCCGGAAGCTGAAAAATTTAGAACTGGATTTGCTGAAGAAATCATCTGAGCGGGAAGCGCTGCATAAAAAACTTTACGGCGGAGAGGTCGGCAATATCAAGGAGCTGGAGCAGATGGAAAAGAAGCTGAACTTCCTGGTCAAGGAGCAGCAGGCCCTGGAAGAAGAAACCCTGGCCCTGATGGAAGCGGTCGAAGAACTGGAGCGGCTGCTGCAAGGCATGCATTCCAGGGGCGCCGCCCAGGCGCAGGAGCTGCTGGAGAAGGAGCGGCAGCTGGAGGAGCAGTTGGCCGGCCTCAGCGAAACGAAAGAGCGGCTCCAGGCGGAACGGGCCGCGCTGGCCGGCCGGATTGAACCGCGGTGGCTGGAGCGTTACAACATCATGGCTCAGCGGCACCATGGCAGAGGCTTGGCCCGGGTAGTCAACGATATTTGCGAGGGATGCCGTGTCTTTATCTCTTCAGCCCAGCGCGGCTTCCTTTACAACCCGCAGGCCCTGGTTTACTGTGAAAGCTGCGGGCGCCTTTTGATTAAGTCCGACCGCCAAAACGACGGTGTTGAACAATAGCGGGATAAGTTATATAATACTTCCTGGTATGGGACAGCGATGGCGGCGGTTGACCGCCTTTCCGGCAAGCTGAAAAATGAGAGGGGTTAACGGTGGCTCAAAAAAAAGGAAAAGGTAAACGAAAAAGTATCCGCAAGCAGCGTTGGGCTTCGATCGTGGCGGCCATAATCGCCGGCGGGATGCTGCTTTCGGCGGTCATAATGGGTGGGGGCAGTATTTTTTCGGGCCCTCCCGGCGGTAATACCAACCCCGGCCCGGATCTGAAGGCGTACCGTGACGCCCTCGAAAGAGAAGTGGAGAACCGGGAAACCTATATCAAGCAGTACGGACCCACCGCGGCGATATTAAAAAGCCTGGTGGAAAAGTATCACGAATTAATCTATGCCCAGGAGCTGGTAGCGGTGGTGGAGCCGTCCGACGGCGATGCTGAAAGGCTGCTGGGTTACCGGGAGAAACTGATCCTGGTTTTCCGGTCCCTGATCGAACTTGAACCGGAGGAGGCGGCGCACCGCATCGGTTTTCTTGATGTCTACCGGGCTGTCGAGGAAGACGAGGCGCTGGTCCTGGCGGAAATCTTAAGTGTGCGGGAGCTGCTCCACCGGAAGCCGGATCCCCGCTATAACCTTTTTATAATCAGCCTCCTGCACAGCATGGAGCAGGAAGAGCTGGTTCAGGAGGAGGCGGCATGGCTGCGGGAATATATGGAGCCGAAGCTGGCTGCCGGCGAGCTGGAAAACCCGGATCGCTACTACTATGCCTGGCTGATGGGAGAATACGTCGGTGACACCGAAACCGCCCTGGAGCAGCTGGCCGTAATCCTGGCCGGCGAGCCGGAGTCCGGTGAGCTTTACCAGGCTGCCAAAAACTACCAGGCGCGGCTGCAGGCGCCGGATGAAACTGAAAATTCTACCGGCAACGGAACAGACCGTTAAAGTAATACAACCGGCGGGGAGGCAGCGATGCACCGGGAAAAGATGACCCTCCTGTGGAGAGAACTACGCAAACGCCTGGCCATAACCGCGGCGGCGGTATTGATTACCGCTGCCGCCTGTTTTACCTTTGTCGAGAAAATTCGCCTGCTCCTGATGCGGCCCGCCGGGGGTTTGGAGATGAAGATAATCTACATTACCCCTGCCGAGGCGCTCCTGGCAAACTTAAGGCTTTCTTTTACCGCCGCCGCCTTGATCATGCTGCCTTTAATCCTTTACCAGTCGGTCGCCCTGCTCGCGGTGGCAAACAGGCGCTTAAAAAAGTCTGCTTTCCTGCTCGTGCTCTCCATGTATCTTCTTTTTATCTCGGGCCTCTCTTTCAACTATTTTGTAGTTTTTCCGTTTGTCTTGAATTTTCTGGTCGGGTATTCCGCCCCCGACCTGGAGGCCGAGTTCAGCGTGGCCAGCTATATCTCGTTTGCCGTAACCTTTATGTTTTCTTTCGGCCTTGTCTTCCAGCTTCCCGTCGTATTCTGGTTCCTGGGGCGGATCGGCCTGGTGACCACCTCCTTTTTACGCCGCAACCGCAAGTACGCCCTGCTTTTTTTTGTCACTATCGCCGCGCTGCTGACCCCGCCGGATGTATTCTCCCAAATCTTGATGGCCGTCCCCTTGCTCCTGCTCTATGAGCTGGGTATTTTCCTGGTCTACCTTGTCCAGCGAAAACCGGTTCGCCGTGATGCCGCGCAAACCTCCGCCGATTAAACGCCCGCCAGCCGATTATCTTGCCGGGTTGCAGGAAAATGGGTTAAAGCTGAAGAAATGTAAGATAATTGTGTTTCCGTGGCAATTTAGCCTGTTCGAGCAAAGATAAAAGAAGGGTAGAGGGAATTGAAGTTACCGGATGGGGCGATCTACGAAGGAGACCTGGTTAACGGCAAACAGAACGGAAAGGGGACCCTGACCTGGCCTGACGGCAGTATGTACGTGGGCGAGTGGAAAAACGGCCTTTATCACGGGCGTGGAACCTATCTCTGGGCGAACGGCGAAAAATACGAGGGCGAGTGGCGGGAAGACAAAATGCACGGCCACGGGACCTATTATTTCAGCGACGGCCGAAGCTATGTCGGGCAGTGGCAGAGCGACGAGATGCACGGGTGGGGGAGCTATTACTGGCCGAACGGCGAGAAGTACGAAGGCGAATTCGTGCGGGGTTCTTATGAAGGCCGCGGCACGTATCACTGGTCCGACGGCAGGGTTTACACCGGATCGTGGAAAGGTTCAGCCATGCACGGCGAGGGCACGCTGACCTGGGGCGATGGGCGAAAATACACCGGCGGCTGGGTGAGCGATCTGCGCGACGGCAGCGGGACCCAAACCTGGCCCGACGGCCGGGTGTACACCGGCCAGTGGCGCAACAACCGGATGCACGGCCGGGGGGAACTGCGATTTCCCGGCGGCGGTGTTTTTAAGGGCAAGTTCAAAGACGGCGAGGCGCTGGAGCACGGTGTTTATTTTTTTCCCGGCGGGGCTGTGTTCGAAGGGCAGGTTAAGGGAGGCCTCCCCCATGGCCAGGGGGCGACCGTTTTCCCTGACGGTTCAAGTTTTATCGGTATCTACTGCGGCGGAAGACCCTCATCCCAGGGCACCTGCAAATATCCCGACGGATCTGTTTACACCGGTGAGTTAAAGGACTACGCACCGCACGGCCAGGGGACGCTTACCTATAAGGACCGCTCCAAATTCAGCGGCCGGTTTACGGAGGGCAAGCCCGAGCCCGGCGGCGTTTTTATTTTTCCCGGCGGCGCCTCATACGAGGGTGAACTTGAAAACGGCCTCCCGCACGGCAGGGGTACTGTTCTTTACCCGGACGGCTCCAGCTTGACCGGCGAGTTTGCCGGGATTCAGCCGCCCCGGCAAGGCGTTTACATCTATCCGGATGGGACCGAATATAACGGCGATTTGAAGGAGGGCAAACCGCACGGCGGCGGGGTCGCCGCCTACCCGGACGGGGCGCGGTTTGCCGGCGTTTTCCACGACGGCAAAGCCCTCGAGGGAACTTACACTTTTCCCGGCGGCGCCGCCTACGCCGGCGAGCTCAAAGACGGGAGGCCGCACGGCCGGGGGCGGACCGTTTATCCCGGCGGCGCCGCGTATAACGGTGAATACAGAGACGCCCGCCGTCAGGGGTGGGGCGTGCAAACCTGGCCCGACGGCAGGGAATACGACGGCCAATGGAAAGACGACCTGATGCACGGCAAAGGGACGCTGAAGCTGCCGGACGGAACGGCGCAGAGCGGTTCCTGGCGGCAAGGGAAATTTACCGGGAAATAAAACCGGCAGTCACCACACCGGTGCCAGGCACCGACTTGACATAACTTTGACCTAACGGTGCCAGGCACCGCCTTGACATAACTTGACACAACGGTGCCAGGCACCGATTTTGTTTTTAAGTTAATGACGGTGTCCAGCGTTTTTTCCCCAGATTTACTATTGGCGGCCATTTAGACAAAATGTTATTCCTTCCATCTGTCCAATATTTTTTTATTAGTTGGCTGCGCCCGGTATTGACGTTTCCAGGGAGGGCGGGTAAAATAGGTTTGGATATATCGATATTTATCGATGTTTAATATGGTCGCGGAGGTCAGGCCTTGGAACAGCTCCTTCCTTACTTTAAAGCATTGGGTGATGAAAATCGCATTAAAATAGTCGGCCTGCTCTTGGAGAGAGAACATTGTGTTTGCGAACTAATGGAGCAGCTAAATCTGTCACAGTCGACGGTTTCCCACCATGTTAAAATATTGAAGCGGGCCGGAATGCTTGACGAAAGGCGCAGCGGGACGTGGAACTATTATTCCCTGAACAAAAGCGGCTTCGCGCAAGTTCAATCCCTGTTTGAGGACCGCTTGTTCATGCCGGTTTCAAAAGCGGTTTTTCGGGAGTGCCCCTCCTTTAAAAAGAATTGTTAGTTGTATCATTTGAAAACGCCGGGTTCAGCCGTTGGAGTCCGGTATGCCAAAACACCGGGATTCCTCGTGACCCGTGCCACTCGGGCCTGGGCCCTCGCGGCCCAGGAGGCGGCAGGCAGTTGAAAACCAAACCATTTTCTCTTTTTTTAAGATCCATAAGAAAGTTATTCCAAGCGGCGAGGTGAAAGAATTGAGCAACGAAAAAGAATATGCCTTGAGTTTTTTCCACAAGTACCTGACCGTATGGGTGGCGCTGTGTATCCTGACCGGCATCGGCCTGGGGGCCGCTTTCCCGCAAGCCGCCCGGTTCTTGAATTCCCTGACGGTGGCCCAGGTCAACATCCCGGTGGCGCTTTTTCTTTTTGCCATGATGTATCCGATTATGGTCCAGATTGATTTTAAAGAAGTCGGCAACGCCGTCAAGGCGCCGAAGCCGGTCTTGCTTACCCTGGTCGTCAACTGGGGGATCAAGCCTTTTACCATGTTTTTTTTCGCCTGGCTGTTCATGCGGGTGCTCTGGGCGCCTTTCCTCGACGGCGCCCTGGCCGGCGAGTATATCGCCGGGATGATCCTGCTGGGGATCGCCCCCTGTACGGCCATGGTCCTGGTCTGGAGCTACCTGGCCCGCGGCTTCATGGGGCTGACCCTGGTGATGGTGGCGGTTAACTCCCTGACCATGCTCGCGCTCTACGCTCCCCTGGGGAATTTCCTGCTGGGGGTGGCCGATATCGGGGTGCCTTTTCTGACCATTTTCCTCAGCGTGCTGCTTTACGTCGGCGTTTCCCTGGTGGCGGGTTACTTCAGCCGGACCCGCCTGCTGAAAACAAAAGGGGCCGCGTGGTACGAAACCGTTTTTCTGAAACACATGGGGACCATCTCCATCGTCGCCCTCCTTTTGACCCTGATTTTCCTGTTCATGCTGCAGGGCGGCGTCATCTTAAGCTATCCCCTGATCGTGGTGATGATCGCGGTCCCCCTGGTTATCCAGACCCTGTTTATCTTCGGCCTCGGCTACGGCGCGGCGAAGCTGATCGGTTTAAGGTATGAAGAAGCGGCCCCTTCGGCCATGATCGGGGCGAGCAATCATTTCGAAGTGGCCATCGCCACCGCGGTGACCCTCTTCGGCCTCACTTCGGGAGCGGCGCTTTCCACCGTGGTCGGCGTGCTGATCGAGGTTCCGCTCATGCTGGCCCTGGTCCGCATCTGCCTGCGCACGAGGCGCTTTTTCCCCGCCCTGCGCCGGGAGGATTCCTAATGAAGAGGATAGTATTTCTTTGCACCGGCAATTCCTGCCGGAGCCAGATGGCGGAGGGTTTTGCCAGGCGCTACGGCGGCGGGCGGTTGGAAGTATACAGCGCCGGGACTGCTCCCGCCGGGGTCAACCCCCGGGCCGTCGCCGTGATGCGGGAGGCCGGGGTGGATATATCCGGCCAGGATTCCAAGGCCATTGACCGGGAGATCCTGGCCCGGGCGGATCTCGTGATTACCCTATGCGGCGATGCCCGGGAGCAATGCCCGGTCGTGCCGGCCAAAGTGCAACAGCGGCACTGGGACCTGGAGGATCCTGCCAGGGCGGAGGGGACCGAGAACGAAATCATGGCCAAATTCAGGGCCGTGAGGGACCGGATATCTGAGTCGGTGCATAACCTGGTTCAGGAGATACTGGACCTGCCCGATTAACCGGAGGCAACCGCCTGATAAAAAGAAAGGAGGCGCCGTTTGCCAAACAAGCATTAGCACAATGTTACATGTTTCGCGGAATGCGTAATTTTCCGGGTCCCGGCGTGGATTTGAAGCATGACTTAGCCAATATAAATATGCAGTGCATAAATATGTAAGGTGGTTGACAGACATGGCAGGATATTGTTATGCTGAAGTAGTTGAAATTTTTTTAATAAAGCAAACCCGTGAGGATCTTGAAGAAATCTTTTACACAAGGGGTGTGAAGTGAAAAGCCATGCAAATATTCCACGGCGATATCGTAACCTGTGATCGGGACGCGACCGTTTACCGGTACCTGGTGGAAGACGGGGGGAAGATTGTGCATGTGGGCCATGAGCTGCCTGCAGCCTACGGCAATCAGCCCCGGGTGATTGAACTGGGCGAGAAGGCTCTGCTTCCTGCCTTCGGGGACGGGCATATCCACTTTTCCAACTGGGCCCTGTTCAACTCAACCTTTGACGTGCGCGACGCCGCGTCGATCAGCGAGATCGGGGAGATCATCCGGAATTACGCCCGCTCGGATCCCAAGGCGCGCGTCCTCTTTGGGTTCGGGCACTCCAGGCATACGCTGGCGGAAAAAAGGCTGATCACCCGGGCCGAACTGGATTCTTTCCTGGCGGAGCGCCCCATTTACCTGGTTTGTTATGACGGCCATTCGGCGGTGGGGAATAGCAAGGCGATTGAGTTAATGCCTCCCGCCATCCGCGCGCTGCGGGGATTCGATCCCGAGACGGGACAAATGCTTCACGAGGCCTTCTTAAAAGCCACCGATTTCATTTCAAAGAAAGTGCCGGTCTCAACACTCCTGAAATATATCCTGGCCGGCGTGGACCGGTTGGCGGAGTACGGCGTCGGGCTGGTGCATACGGTGGAAGGGGTCGGCTTCCCCGGGGATATGGATGTGGACCTGGTACGGTTTGTGGCCAAGGGATCTTCCATCCAATTCCGGATCTATTTCCAGACCATGGAGGTTGGGAAGGCCTTGAAACGGGGACTGCCCCGCATCGGGGGCTGTTTTGCCTGCGCCCTGGACGGCTGTTTTGGGGCAAAAGATGCGGCGCTGCTGGAACCGTACCGCAATGATCCGAAAAATAAGGGCATTTTATTCTATCCGGACGACCAAGTGGTCGATTTTGTCAAACAAGCAAACCGGGCGGGGCTCCAGGTCCAGCTGCACTGCATCGGGGACGCCGCCGTCGTGCAGGCCGTCAAGGCGATCGAGGCCGCCTTGCTTGATTTCCCGCGGCCCGGCCACCGCCATACTTTAATCCACGCCTGCTTGATTCCCGAGCCCACGCTTGAAAAGATCGCCGCCTTGGGGATAGGAGTGACTCTCCAGCCGGGGTTCCTGATCTCTCCCCTGGAGCCTCCGGAGTATCTTTCCAGCATCCTGGGAAACCGGGCTCACCAAAGCTCTCCCCTTAAAAAAATGATCGCGCTGGGGATCCATCTCAGCGGGGGGTCGGATGGCCCCGTGACCGCCCCCAACCCGATCGAAGGCATTTACGGGGCCTGCAATCATCATGATCCCGGGCAGTCGGTCAGTATCGCCGAAGCTTTACGGATGTACACGTATAACATTGCGTGGACCTCTTTTGATGAAGATAAGCGGGGGAGCCTGGAAAAAGGCAAGATCGCCGATCTGGTGGTCTTGAACCGGAACCCCCTGCGAATGGCCCCGGCGGATTTGCTCCAGCTGCGGGTGGAGAAACTGTACGTGGCGGGGCAGGAGTACCGCCGGGGGAAAGGCGCCGGCCGGGCGCTTCTGGACGGCATCAGGGGAAGGAAGAAGTTGATTTAACCGCTTCTTTACGCATCTCCCCTGTCTTTAACCATGGCCAAGGGCGCCGTTCCGGCTCCAGTGCTGATTAAGGCCCGGGGCCGAAGGAGGCTGCGTGCCGGGGGGATCTGCTTTGGGCCGCTTTAATAAAGCGGCGAGCGGGAATACTTCCTGGCGGATAGTCAGCCGTTCTGCACGGCGTGCAGGTATAAGGCGCATTCCAGGCGTTTGCGCTGCAGGGCGCACTCCAGGGGATAAGGCTCGCCGGGTTCGCCGTTTAAGTAAGAGGCGGCCCGGCAGCCTCCGCCGCAGTGGTAGCGTGCCCAACAGCTTCGGCAGCGGCCCTGCAGCGGACCGGCCGGGATAAAGCCTGCGGGCGGCGCCGCTTGAAATTTTTCCGGCTCCAGCACGCTGCCCATTTTCAGCTCCGGCAGCCCCGCCAGCTGGTGGCAGGGGTAGAGCGAGCCGTCGGGGGTTACCGCCAGGTATTCCCGGCCGGCGCCGCAGCCCGACAGCCTTTTCGACAGGCAGGGTCCCCGCTCCAGGTCGATGGCGAAATGATAGAAAACGAAAGGATCCCCCGCTGCACGGCAGGCCAGGTAGAATTCCACCAGGTTCTCATACTCCCGCTCCAGACGGGGCAGATCCGTCTCCCGGAGTGCGTAGTCCGCCCCGGGAGGGGCCACCACCGGCTCCATGGAGATATTGCGGAAACCCAGGTTGTAGAGGTGCTCCACGTCGCGGCAGAAATCAAGGTTGTGGCGGGTATAGGTGCCGCGGATGTAGTAACCGCCCCGGGGCCGCCTGCCGGTATAAGATTGCAGGCGCGGCAGCGCCTTCGGGTAGCTGCCGCCGCCCCCGGCCAGGGGCCGCATCAGGTCATGAACGGCGGGGCGCCCGTCCAGGCTCAGCACGGCGGCGAAGGATTCTTCTTCCAGGAAGCCGGCGATCTCCGGTGTCAGGAGGAGCCCGTTGGTGGTAATGGTAAAGGCGATCTCCTTGCTTAGCGCGGCGCTTCTTTCCCGGGCGTAAGCGGTGACCGCTTTAATGACTGGCCAGTTCAACAGCGGTTCACCGCCGAAGTAGTCTATTTCGCAGTGGCGGCGGGGCCCCGCAGCGAGGAGCAGGAAGTCCACGGCCGCTTTGCCCACGGCGGCGCTCATGGCCCCTCTGCCGTGAGCGGCTGCGGGCCGCTCCTTGTTGGCGAAACAGTAGCGGCAGCTCAAATTGCAGTTGTCCGTGGCAAAAAGGCAGAGGGCTTTAACCCGGGGCGCGGCGCTTTCAGGCGCCTGGCGGCCGCCGCTCCAAAGCATCCCCTCTTTTTGGAGCAGGGCGATTTCGGCCGGCGCTTTGGCCGCAGCGGCCTCGCCGAATTCACCGGTAAGGAGCCGCCTGGTTTTCGCCGGTTCGACGCCCTGTTCCAGCAGTTCCAGGGCTCGCCGGGCCGGCGGATCAAATTCGTGGAGGGCGTCGCTCTCCACATCCAGGACTAAGTACTTATCTTTAAAGAAAAACCGGTGTATTTCACCCAAATCAGCTACACCCAAAAAAGCAGCCCGGGGCTACTTTTTTTTCTCTTTCCGGCAGAACTGGGTATCCACCGTGCAGGAGGTTTTGCACGCCGACTGGCAGGAAGTGGGGCACTCCCGGCAGCCTTCATCCTCTTTGCCAAAAACCGTACCCTTGTTAATCACGCGAATGTGCTTTAGTTCCAACGCCGCACCCTCCTTTTTTTACTGCCGGGATAATTATATCATGCCGCGGCAGATCCGGAAAGCGCAGGTTTTCATTGAGGCGCCGGCTGTTATGGAACTGCTCTTGCCGGGGATTTGCCGGAGACGCTTTTTTTCGCCGGTTGGAAGAGCCGGCAAACCCGGCCTATTTTCAATCCAGGCCTAGCGAGGCAAGCACCCGCGCGAACTCGGCAACCGCGGAGGCAAATGCAGCTTCTTTGGCTAAAAGCGTGAGCAAATAGGTGCGCTTCCCATCGGAAAAGACCGCGGTCCTAGTAAGCACCTTTTCCTTTTCTCCCGCTACAGCGTCAATCAAGATCATCCGGCGGCCGGAGATCTCTTGCTCTTTTGCTTCATGCAATATCTGGATGCGATAGAGGCTCGCTTCAAGCATTTTTTGTGCTTCCAAAAGCAGTTCGTCCCGGTTCAGGGCAACGGGGAGAACCGTTACCACCAGGTTAACGGCTTCGTCGCCCTGTTTCTCCAGGCGGAGCGTTAAAGTGCCTTCCCGGTCGGTTTCTTTTGCCATGACCCAGTCCGCGGGATATGAGAAA
Organism: Desulfovibrio sp.; assembly: GCA_020060545.1. Taxonomy (GTDB): domain Bacteria; phylum Bacillota; class Dethiobacteria; order DTU022; family DTU022; genus JAGUZX01. The sequence continues at coordinate 27,057 of JAGUZX010000086.1, read as the reverse complement.
GAGAAGCCGTATGCACGGGATATATACCGCCGGCCCCAACCCTCCTGCACCGGGGTTCTCCCGGTGCAGGAGGTGAAGAGCAAGCCCGCGGCAAAACCAACCGCCATCGCCAGCAATAAGCTGCGGTATCCGCAAGAGCGGCTTCGCCTCACTAATCTCACCGCCTTTTACCCGCTTCGGCCGGCGGCCCGGGAATGACACCGGCGGGCGGCCCGGGGGAAACTCCGGCCGGCGGCCCGGGAGCGACCCCTTCCGGCGGCCCGCTTGCTTCAGCCTCTTTACCCGCCTCATTTTCCTGATCACCCCGGTTACGCGCTGCGTCACGGGCCTGCTGCGCCCCGGTTAAAGCTTGCTGCAGCCTGGCCATGGCCATCGCCTGGTTTTCCAGGGCCTGTTTCATGCCGTCCCTTGCTGCTGCCGGGAGAGCCCCGTTTTCGCTCAGCTCCCGCAGGCGCAGCTCCCTTTGCTGGCAGGCTTCAACCGCCAGGGCAAGCACGGCGCCCAGTTTGCCTTCGAGGCCGGCCAACCCTTCCAGCAGGCGCCATAACTCCCGCTCGCGCTCCCGGTATCCTTCCAGCAGTACTCCCAACTCTGCGGGATGATCTGTTTGCCCCATCGCCTGCAGCCTGCGCCCGGCATACTCGTTTTGCATCCCGACCTGCTCTTCAGGGTCACCAACAAGGCTATACTGGGCATCTTCAATCGCCAGGCCGGCATCGTATGTCGTGTCGCCGGGGGTCAGGAGAGCGCCGGAAGCTTCTTCTTCGACCGCCCGGGCGGCTCCGGCGCAGAAGAGCAGCAGGACGATCAACGCACAGAAGCTCTTTTTTAACATCTTGCATCCTTCCTTCCTTATTTGGGGTTTGTTATAATATTCGAAGGTTGGTCCGTTTTTTGGTGGCCGCCGGAGTGAAAATTTGATTGTGAACAGGCCGGGGGGCGCCCGCCGGTAGTGATTAATATCCAAAAGAGGGCCGGTTTATAAATCCGTCCCTCTTTCTCCGCCCGCAGATTTCCCAAAATATCCGCTTTAAGGTGGGGCAGCTTATTGATTGTCCGGCGCTTTGCCTTACCGGCCCCGAAACGAGGGCGGCGCGCCGGGATGTCCGGGCGAGTCACCGGAACCGGGCGTATCGGGTGGCGGAAGGCCGGGTCGGCTGTCCATCCGCCCTTTTCCCGGATCGTCAGGCTTTTCCGGAGGATCGGGCGGCAAATCGGGCCGGCCGGGCGGGTTGTCTGATCCGGGTGGAAACTGCGGCGGCTGTCCGGGTTTACCCGTAGCGCGGAACAGGCCGCCGGGAAGTGTACCGTTCAGCTTGCGCAGCAGATCCGCCAGGGGGCTGTCATCCCCCGGCAAATCCTCAATACCCTGCCGGCGCAAAGCTTCCATCAACAGGTAACGGTTCAGCGAAAGCCCGGCGGTCACGGCCGCTGCACGTGCCTGCGCCTCTGTTTCAAATATACCTACGTAACCGGAGACGCCCAGCCGGGACAACTTTTCTTCGATCAGTTCCGCCAGCGGCTCCGGGGTGATTTCCACGCTTCCTACCCGGACCAGCGTCACCAGGACCAGGTTATGCTCCAGATCAAGGTCGAGAAAACCCATGGCTACAGAACGCTCCAGCAGCCATGCGATAGTATCGTCCAGCGGCCTTCGCGCCCTCCAGCCTTCCAGCAGCGAGACAGCCGGTTCGTTGAGGGGACGGCAGGCGGTTACCTCCAACTTACTATTGAAAGCCAGTTCAAAGCTCGGGTTTATATCGAAAACCAGGTAGCCCTGGACAGAATCACCGTTCCCCGGCACCCCGCTGAAAGGGCTGCCGGGGGGGAAAACGGCGATTAGCACAAGCACCGCGGCGGCCAGGCACGCCGCCGCCGCGGCCGCTTTAGGCCAGGGCGGCGCGGTTAAACGGCAGCACACTTCATCGCCGCGCTTTACGCTCCCGCCCGGATGCGGCGCTTTTTGGAAGTCACCGTCAGGTGTAAGCAGAATAACGTGCCTTTTACGAACTTCCAGGACGATGCCCTGCATTTTTTTCATCCGGTTTCCCCTCCCTTGCCCGTCAGTTCCCGCGCGTAATCCCGTAAATGCGGCAGCTCTTCTCCGGCAAGCAGCAGCGCCAGGGCAATTATGTATACTCGCCCCCTGTCCAGCATGCGCGGTGTCACCCCCGCCAGTTCGCAAAGCCGGCGCTGCGGCAGTTTTCCGCTGCTGTGGAGGTAACCCATCAGCTCCCGATCGGCGGACAAAATTTTAGCCGTCCGCCGCAGCGCTTCCCTCGTCTGCCTGTGCCTGGGCTGGGCTTCGGCCACTTGCCTGAAACTGAGGTTAAAATGGTTCAATAGCCGCCCATACTTTTCGATTTCCGCTTCTCTTTCGGCGCGCTCCCAATCTTCTTCAACAGCTTGTTGGGCGGCAATGTCAGGATAGGGCAAGCAGGAGCCCGGCCTGCCGGCCCGGCGAAAATAATCAACCAGCCGCCTCCTGATCACAAGCCGGGACAAATGCTCAAAGGAACCGCCTTTCGACTCCCGGAAGGCATCGATAGCTTCGTTAAAAGCAATCAGGGCGATGCTCAGCTCATCATCGCGGCCCCACTCCAGGAAGCGGCGGCAAACCCGCTGCGCTTCTTTTAAAATAAAGGGGCGATACTGCTCGATTAGCTTCTCCCTGGCCTCTTTATTGCCGGCCGCCGCCTGCTTCAGCCAACGGTTTTCGCTGTCTTGATCCAACGAAGGGCTCACCTCTTCTCCCAAAAAAGGAGTTCGTTGCCGCCGCCTGTTATCCTTCAGCTATTTTAAGAGTTTGCCGGCCCTTCAGCATGTTTAATATTAGTTCGTAAGCCGGGTGATTTATGGGTAGTTGAGCAAAAATTTTTTCCATATCGGCCAAACGTAAGACGGGGCCGCTTCCATGCCCGTTATGACGCTGGCGCGGGGATTCATGTGTTTAACTGCTTAAAGAAAAGGGGTTCCAATTGTTATCGGAGCGGTTTTCGGGATGTATAACGGGATGCCGCCGTTTTTGTAGAAGTAGTTTAAAGAGAGTTTGACGGTTTTTGGAAACATGTTCTTGTATAATCCTGTACGATCTTATACAATTTTGCGTAAGAGCTCCCGGGGGGATCCATGGAAAATTCAATTCAACGATCAAGGATTTCATGGGCGTACCCATGTTTTTAAGATAAGATCAGCCAGATAAGATACGGATAAAAATTGGCGGATATGGAAATCTAGCGGGGGAGAATGTGAATCAAGATGATCGTGCCGACCAAAAAACTGTTTGAAGTGGCCTATGGCAAGTTTGCCATCGGCGCTTACAATATCAACAATCTCGAACAGGCGATGGGCCTTTTCAGAGGCAACATCGAAAGCCGCGCGCCGTTTATTATCCAGATCAGCAAGGGCGCCCGCGCTTACACGCACAAGAAGATGCTCGAAGCCTTGATCCGCGCGGCAGGCGAGATCTTCCCGGAGGCAATCTTTGCCGTTCATCTCGACCACGGCGACGAGGAGACCTGCTACGACTGCATCAACAGCGGTTTTTACAGCTCGGTGATGATCGACGCCAGCCATGAAGATTTTGAAACCAATATTGCCGTTACCCGCCGGGTAGTCGAGGCGGCGCATGCCAGGGGCCTCGTGGTCGAAGCCGAGCTCGGCCAGCTCGGCGGCGTGGAAGAACATGTGAAAGTGGACGAAGCAAACGCCAAGTTGACCAACCCCGCGCAAGCCGAATCATTCGTGGCGCGAAGCGGCTGCGATTCGCTGGCCGTGGCCATCGGCACGTCACACGGCGCGTTTAAATTCAGCGGCGACCAGCGGCTGCGGTTCGATGTGCTGGAGGAAATCCAGAAACGCCTGCCCGGTTTTCCGCTGGTGATGCACGGCAGCAGCTCGGTGCCTCAGGAAGAAGTGGAGCGGATCAACCAGGCCGGCGGCAACCTGAAGGGCGCCAGGGGCGTGGATGAAAACCAGTTCCGCCGGGCGGCTGAACTTGGGGTGACCAAGGTTAACATCGATACCGACGGCCGGCTGGTGTGGACCCGGGTGCACCGTGAATATTTCCTGGAGCATCCCGAGAATTTTGACCTGCGCCCGATCGGGCAAGTTTTCATGAGTGATTACGCGAAATTCATCGCGCACAAGAACGAAAAGCTCGGTTCCGCAGGCACGCTGGAAGAAGTGCGAAAATCAATATCGGGTTAACCGGCGAAGGTTTTTCCTTGGACAACTTAGAGATCATTAAGCTGGTCTTCCTTATTGAAAAAAGTGCGATAGCCAAGCTGGAGCATGATGATGACCGTAAGCGCTACGGCGCCCAGGATGCCGAGCATAATCGCGATCTGGTAGGCGATGGCTGTTGTGGGAGCGGCGCCGGCCAGAATTTGGCCGGTCATCATGCCGGGCAAAAAGACTATGCCCATGCCGATCATCGAGTTTATAGTCGGCATGATGGCCGCGTCAAAAGTGCTGTCAATAATGTTTCTTGACGCCGCCCGCGGTGTTGCGCCGAGATTTAGCGCTTCTTCCACTAAGGCTTTTTGGGTGGTCATTCCTTCCAGGAGCGATTTGACGCCAAGTGATATCCCCGTCATCGAGTTGCCAATGATCATCCCGGCGATCGGGATAAAGTATTGCGGCGCGTACCAGGGTTCGACGCGCACCACGGCGAGGAGGAAGTAGAGCAGGCAAGCCAGCGTGCCGGCAGCCATGGACAATGTGATCACATTTTTGAAAGGCCTTGTCAACTTCGCTTTGAATTTCTTGAAGATCGTATAAACGGCGAAAGCTTCCATCAGCAGGATGATACCCACCGTGACCAGGGGGTTGGGGTATCTGAAGATATAGACCAGGATATAGCCCACCAAAATAAGCTGCAGGGTCATTCTGACCGATGATAAAATAATCTCTTTTTCCCGGTTGATGTTCCTAATTCTCACGATGAAAAGAACGATTAATACAAAAAGATAAGCGAGCGCAACCTGCCACACCGTCAGATCAATGATCCCGTTCATCATGACCCCTCCTGCCGGAACACCTGCCGCCGGCTATCTCGATGATCGTATCGGCATATTTTGCGGCGATTGCTTTTGAATGGGTAACCATAACGAGGGTTTTGTTATTATCTTTCACGTGCCCTGTTACCATCTCGATGATTGCTTCCTCCGTCTGATCATCCAGGGCGGCGGAGGGCTCATCAAGGAGATAGGCCTCGGGGTTGAAAAGAAGGATCCGGCCCAGGGCAAGCCTTTGTTTTTCTCCTCCCGATAGGTTGTTTACCGGGCTGTCAAGCGGTTTGTTCAACTTTACTTGCTCCAATATCCCCTTTAGCACATTGTCGCCGGGGATATCCTTCTCCTGGAACTTTAAGCCGACCTGCAAATTGTCCCTGATATTTCCTTCAAACATGGCCGGGTTTTGGGAAAGCATCGTCACCTGCCGGCGGTGCGTGACAGAATTGATCAGGCCGAGGTTGGTCCGGTTAAATAAGATCACCCCCTGTGTTGGGGAGAGCATCTTATTCATCAATTTAAGAATCGTTGTTTTACCGCTGCCGCTCGTCCCCACCAGGGTGGTGATCTTCCCCTTTTCAATGCAGAGGGCCGGTAAGTCGATAATATCCTTAAACTTTACATCGATAAACTCAAACATCCCGATCACCTTTCCGTCCCAATTTCACCGGCCAGTTCCGACAGGTACTTTTTTGCTTCTACAAATACGGCCCGGCCTGCTGCGGTGATAACGCAGTATTTACGAATTTTTCCGTCCACATTTTCGGGATATTGTTCAAGCAAGCCTTCCTTTTCAAGGCTGTGCAGGATCGGGTATAAAGTTCCCGGGCTGAGTTTATAGCCATGCTGGGACAGCTCTTCAATCATCCAACTTCCATAAAAAGGCGCTTCACCCGCATGGTGTAAAATATGCAAGCGGATAAAACCTTGAAACAACCTTTTGTTGACGAATCCGGCCAGCAGCGTCATCACCATTATCGGTATTCGTTATCGTTATTCGATTTTATTTTAGAACAACCGAAACCTGCTGTCAATATCTTTTTTGGTGTGGATCTCTGTCGGCCAGTTTTTCTTCTTCGACCTTTGGGCTACGGCGGAAAGGCTTGATATTCGCCGTTGCTTAAACGGCAGGTCTACCCTTGGGCTTCCCGTTCCCGCTGGCGCTCCGCCAGCCTGATTTTCCGCCTTTCCGCGGCTTCGCTGTTGCGCCTTTTTTCCTCGTCTGTCACCAGAATCAGGGGGGGAACGCTCTTGGGTTTACCCCGGCTGTCCAGCGCAACGAAAGTCAGGTAGGCCGAAGCGGTGTGCCGGCGTTCGCCGGTAATGACATTCTCCGCCTCCACCCTGGCGCCCACCTCCATGGAGGAGGTTCCCACGTGGTTTAGGCAGGCGCTAATTTTTAGAAGGTCGCCGATATAGACAGGGCTGTGAAAGTCAAGCCTGTCGATGGAAGCCGTAACGGCATTGCCGGAGGCGTGCCGCACGGCGACAATGCCCGCGGTGCTGTCAATCAAACGCATGATCACGCCGCCGTGTACATTGCCCGCCAGGTTTGCGTCGGTATGGGTCATTTGCTGGACGATTACCACCGTACTTTCACTTACTGTTTTGCCGGTCATTTCAATCCCCGCCTTTCCAACGGAACTTGAACCGATTATAGCCATTGCCTGGTGTGGATGTCAACTGCTCATGTCAGGTTGTGAAGCTTGATTTAAGCGGCAACACTTGATACAAAAAACTCTGGAAATACCGCCGCACGGGGTTTTCGGCACATGGGAGTAGTTAGCGGTCGTATATATTAGCAGAAAGACCAGCAGTTACACTGTCAGCACACGATTTGGCGGCCGGGTCAGAATCAACGAGCTTCTGGAAAGAAATTGTCGAGGCGGCAGTCATACCGCCGGCGCGGATATGGGCAATATTCAAATTATTTATGCCTAGGAAGGCAAACTCTCGCTTGCTGTGCCGCCCGCAAAGTAAAAAATGTACTGATGGACTCCATATACTCCTTTTACCAAATGCCGGAGCGTTTTCCGTTTCTGGAGACGGAATTTGTCCCGCCGAATAAATATCACAAAATGTTCGTAGAAAAATGGTATCTGGTTTTATATCAGATTAAAGATCAGACGGTGTATGTTGACTATATCGTTGATTGCAGACAGGATTACAGAGCCCTCCCGTTTTTATCGGAGGTGACCTCCATAATCAAGCTGCAGGATGGATCAGCCGCAGCGGTGAGCTTGACCTCACAAAAAATCCGGTGATTTCAAACAAAATCATGGACGGGTGCAGTTGGAAGGGGAATTCGTTTACCGGTTCGATCACCGGCAGTTCCACCACCGCTTCCACCGTTTGTCCCGCCAGACCCAGCAGGGTGTACTGTACAAATTGAGCTTACCAGGTAGAGAGTCATATCTGACCCCACGGCATTAAAAGAACGACACTTTTTATGGTGTTTTTTTCTACCTGAGGCAGGAGTTTTTTATATGGTGAAGAATTTATACCAGTAACACAAAATGATATATTAGTAGCACTTTTTTTGGGCCCATCGATAGCACGATTATTATAATTAGTAACACATTTAGTCTATACGTCAAATTGTTGCCTGGTTAGCCTTTCAAAATCACGAAGGAGTGAAACAGCATGGATTTTCGTGAAATAATCTCCAAAATAGATAAAGAGGATATTTGCTTTATCCAGGAAGAGGTGCCGGTTCAATATGACAACACCCAGCAGACCCCGCTGGGCTTTCAGTGGCGGGACAACCACCATGAAGTTTTAAAACCGCTGCATTTTTTTAAAAGCGCCCAGGGGCATCTGCAGCACCTTATCCTGACCAACCGGGGTGTGTTTTGTCTTTCATTGGAGCGCGAAAATCAGACCCAGGCCGTGAGCAGGAGCCGGTGGATTTTGAAGTACAGGGTTGATGGTGAGGATTCTAAACGAACAGATTCTATTGATGATAATGCAGAGGATGACAGCGCCCGAAATAAAGCAGCGCTTCCCCGGGGGACGAGTAAAATGGCCATGGTCCCGTTAAAGCTGGCCAACGTGGTTTACTACCACGGTCACCTTTGTCCCGAGCTGGCCGTGGGCTATCGGGCCGCTTTGGTTGCCCAACGAGAAGTGGGCCTTTCCAGGGAAAACGCATTAGAATTTTTTATTCTGGCGGAGAATATGAGTTCAGCCATTGAAGCGCTTCAGCTTCTGACCGGCTGCACCATCGGCAATCAAAACTTTTTAGCCTATGACCTGGGAAAACATGTTTATTATTTTGGGCGGACAAACGCCAACCGTGAGCCGCAAGAAGTGTTGCGGTTGGCCCTGGTGAGCCGCGCGGTTGACCTGGGGTTGACCGGGGAGCTGGACAACAAGATTTTCGCCGGCCAGGGAACTGAAACTGAACTGGAGCAATACCGTCAGGCTGTTGATACGGCTGTCCAGGCAATTTTGGAGCTTCCCGAGGAGCAGCTGTTTGTGAAAAAAATGGTTACCTTGCAGCCGCCGCGCTTTTCCGGGCGGTTTCGTTATACCGCGTGTTCTCGATGCGGCGAAATTGTATCTTTGGAAAAAAGCATTTCAGGAAAGGAAGGTCTCTACTGCCGGGTTTGTGCGGCCAAAGTCGATTGAGTTAAAGATACAGCAATCTACAAAATAGACCCCTGGAGTAATGCCGGGTCTCACAAGGAAGGATATCCGTGTTTTCAACTTCTGCCTTAAAAGTCCATAATCTTTCCACTCATTTTTACACCCGTCAAGGTGTCGTCAAGGCTGTAGACGGTGTCAGTTTTACGGTGGAGGCGGGTCACGCCCTGGGTTTGGTCGGAGAAAGCGGCTGCGGTAAAAGCGTTACGGCCCTCTCGATCTCCGGCCTGGTCAAACCGCCCGGGAGAATAAATTCCGGAGAAGTTTGGTTAAACGGCCGCGACTTGCTGAAAACGCCGCCGCGGGAGTTGCGGCGTCTGCGGGGGCGGGAAATCGCCCTTGTTTTCCAGGATCCGCTGGCGTCGCTGAACCCGGTGTTGAGCGTCGGTCTACAGTTAGTGGAAACCGTTCTCTCACACGAGAAGGTGAGCGCCGGTCTAGCCAAAAAAATGGCCGTGGTGCAGCTGCACCGGATGGGACTCCCCGATCCGGATAGGCTCATGCGCTGTTACCCCTTGGAACTTTCCGGAGGGATGTGCCAGCGGGTGCTGCTGACCATGGCGCTCTTGCTGCACCCCAAAGTATTAATTTTAGATGAACCGACGACCGCTCTGGATACCACCGTACAGGCCCAAATCCTGTCGGAGTTGAAACGGTTGCAGGAAGAGCTGAAAATGGCGGTTATCCTCGTTACCCACGACATGGGGGTCATCGCGGCGATGGCCGATTCAGTGGCGGTAATGTACGCCGGTTCCATCGTGGAGCGCGCGCCTGTGGCGGAGCTCTTTGACCGCCCGGCCCATCCTTACACCCGGGCTTTACTCTGTTCCATCCCCCGTTTTGGCCAGGAGGCGCTGGTGCCCATTAAAGGTCAGCCGCCGTCCCTTCTCAATCTCCCTGACGAATGCGCTTTTTTGCCCCGCTGTCCGGAAGCTTTCACGGCATGCCGGGGTAAAAGGCCTCCATTAACAACAGTTGGTCCCGGTCACACGGCTGCCTGCCACCAGCTTTGCCTGCCTGCTATGGTGGAGGTGTCAAAAAGATGAGTCTTTTAGAAGTAAGAAATCTGGTCAAACACTACGAAGGCAGTTTTTATTTTGGTAAATACAGGCGGGCGAAAGTGCGGGCCGTAGACGGCATCTCTTTAACGTTGGAACGGGGCGAGGTACTGGGTTTGGTGGGGGAAAGCGGCTGCGGCAAGAGCACTTTTGCCCGGCTGGTGACACGGTTGGAAGAGAAAACCGCGGGAGAAATTTACTTTGACGGGCAAGAAATTAGCGGCTGCACGGGAAAGAAGCTGCGCCGGCTGCGCCGGCATATCCAGATCATATTTCAAGATTCGGCATCATCCTTAAACCCGCGCTGGAAAGCGGGCGCGATTATCGAGGAGCCCCTGGTCAATTACGGCATCTCCCGTGAGAAACGCCGCGAGCGGGTGTTGGAGCTGATGGACCTGGTTGGCATGGAACCGGGAGACGCTGACAAATACCCGCACGAATTCAGCGGGGGGCAGCGCCAGCGTATCAATATCGCCCGGGCTCTGGCCCTGGAGCCGGCTTTGCTGGTTTGCGACGAACCGGTTTCCAGTCTTGATGTTTCCATCCGCGCGCAGGTGCTCAACCTGCTGCGGGAATTAAAAGAAAGGCTCAGTTTATCCTATCTCTTTATCTCTCACGACCTGGCGGCGGTAAGCTGTCTCGCTGCCCGGGTGGCGGTGATGTACCTGGGTCAAATCGTAGAGATAATCCCGGCAAGCCAGCTGCATCTTCAGGGCAGCCATCCGTATACACGGGCGCTGGTAGAAGCGGTACCGGCTCCAGATCCGCGGCAAAAAACAGTATTGAAAGCGACTCTTAAGGGGGAGCCTCCCGACCCTTCCAGGCCTCCCCGGGGCTGCCGCTTTCATCCGCGCTGTCCTGAAGCGACGGGCATATGTTGTGAGGAAAAACCAGTTTTAAAGGAGGTGGGGAAAGAGCGCACGGCTGCGTGTCATTTGCGATGATCTAAAATAGAAAGGAGAGATGTTATTGCAAGGGGAAAAAGATATCTTGCTTCTGGCAACCTACGGCATGGAGATCGTGGAGTGCGGTGGAACCCTGGCCAAGCATGGTCAGGCCGGTGGGAAGGTAGAAGCGGCCGTCTCCCTGGCTAGGGTTGAAAACAGGGAGCAGATGCAAAAGGCCGCTGCGGTACTGGGGGTTAAAGTTCATTTTTTGGACTTTGCCAGCGGTGAGGTGCATGCGGACACGGCCTCTAAAATAAAGATTGTGCGCCTGATCAGGGAGGTCCGCCCGGAGATCGTAATCACCCAGGACCCGGAACATTCTTTTCTCGACCTGGACCCCGACCGGCGGGAAGCGATGATTCTTTATCTGGAAGCGGTCAGTTTGGCCGCCAGGGACTGGAAAATTGAAGAATGCGGGGGGCTTGATCCTCACCTGGTGAGAAGCATTTACTTTATGACCCCCGAGCACCCGAACTGTGTTGTCGATATCTCTGAGATTTACCCCCTCAAGGAGCAGGCCATGGCCGAGCTGTCCAGCCAGCTGGCATTTAGCGCGGCGGTGCTGGGAAAAATGGTGCCGCAGAGCGCCATGCGTTCTCTGTTAAGCGACTACGAACAGGTCAAAGAGGTGCCGGTAGAGCTGGGGCGCGCCCTGCACCGGGAAATGGACCGCGCCTTTCATCTTTATCACGGCTTGCTCAGCCACACCGGTTTTGCCCTGGCTGAACCGTTCCGGCGGGCCGGCCGCTTTGAACTCACTTACCTGTTGTAGCTTGGTTTCAGTATGTATGGATGTGCAAAAGATTAAGAGGAGGTAAGGAAAATGAATGGTAAGACAAAGATGAAAGGGAAAACCTTCAACTACGCAAGTACAGGCAGGTGGAGCGTTATATTGCTGGCGATCCTGTTTGCGGTTACCCTGCTGCTGGTGGCGGCGTCTTGCTCGCCGGCAGCAGCGCCGGCAGATGACCAGGGGCCGATCCATGTGCGGCTGGCCATAGCCAGGGATGAGGGGTCGCTGAACCCCTATACCTACGTGAGCGGCTATCCCGGGCACAACCTGCTGCTGCTGATTTACGACACCTTGTTCCAGCTGGATGAGCAAAATGTCCCTCAGCCGTGGTTGGTAGAAAAGTATCAACCCGATGCGGATGGGCTGACCTGGTCCTTTACCCTGCACAAAGGGGTGACCTGGCACGACGGGACGCCTCTGACCGCGGATGACGTGAAATTCAGTTATGAATACTACAGGAAACACAAGCACGCCCGGTGGACCAAAGCGGTGGCCGCGGTGGAGTCCATCGAGGTTGAAGATGAACTCAACTTTACAATAAAGCTGAGCGATCCCGTGCCCGCGTTCATGATGAACCCGCTGGCAGACGTGCCCATTATCCCCGCCCATATCTGGCGGGACGTAACCGATCCCGGCAGCTTTACGGACAATACCGGCAGCGGGCCGTACCGGCTGATCAGCCATGAAGCGGACAAAACTTACAAGCTGGAAGCAAATGCCGGGTATTTTCGGGGCAAACCCGCGGTGGATGAAATCGGTATCGTAATCATTGAAGACCAGACCGCCACCTTCACCGCCCTGCGGGTGGGGGATATTGATATCGCCGCCCGGAGCCTGCTTCCCGAGCTGGTGGAGGAGTTTTCCGGCACCACTGACGTGGCGGTGGTGACGGGGCCCGGCTTTGTCAGCACCCTGCTGCAGATAAACAACGAGCGTGAGCCTTTTAACGACCCGAGAGTGCGCCTGGCCATCGCCAGGGCCATAGATATAGACGGCCTGGTGGAAACCGTCCTGCTGGGCTACGGCACCGCCGGTAACCCAGGTTATCTCCACCCGGCGCTGCCCGGTTATAAAACCGGCCTTAAGCATATAACAGACCCGGCCCAGGCCCGCGCTCTTCTGGAAGAAACCGGGTTTGCCGATTCCTTCGGCGATGAGGAATTTGAACTGCTGGTTCGTTCCAACGATCCGCTGCGGGTGCGCACTGCGGAGATCATTGCTGAAAGCCTGGCTGCAATCGGCATGAACGTAAAAGTCAAAGCTTTGGATTCCAGCACCGTGGACAGCCTGGTCTGGCCGGATTTTGATGTGACCAGGGGGCGGGACTACGACCTGGCCATTTGGGGCTGGTCGGCTCCGGTGATGCTGGATCCGGCCCGCCTGGGCGCCTTGTTCCACTCGGACTTAAACACCCGGGGTAGCCTCAACATCGGCGCATATGCCGGAGAAAACGTTGATGCCATGGTAGAAGAGCTGGCGGGTACCATCGACCCGGATAGGCAGAGCAAGCTGATGTCAGACCTTCAGTCAGCGGTAGCCGATACTGTACCCTTTGTCACCTTATTTTATCCCGACGGTATCTACGCCTACCGGCCGGGCACTTATGACGGCTGGGTATATCAAAACGGGCAGGGGATCTTGAACAAACTCTCTTTCGTGCCGGTTCCGTAAGTAATTGGCCTGTGGCCGGCGCCACCCGGGCCGCCTTACTTTTCCGGTTGGCGCCGGCCGCCTTTACGAGGCGGTGAAAAGGATGCTGCAGTTTTGGGGACGCAAACTAATGCAGTACGGCCTGGTTCTTCTTCTCACCCTGGCCCTCAACTTTTCCTTGCCGCGGCTGATGCCGGGGTCGCCGCTGCAGCTGCTGGCCGGTGAGGACGTGGGCCTTCTGTCTCGAGCGGAGCGGGAGGAAATCATGGCCAGGCACGGCCTCGACCAGCCCCTTTGGCGGCAGTTTACTCTCTACCTGGGCCAACTGGCCAAAGGCGACCTGGGGTATTCCTACAGGCAGCGGCGGCCCGTGGCTGTAATCATTTGGGAACGCCTGCCTTGGACAGTGCTGCTGACCGGCTCCGCCCTGGCCCTCTCCGCCCTTGCCGGGGTGGTCTGCGGAACCCTGGCCGCCTGGCGCCGCGGGCGTATCAGCGACTTGGGCATGTTATCTCTGTTCATTTTTCTCGATTCCATGCCCTCTTTCTGGCTGGGGATGATTCTGGTTGCCCTTTTCGGGTCTTCCCTGCGCTGGTTTCCCGTGTTCGGGGCGCAAAGCCCTTTTGCCGGCTACACCGGCTGGGCCGCTGTTGCGGACGTGCTGCATCACCTGGCTTTACCCCTGACCACCCTGACCCTGGTAACCATCGCCGGCCTGTTTCTGACCGTGCGCTATTCCACCCTGGGGGTCCTGGGCGAACAATATATCACCGTGGCCCGGGCCAAGGGCTTGCCGGAAGGGCGCATTGTTTTTCGCCATGTCCTTCGCAATGCCCTCTTGCCGGTCATTACCTTGTTCATGCTGAGCCTCGGCTTTGTGGTTAGCGGGGCGACGGTGGTGGAAACGGTCTTTGTCTGGCCGGGCCTGGGGAGGCTGATGTTTGAGGCGGTGCTCCAGCGCGATTACCCGGTGCTGCAGGCCGCATTCATGATGGTCACGGTATGCGTCATCGCGGCCAACCTGGCGGCTGATCTTCTTTATCCCCTGGCGGACCCCCGGGTGCGGATTGAAGGGAGGCACGTCAGGTGAACGCGGCATGTATCTTCCAGTCGATGAAAATAATCGGGGCCGGCAGAATCGGGGCGGCCTTGCTGCTGCTCATTTTATGCACCGCTCTCTTTGCGCCCTGGTTGGCGCCCCACGATCCTTACGAGAGGGTGGGCCCGCCTTTCCAGAAGCCCTCGGCGCAACACCCCCTGGGCACCAACGATATCGGGCAGGATATTTTAAGTGAAATTATTTGGGGGACGCGGGTTTCGCTGGCCATCGGTTTTTTCGCCGCGGCCATCGCCTTGCTCCTGGGCACCTTCATCGGAATTGTCAGCGGCTACTACCGGAGGTGGCTGGATCCGCTTTTCATGCGCCTGGCGGATATCGTGTTGGTGATCCCCTTTCTGCCCTTAATGATCTTGCTGGCTGCCTACCTGGGACCGCGCATGTCCAATATTATTTTGGTGATCGGCCTGCTGACCTGGGCCGGCCCCGCAAGGGTGATCCGCTCCCAGGTCCTCAGCCTGCGGGAGTACGGCTACGTGCAGGCGGCCCGCGCCCTGGGCGGCGCCGATGCCCGGATCATGTTCCGGCATATACTGCCCGGGGTTTTGCCCGTGGCGCTGGCCCAGTTCATCCGCGCCGTCTCTTCCGCCGTTTTGATCGAGTCGTCGCTGGCCTTTCTCGGCCTGGGCGACCCGACGGCCAAAAGCTGGGGCATGGTCTTATCCTATGCCCAGGCGCGCGGCGCTTTCCTCACCGGGGCGTGGCTTTGGTGGATCCTGCCGCCGGGGCTGCTCATAACCTTCACGGTGCTGGCTTTTGCCCTGACCGGATATGCCCTGGAAGAAGTGGTGAACCCGCGCCTGCGAGGGGAGGCGATAAAAAATGTGCTTCGTAAAGGAGGCGGGCAAGCTGACAGGCAAGCGAGAAAATAACTATCCATTGAGCTCAAAACTGAAGGAGCCACATTACTGGATAGAAACCTGGAACGAAGTGCTCCGCCAGTCCGTTAACACCCGGCGCCGCGGCGCTGCCGCTAATCTAGATTACTGGGACGGGCTGGCCGGGCTGTTGGTGCGATGGCCGGAACAGGGCCGCTCCCGCAACCGGGTGGAACGGGTTATTTCATGGCTGGAGCGCGAAGGGGCTCTCCGGCCGGGGGTGGACGTGCTGGACATCGGCGCCGGGACCGGAGATTTTGCCATACCCATGGCGCAGCGAGGGGCAAGCGTGACGGCCCTGGAGCCGGCCCCGGCCGTTATGGCGGCTGTTTCCGGCCTCGTAGAACACTTTAATGCTTTTATTTTGTAGCACAATTGTTTACAATAAATGTGCCGATAATTTTTATGCATGAGGAGGCTTTGCAGGGATGAAATTTATAAACGCAAGAACCTTGCGCCTAAAATCTGGTGAAGTGTGGAAAAGCTTAAAAATTTGACGGAGATCCGGCGATAAAGGACTGGATCGGATTACTCCGGAAGAAATAGAGGCCGAGATCAAGGCCGTGAGACGGAAGCGTACCAGTTGATCCTCGTTTTGGGTACAAACGTAAATGTTTCCGGGCTCCTCAAAAGCAACTAAACCATTTCTGGAATTGGCTCGCTCGGTAGAAGGCCGCATCCTGGTGAACGGCAACAAAAAACATTTTCCTCCTGAAATCTGCCGGGGGGTTATTGTTATGAGTCCATCCGAATTTATTCACGTTTATCTAAACGACCAACATCAAGGATACTCATAATCAGCGATTTATTAACCGTTTATTCTAATACAGGAAAAATCATTATAGGATTGATAAGCAATGATTACCATAAGAAAAGCTATACCTGACGACAAAAAGGATTACGCTGAACTTATGTTAACGGCTGCCCCATTTTTTCCGGTGCTTTTTGGAAGCCCAATAAACACAATACTACAAGATTTATTTCAGCGGCATTTTAATCTTTTCAGCTTTGAACATGTTTATTTTGCAGAAGTTAAAGGGGAAAAAGCCGGAATGATTTTAGGTTATGGTTGGCAAGTGAAAAAAAGAGAAAGCCTAAGAACCGGTTTTTTATTACTTAAAAAGGCGGGGGTTGGTCTTTTAGGCAAGTCCTCATTACTAATGAAGTTTAATCAGACAGTGGGAATACTGCATGATGGCGAATATTATATCAGCAATATAGCGCTATATCCCCAGTATAGAGGTATGACAGTGGGAAAAAGACTAATTCTTAAAGCTGAATCAGAAGCAAGAAGGACTGGGGCCAAACGAGTGACACTGGATGTTAATAAGGAGAGTATCGGGGCCATTAATTTCTACAATAAATTGGGATACAAGATACTCAAAGAGCTTTTCGTGCCGTTACAAAAAGATAAAGTTTTGTGTTTTAAAAGAATGGTGAAGGAATTAAAGGAGGGGGTGACAGAGGGGGTGACAGAGGGGGTGACAGAGGGACGGGGTTGTTGACAACTTTAGGGGGTGACAGAGGGACGGGGTTGTTGACAACTTTATGTTTTAAAGAGAACCCCTCTTTCGTTTCCTCTCAGTTTGGCGATTTGCCTGACGGAAAGGTTAGAAGGGCGAAGGGATAGTAATTAATGGAAGAAAGACAAGGCCCTTTCAAATTATAGGTTGGAAAAAGCAAAAGAAGATTTGGAAGCAGCAAAAATTAACTTTCAACATCATCACCGTCATCGCCGCTTCCTCCAAAACATCCCACGGATCCTTCATCGTTTCAAACGGGAAAATATGATTAATAATATTTTAAAAATGCCTTGACATATTTGTTACTATATGATAATTATTATTATAAAGTAATGTTTATTTTATTGGAGAGATAAATGATTGATGAACGCCTCCGCCCTGCTCAAAGAAAAAGGTTTTCGCATCACTCCACAGCGCCTGGCTGTTTTTGAAGCGGTACTGGGCAATAAAACGCACCCTTCCGCCGAGTCTGTTTACACCGCAGTTCGTGAGAAATTCCCCTCGATTAGCCTGAATACCGTTTATAAAACACTCCAGTCTTTTCAGGAGGCGGGTCTTCTCTGGCAGTTGAACATAGCCCGCAATCTACGCTACGACGGAAATACTTTACCCCACGCCCATCTTTGCTGCCTGCGCTGCGGGCAGGTCGACGATCTGAACGGCGGATTGGCAAAACTGTTCACCGACCTGGCGGATTTGGGCATGACGAAATCAGGTTTCAAGATTGATTCTCTCGAGGTAAACTTTTACGGCAGCTGCCCCTCTTGTTCGCGTCACGCGGTAAATCTCGGCCCGTCAGGGCCGGGCGACAACCGGCTGCCTGAATAAAGCGGACTGGAACCTCCAGCGCCGCGCACAATAATCCATGAGGAGGAGATTTAGATGACAGAAGAACTGGTAAACCGGGTTCAAATGGGTGCCACCAGGGACACGGAACTGGCGGAAGCGGTGGAGAAGAACTTCCGGGGTGAAACCATGGAGGTGGGGCTCTACCTGGCCATGGCCCGTCAGGCCCAGCGTGAAGGTTTTCCGGAGATCGCGCGGGTCCTGCACGATATCGCCATGGAAGAAGCTGCTCACGCGGCCCAGTACGCGGAGATGAACGGCCTGATCTCAGCCAGCACCAGGGAAAATCTGGTCAAAATGCTGCACGGTGAAATCAATGCCAATAAGGGCAAGCGGGAAGCCGCCGTCAAGGCCAAGGAGATCGGGATCGACCAGGCCCACGATCTTTTCGACGAATCGTCCCGGGACGAGGCTCGCCACGCCCAAGCCCTGGAAGGCTTGTTGAAGCGCTATTTTCCCGAAGCTTAAAAATGAAAAAAGGATATGCAGATAGAACTTATCGAAAGAGCCGAATACGGGTTGTCATGAAATTTTCTCTGATAGCAGACATAAAAGGCAATTCCCTGACACGACGGGCCCGGGATACGGACAGTAATTTTTTTCAAGGGATGCCCCCTTTCCTGCGTCTGGTGCCATAATCCGGAATGCCGGGAAACAGGAGTGGAAATCTCCTTTGATCCGAAGGTTTGCATCGGGTGCGGAACATGTAAAGATACTTGCCCCGTTAACGCAATCTCCGGGTCCAATCTTTATTTCATCGATCGGACCAAATGCAACCTTTGTTTTGGCTGTACTGATGCCTGTCCCTCGGGCGCCCTGGTCAGGGTGGGCCTTGAAATGTCCTGTACAGACATCCTTGCCCTAGTTCGAAAAGATAAGCCTTTTTATAAAAATTCCGGCGGCGGGGTTACCCTGTCCGGCGGAGAACCGGCCCTGTACATGGATTTTGTATCAGATTTATTAAAGCTTCTCAAAGCCGAAGGTATCAACACTCTTGTGGAAACATGCGGATTTTTCGATTGCCGGAAACAGCCCCTGACTGCACCAAAGTTTTAGTTACCCGGCGATAGCTGGAATGTAGTGCCAGATAATACCGAGTATTCCCCCCGCTACAACCAATATCATTGAATTGACGCGCAGCCGTTCAAGAAGAAACAGGGCCGCCAATACTACCGGAACCCTGATCCAACCGCCGTTAACAACTTCCCCGGCAAAAGTGAAGGCCACCACCAGCAATACGGCTATAACAGCCGCGTTGATCCCTTTAAGCATATGTTTACCCCAGGTAGAAGAACGAAAATAACTTACTTTGTTTCCCAGCAGGCCGACCAAAAAGAATGAGGGCAAAAAGATCCCTATGGTAGCGACAATTGCTCCCGGCCAGCCGGCCAGGAGCATCCCGGCGGCGGTGGCGGTGGTGAGGAAGGGGCCAGGGGTCATTTGACCGATGGCGATGACGTCAAGGAGCTGCTGCACCGAAAGCCAGCCAAGGCCGTCAACCAGGTCTCCTTGCATATACGCGATCAATAAATAACCTGTGCCGTAGAGAGTAACCGCCATTTTGGTAAAGACCAGAAAGATGGAAGGAAGGGTTACCGGCAGCCCGGGTGCGTTGTCTGCCGATGCGAACAAAGCGGGGGCGGCAAGCAATAAATTACCGGATATCTTGTGAGGAGCGGGCCTCCAGCCGGAAAACCAAAACCAGCCGATAGCTCCGGAGGCAAGGATGATTATCGCTTCATTAACGCCGCAGAAAGAGGCGATAACCGCTGCCCCGCAGAGAACTCCGGTTTGCCAGCTGTTTACGCCGTGCGGAGCTAAACGCCATAAGGCTGAAAGGATAACGGCCAGAACCACCGGTTGAATGCCAAAAAAAACGGCCTGAACCTGGGGTAAAAGCCCGTAGGTAACGTAAAACCATGATAAAATAAAAGTAATGATGAAGGCCGGAACAATAAATCCCAGGCCCGCGGCCAGTATCCCCCGCAGCCTGTTTTTTCTGTAACCCATATACATAACCATCTGAGTCGAGTTGGGGCCAGGAATCAGGTTTAAAAGACCCATTACATCGACAAACTCTTCTTTGGATACCCAGTTCCTGTTGCGAACCACTTCCCGCTCCATGATGGCAAAGTGGGCTGCCGGGCCGCCGAAAGCCGTTGTTCCCATAAGGACAAAAAATTTAAACAGCTCCTTGATGCCGGCTTTACTGGTTGTTTCTGCTACCATCTGGCTGCCTGTGTTACTCATTTGCCGTGTTCCTCCGTTCTTTTATTCTCCAGGCCTCTTTCTAAAACTGATTTTAATACTGTCAAGGTTTGTATCCTAAAATACCAAACTTAGCTATCCTCCTTTTTCAATCCGACTTCACCGGCCAACTCCGCCAGATATTTCTTTGCTTCTTCAAGGGCTTCCCGGCCCTGTGCGGTGATAACGTAATATTTCCTGATTTTGCCGTCCACATTTTCCGCGTAATGTTCGAGGAGACCTTCCTTCTCCAGGCTGTGCAGGACGGGATATAAAGTTCCCGGGCTAATTTTATATCCGTGATGGGACAGCTCTTCAATCATCCAGCTACCATAAACAGGCGCTTCATCCGCATGGTGCAAAATGTGCAAGCGGATAAAACCCTGAAACAAACTTTTGTTGACAAATCCGGTCACAGTCAACACCACCAGTATCGAAAAGCGTTATCGTATGCCGATTATATTATAAAGCAACCATAAGTTGTTGTCAATATATATGGCAGTTAACCTAATCTAGCATCCTTCTAACCCGATATTCCTTTTTCTATTAATTTACTATCGTGAATCTTGACATTGGCTTACATAAGTATTGCTATACATTATAGTAATACACAATATGGGGGTATTACCTTGAAGAGAATTGCTGCGATCACAAAAAAAGGCAGGTAACGATAACCCGAATTGTGCGGGAGAAGCTGCAAGTCGCATACGGAGGCAAAGTAGAGTTTACCTTAAACGAGCAGGGACAGGTCGTAATACAACCGGTGAACACTGACCTGGCCCTGCGCGCGAAAGTAGAGTCGGGCCAAGGGGGTTTCGGTCTCCCATGGGGACTGAACGAACAAGGTCAGGAGACGGACCGGCAAGCGTAGGTCTGCCCCCTGACCTTATACAAGGGGGTTAGGGCGGATTTCCCCCCCTAGCCTTTGTCCGGGAAAGTAACAACACCTTTATTCTGCTAGCGGCGGATTATGTACGCCCAGCGCCTCTTCCGGCCTCACTGCCCGTATCCCCGTATACCCCATGAAATCCTTCGCGTTATACGTGCAGATCCTATCTATCCCCAGCACCCGCATCTGGGCGACCAGCCAGGCGTCGAAGATATCACCGCCGCTTATACCTTTTTCCACTACAACTACGGGCAGATATTCCAAGGCCTCGCGGCAGGCGTCCAAGACAGGGAAAAAACCTCGCAAGGCGCGAACAACTTCCTGTGCCGTTTCTGGGGCGAGTGGCCGCGTAACGCGGCGTCCGTCGGTAACGATGGCGTGAAACTCCAGCAATACCTGGGGCACGAGTGCGCATTGAACCTCGCCCGCCCGGACGGCTTCGACCAGCGCCCGGCAGGACGTATGTTTGGGGGCGTCGCTGTTGACTGCATAAACGAGAACGTTTGTATCAACCAGAATCATTTCTCCAGCCTATCCCGGTAAAGCTCCTCCCGGCGGCCGGTCCGCATATCGCCCAGGCTGAAACTCTTAAACTCAACTGAGCGCTCCGTCCCGGTCAGGTAGCGTTCGAGTGCCTCCAGGACCAACTCATTCTTGGGCCGGTTGGACAGCGTTGCGGCCCGGTCGAGAGCGGCCAGGAGAGCTTCCTTGTTTTTCGGCACATAAATATTCATTTGCATAAGGATCACCCTGCTTAAGCATAGCATATACACTATATAAAGTCAATATATATCACTGTAACTCGGTGACCACGATGGAAGCAAGGCGGCCGATGGTTTTGGCCGCTTCATCCCAGGTGGGCGTGGGACAGAGGGACAGGTTCCTTGTCCCTCTGTTCACCCGAGCATTTACTTGTCAATATACCGAAAGACTTGTACGAGATGAATTATGAAGTGGAAGTGATTAGAGAAATTGGATTGCAGAGATCAAGAACTGATACGACCATAATTTTAACGTTAGAAAAGGGAGAAAAAGTAACCATCGTCTGCATGTCCGGCTCATCACTATGTTTTTTCATTATTGTATTGGATAAAACTCCTTTCAAAAACAGTGTCAACACCTCCGTCCCCTTGACACTCTCCTCCGTCCGATTGACATCCATGAAAGAAAATTGCTATAATTATAATTGCTCCAGGCAAAAAGCAAATTCCTATCCCTAATAGGAGAGGGCTTTGATGAGTAAAAATCAGAACAAAGGAGATTTAATCAGAGAAACTAGGCCGAAAGAGTTTAACAAAAATAGTTATACATACGGTGACTATCTAACTTGGAATGACGACCAGAGATATGAAATTATTGATGGGGTTGTATATAATATGGTTCCAGCACCTAGTCGCCGTCACCAGGGCATATCGATGGAATTAGGAAGACAATTATCCAATTATTTACTAGATAAAAAATGTGAAGTATATGTCGCTCCTTTCGATGTAAGACTACCTGAAGGAAATGAAGATAATGAAGATATAATGACAGTTGTTCAGCCCGATCTGGTCGTAGTGTGTGATCTTGATAAGCTGGATGAACGAGGATGTAAAGGAGCCCCCGATCTGATAATTGAAATAATCTCACCCGATTCAGGAGGGAGAGATAAAAAAATAAAAAGAGACCTTTATGAAAAGCATGGTGTAAAAGAATTCTGGTTAGTAAATTATGATGAAAAAACAGTAGAGGTATATTTGCTAAATGATAATAAACAATATGATAAATCTGTTATCTATACTGACGAGGACATATTACCTGTTAGTATATTTAATGATTTAGAAATAGATTTAAAATTGGTATTTAAGAAATCTTAGGTGTCAAGGGGTGTTAAGGGGACGGGTGTCAAGAGTGTCAAGGAGACGGAGGTGGTGACACCCCACGCTTTTAAAATATACGATGCAAGGTTTGTATAATTATCACACAATTTTCATCATCTTCAATGAATATCTTAAAGTCAAGCCGTTCAGGTTTTAGTTTCAGTTCGTCTCTAATGGTTGAAGCACCGGAATATATCAATATTTGCCAGCAGATACTTTCCATATCAACAAAAAAGGCACCGGCACCGTCTCGTAGTTATCTGACGGTCGAGGGTATTAGAGCCGTCCTAGCCGAGCCTTCTTTAAAATCAAAATCAGGAAGAAGAAATCTGGCATTACTGCCACTGTTATATGAGTCAAGAGCACGTGTTCAAGAAATCATTGATTTGACTATCGGCGATATTCGCTTAAATCGCCCCGCTACTTTGAAGTACCGATACAACACTACCTGCGGGTGACGCACTTCCGGCAGATCCAACCGAACCTATTTCTTCCGATACCGAAGCCGAACAAACCCAGCAAGAGCAAACAATAGAAATAATTGAACCCATAGCTGATGATATGGTGCTGCAATCCACCTCCTACACCTGCGGTCCTTGCTGCGTTGGCCACTTTGCTTAAATAGATGTTGTCTGAAACAGTATAAAAGGTGGCTGATTTCTTCTATTAGAGCTCCCAAAATATATTGTCCGACAGTCTCTTTAAAGCATTTTTTACGGAATGGTGTAGTAAACTCACGCTATACTGTTTGACCGCGGCCTCTGCTGCTAAGAAAGCAGAATGTGGTAAGGGCTACCCTTGGGAGGTTGCTCTTCCGGCTATCAAAGCATTAATCGACTCCAGCGCTTCAACGAGCGAATTAAAGTATCTGACATCTGAAATACATTGTTGGTTACAGAAAGATCTGATTGTCTTGTGGACCTTTGGGGTCATGCCGGTTAGGTATACGACCTTTTCCCTCTTGAGCGCGTCGGTGATAATCGTTTCCACAGCGCGCGTTGCGGACAAATCGATATGCGGCATGTTCGAGAAATCGAGGATAATAAAATCCGTTCCATTGTTTAAGCGTTTGCGCATCAGGTCCTCAAGATCGGCGGCGGCAGCAAAGCTAAACGGACCGTTAAATTCGAGCAAATTTACGCGCGAACCGGCAGCTTCGAGAAGGGTGCGTATCTTGGGATCGCTGTAGCGAAGATTACCAGAGCCAAGCTGCGCGAGCTGGAAATCAGCCATCTTCTTGACGAACACGATTGCGGTCAGGAGAGCGCCAACAATAACGGCTGTAATAAGATCTACGAACACCGTTAGGCAAAGGACTAGCACCATAAGGAAAAGATCCCAGCGAGGAGATTGATGAGCGCGGCGCAAAAAGTACCTGTCGATGATGTCGTAGCCTACTTTGATAAGAATGCCGGCGAGTACGGCGTGAGGTATTTTTCCGGCGAACGGCCCGAGCGCAAGAACGATCGCGAGCAGGACAAGAGAATGGATCATGCCGGAGAGCTTCGTGCGCCCGCCGTTATTGATGTTGACAACGGTGCGCATCGTTGCCCCAGCGCCGGGCACACCGCCAAAAATGCCCGCAACCGTGTTACCGATACCCTGTCCGATTAATTCCTGGTTCGAACGATGGCGCGCATGCGTCATGTTGTCGGCAACTAACGAGGTCAAAAGGCTGTCAATCGATGCAAGAACGGCAAGGATGATCACCGCCTCGAAAATAATAACCGAGAAGTCGGCGGATATCGTCGGGATTTGAAGTTGGGGGAAGCCCGTCGGAATATCGCCAAGAACAGGAGCGCCCGGGACAAACACGCTAATAATCGTGCCGATGATGAGCGCCGCAAGGGGACCAGGAAACCATTTGACCCATGCCTTCGGCCACAGGAAAACGATCGCCAGAGCGATTACGCCGACAAATAGAGCGGGAAAAACGGGATCGGCGACAGATCCTGGAATGGCCGTGAGCGCAGGAATGGTGCCCGTACCGTTCGGTTCATGACCAAAGAGGCGCGACAGCTGCAGGGCGATAATGATACCGCCAATGCCGCTCATGAATCCGGAAACGACAGGGTATGGAACAAGATTGATATAGTTGCCGAACTTGAATACTCCCATAAGAATCTGGAGGAGGCCTGCAAGAACAACGGCGGTAAAGACTAGTTTTGGATCACCGGAAAGGCTTTCGTAAATACCTGCAAAGACTACGACCATCGGGCCGGTTGGTCCGGAGATCTGTGAGCCCGTTCCCCCAAATAGAGCCGCGAAGAAACCGAGAAAGATTGCGCCCCACAGGCCTGCGATCGGACCTGCACCCGATGCCTCGCCGAAGGCAAGTGCAAGCGGCAAAGCGATGATCCCAGCGGTGAGGCCTCCGAAGAAATCGCCGCGCAAATTGCTGAAATCAAGAAACTTCATTATTACTAGTAGAGTCGCTCCTTTCGTTCTTACATCAAGCTGGCAATTTATAGGAATTTGCTTTTGCCTGGAGCAATAATAGCAATTTTCTGTTATGGATGTCAACCACATAATTCGGCGAAGTTGTGTCCATTATGATGGTGTAAAATTGGTGGGGCTTTAAGGCTTCCTGACAATTAATTTACATTTCCATGACAGTTCCCTGTCTTTTGTCAGGTAGATTGTACTTATAATAGCAGTTTCATAAAAAAGGGGCCGCCCGACCATGCTGATCCTTAAATTTCTGCAGTACCTCGTTTTCGCCTACAGCCTCTATTTCATAGGCGTGGCCCTGGCCGGCTTCTTCAGGGCCCGCTCTCCCCGGTGGCACCCCGCCGCCGCCCGCTTCGCCGTGATCGTCCCCGCCCACAACGAGGAGGCGGTGATCGGGAAGCTGGTGCGCAACCTGGCGGACCTGGAGTACCCGCGCTCCCTTTACGACGTCTACGTGGTGGCCGACAACTGCATCGACGGCACCGCCCGGGCCGCTCGCGCCGCGGGCGCCACGGTGTGGGAGCGTCACGACCGGGAGCGCCGGGGCAAGGGCTTCGCCCTGGAGTACGCCCTGGCCCGCTTGGGCTTCATTGGGGGGCGGGAAGCGGGGTACGACGCCGCGGTGATCTTCGACGCCGACAATCTGGTAGCCCCGAACTTCCTGCAGGTGATGAACGACCACCTGGCCGGGGGCGAGACGCTGGTGCAGTGCTTCATCGATTCGAAGAACCCAGACGACGGCTGGGTGGCCGCGGCCTTCAGCCTGACCTTCTGGCTGAACAACCGCTTCGTCCTGCAAGCCCGCCACAACCTCGGCTTCAGCACCGCCCTGGCCGGCACCGGGATGTGCCTCTCCCGGGAGGTGCTGCGCGAGGTGGGCTGGTCCACCGTCACCCTGACCGAGGATCTGGAGTTCTCCATCCAGGCGCTCCTGAAGGGTCACCGCACCACCTTCGCCCCGGAGACACGCATCTACGACGAAAAGCCGGTGAGCTTCCTGGCCTCCTGCCGCCAGCGCCTGCGCTGGGCCCGGGGCCAGGTGCACACCGCCTTCCTCTACGCCCCGCGCCTGCTCTGGCAGGGGATCACCGGAAGGAGCGCGGTCAAGGTGGAGGCGGCCCTGCGCCTGCTGCAGCTTTTCATGGTGGTCCTGGGGACGGTGATGGCGGCGGCGCTGGCGGCGTGGCCGGAGGTTCTGCAGGAGGTCTCCCCGTACTACCGTCTTGCCCGGGCGTGGCCGGCCCTTGGTCTTTTCTTCCCCCTCTTCCCGTACCTGCTGCCGCTGGCGGCGCTAGGTCTGGACAGGCTGCCCGTGCGCCCCTTCCGCTACTTCCCGCTCTACCCCGTCTTCGCCCTGAGCTGTGTGGCCCCGATCCTGCTGGCCCTCTTCACTTGGCGCAACCACCAGTGGATGCCCACCCGGCACACCCGCGCCCTCGACCACCGCCACCTCGTCTCGGGCAGCACCGGCCGCCCGCAGGCCGGAAATTTTTAACCCACCGCCCCGCTCTCTTCTGCTACAATGAGGGCAGCACACCCGATCAAGAATCATTTGCTATAATTGCTCCAGGGTGCGAGCTGCGAACGCAGCGAGCGTAAAGCTTGTGAGCGTTCCACATGGCTGAAGATAATGCACAGCCATTTGTAAGCTAATGAAACATAGTAGGGGAACCCTATCCGGTAAAGTCTAACCAACAGCCGGTACCGAGTCCTTGGAGCCGAAGCGGTAACGTTAGGTTTAAGCGTAGGACAGGGAGCCAGCCGAGCCGAAAGCGGAAGCTGAAGTGATTGAGCCACGAAATAATTATAGGGATGAAGAGGCCGATGCCATCTTGGAGGCAGCAGGCAGCATTGTGTCAACCGATAAGGTGAGGGTGATGCAACTCTTCCGGGGTCAGAGAACTTGGCGAGGCGGCTGAGAGATGTTTCATTAGAACAGCTGAGGTCCTGTGTGTTCTGTGGAGCAAGCAGTATGGGAATTGAACCTGGAGGACAGGGGAGAAACCCAGAAGACACACAGGAAGTCCGATTCGCTCATAATACCGTAGAAACCTGTGAAAGCAGGTGGAGGGAAGGGGCGGACGTATCATCACCTTAGGCAGTTTGGGTTGACACAGACAGGAGCTGGCCAATGTTGAT
>JAGUZX010000067.1 GCA_020060545.1 Desulfovibrio sp. | reverse complement strand
CGTCTGCAGCAACGAGCCGGAAGAGACAACCGCGGTGGTGGAATCTTTCGCCGCGGCCCACCCCTCATTTTTCCTGCAGCCTCTTCGCGCTCTCCTGCCAGCCGCCCTGGCCGGCGCCGCTACCGCCGCGGGCCCGGTCGAAATATACCCTCACCGCCACGGCATGGACGGCTTCTTTATCGCCCTCTGGCGCAAAAAAGCATGCGTGTCAAGGGGACGGAGTTGTTGACACACACACTATTTTCCGGCTGATTTTCCTGCTTCCTGCCTCTTGCTTCTTACCTCTTTAATTTGCTATACTGTTCGTGTATATTGATGAGATTTTAGGGGGTGGCGCTTTGCAGGTTGTCGGTCTTACCGATCCGGGCCGGGAGCGTTCCCGCAATGAAGACAGTTTTTTAGTCCTCACCGGGCCGCATCTTTCGCTCCTGGCGGTGGCTGACGGCATGGGTGGGCACGCCGCCGGTGACGTGGCCAGCAGCCTTGCCATCTCCGTCCTGGAGCGGTACTGGGCGGGGTTGGATCAGTCGAAGCCGATCCCCAAGGCGCATTTTGCTGGAATTGTCCAAAATTTAGTTCTGGAGGCCAACCGGCTGATTTACTCCCGCGCGGCCGCCGATCCGTCCAAGCTGGGCATGGGCACCACCCTGACGGTGGGCCTGCTGGGCGGCCGCCGCCTGGCGATCGGCCACGTCGGTGACAGCCGCGCTTACCTGGTTTTGGACAAGCGGCTTGAGCTGCTTACAGAGGACCACTCCTTGCTTGAACAGATGATCCAGGCCGGCAGCGTCAGCCCCGCGGAAGCGGAGGGACATCCCCAGCGCCACATTTTGACCAGGGCCCTCGGGACAACACCGGAGGTCAAGGTTGACCTGGTCGAACGGGAACTGCCGGCTCACGCGGCCCTACTCTTATGTACCGACGGGTTGACCTCCCTGGTGCGGGACGATGAAATACTGGCCGTTATTCATGAGCATGAAGACCCCAAAGGGGCTGCTGCCGCTTTAATTGAACTGGCCAATGCCAGGGGCGGTTCCGACAATATCACAGTGGTTTATGCTGCTGCTAGCGGAAGGCAGGGAAGTTGATGATCGGAAAAATACTTGCGGGCCGGTATGAGCTGTTGGAAAAGGTCGGTGAAGGGGGGATGGCCCGGGTCTACCGGGGCCGGGACCACCTCCTCAGGCGCACCGTGGCGATTAAAACGCTCAAAGACCAAATGACCGGGGATGCTGATTTTGTGCGGCGTTTTCGCCGGGAAGCCCAGTCCGCCGCCGGCTTGTCGCACCCGCATATTGTCAATATTTATGATGTCGGCGAAGAAGACGGCACCTATTACATGGTCATGGAGTATGTGGACGGTAAGAACCTGAAGCAGCACATCCGTGAAAAAGGCCGCCTGCCGGCCGGTGAAGCGGCAGCTCTCACCTCCCGGATCGCCGAAGCGCTGGCCCATGCCCACGCCGCCGGGGTAATCCATCGCGATATCAAGCCGCAGAATATCCTCTTCTCCAGGGACGGCCAGATCAAGGTGGTCGACTTCGGCATCGCCATCGCCGCCGACGGAAGCACGCTGACCTGCAGCGATAATATTATCGGTTCGGTCTACTATTTTTCACCGGAACAGGCCAAAGGAAGCCTGGCCGGAAAACAGTCGGATCTCTACTCCCTCGGAGTCATCCTTTATGAAATGGTAACCGGACAGGTGCCTTTCTCCGGCGAAAGCCCCGTTTCCGTCGCGATGAAACATGTCCAGGAACCGATCACGGCGCCGCGCCGCCTGGTAAGCGATCTGCCCGAACCCCTGGAACGGATTATCTTGAAAGCGCTGCAAAAGGATCCCTCCGCCCGCTACCACAGCGCCGGCGAGTTCCTGGACGATTTAAACTTGTTTCAACAGCAGGGGATTGCCCGGGCCGATACCGGAACGCCTATCAAAGCGGACGAAGATACCAGGGTCATGAAGCCCGTGCGCGGCGATACCAAGGAAAAGGAGAGGCCTGCTCCGGACCCGGAAAAGGCGCGCCAGCGGGGCTGGGTGGTGCCGCTGCTGATCATCTTTTTTCTCAGCATCGCCCTTTTGGCCGGGTTCCTCGCCCTGCGCGACTTTATCCGTGTCCCCGATGTTACTGTTCCCGACGTGCGGGGGCAGAGCCATGCCGAGGCCGTGCGGATCTTGAAAGCGGCCGGGCTGGTGATCAACCAGGAAGTCAGGTATATTTTCGACGAAACTATCCCCACCGGTTACGTGGTCAAAACCGATCCGTTTCAGGGGCGCGTGGTGCGCAAAAACAGGTCCGTCGATCTTTATATCAGCAAAGGGCCGCAAGAGGTTATCACTCCCGACCTCTACCTGCGGGCGGAAACGGAAGCGCGGATTATCCTGGAGGGGCTGGGGCTGAAGCCCAAATCGGAGTACGCTTATAACGACGAGGTTGAAGAAGGAAAGGTGTTCAAGCAGCTGCCCGCGAAGGATGCCCGCCTGGCCGGCGGCGATGAGGTCGTCATTTTTGTCAGCCTGGGCGGGAGGCCTTTCCCCATCGCTACCCTGGTCGGCCAGACCGTGGATAAGGCTAAGTCATACCTGGAAGAACAGGGTTTAAAACCGCGCCTGCGCTATGAAGAATCGGATCAACCGGCGGGGGTAGTGATCACGCAGTTTCCCGAGCCGGGCAGCAGCGTCAAGCGCGGTCAGTCCGTGGATCTCGTTATCAGCAAGGGTACCGGGGGTTAAAAGTTACCCAAAGGGGGTTCTGATTTACTGGAAGGGACGGTGGTAAGGGCAACGGGCGGTTTTTTTACCGTCCTGGATGAACAGGGAAGAGCATACATCTGTCATGCCCGGGGTAAGATGAAGCTGCAAAAGGCTTCGCTTTTGGTCGGCGACCGGGTCCGTTTTTGCCCCGGCACCAAGGAGAACGGCGTTTCCGCGGGTGAAGCCGCCCGCGGGTGCCGCGAAGGGTTAATCGAAGCGCTTTTGCCCCGCGGCAACTGCCTGACCCGCCCGCCGGTAGCCAACGTGGAACAGCTCGTGCTTGTGCTGGCGCTCCGGGATCCCGACCCGGACTGGCAGCTGGCCAGCCGGCTCCTGCTCATGGCCGAACGGGAGCGGATGGAGGCGCTCCTCTGCCTGAATAAAGTCGACCTGGTCGGGCCGGCGGAGATCGACGCCGCGGCCCGGTTTCTGGATCACTTTCCTTACCCGTACCTTTTTACCAGCGCTAAAGCCGGAAAAGGCATCGCCGGGCTGGAGGCCCGGCTGCGCGGCTGCCACTCGGTTTTCGCCGGCCCTTCCGGAGCGGGAAAATCTACCCTGCTCAACGCCGTCGAGCCCGGCCTGGTTTTAAAAACCGGCGCGATCAGCGCCAAAGCGGGCCGCGGCCGCCATACAACCCGCCTGGCCGAGCTGCTTCCCCTGCCCCAGGGCGGCATGGTGGTCGACACGCCCGGTTTCTCCCGGGTTGACTTTGCCGGCCTGGAGCCGGAGCAACTCGAACGGCTGTTTCCGGAGCTGGATCCGTACCGCGGCCGGTGCTCTTTCCGCAATTGCACCCATCTCCCCGAACCCGGTTGCGCCGTAAGGGATGCCGCCGCTGCAGGGGAGATCAACCCGTGGCGTTACCAGCATTACCGCTGTTTTTTACAAGAGTTAATCGATAGGAGAAAAGATCAACGATGACGGTAAAAGTTGCTCCTTCGCTGCTTTCCGCCGACTTCGGCAGCCTGCGCGAGGCGGTAAAGCGGGTCGAGGAAAACGGCGCCGATTGGGTTCACCTCGATGTGATGGACGGCCATTTTGTCCCTGTCATCACCTTCGGCCCGGCGGTGGTGCGGTCGCTGCGCCCCCATACAAGCCTGGTTCTCGACGCCCACCTGATGGTCGACAACCCTGAAGACCACCTGGAAACCTTTGCCCGGTCGGGGTCCGACCTGATTACCGTGCACGCCGAGGCGACGCGCCACCTGGACCGGGTTTTAAGAAAAATCAAGGCTCTGGGCGTGCGGGCGGGAGCGGCGCTAAACCCTGCCACCCCTCCGGAAGCGCTGGATTATGCCTGGCCCTTGCTGGACCTCGTCCTGGTAATGAGCGTAAACCCGGGCGCGGGAGGGCAGGCCTTCATCCCGGAAGTGCTGCCCAAGATCGCCGCCCTGGCCGGGCGGATCCGTTCCCGCGGCCTGCCGGTGGAGCTGCAGGTGGACGGCGGGATCAACGCGGACACGGCGCCCCGGGTGATCGAAGCCGGCGCCACGGTACTGGTGGCCGGTTCGGCGGTGTTCAAAACGGACGGGGGGATGGGGTTGATCCGGGCTTTCAAATTGATGGGAGGGCCGCGCCGGGCGGTTTAATATCTCAGGAGCCAGGATTCAGTAGTCAGGAATCAGAATGAGAGAACTTGCGAAAACATTTGAAGGATTGCTTCCCGGAAGCAAAAGCAAATTCCGAAGCATCCTGAATCCGGACTGCTGAATTCCGGATCGCGGAATAGTAACAAAGAATACATTTTTGTGTTATAATAGTGGTGACCGTTTTCTTCGGGGTCTGGTGAGAAGGCGCGCGCGCCTTCAATTCCGAACCGGCGGTGATGCTCCCATGGGAGCGAGCCCGCGAGCTGCAAGGCTGACCTGGTGCAAATCCAGGGCCGACAGTACAGTCTGGATGGGAGAAGAAACGGCTGTAGAGCCGTATTTTCTTCAAACCCTGCGGAAAAGGTCAGGGTTTTTCTGTTTTGATCATAATTCAGGGGTGAAGCAGTTGGATCTTGACGAGCGCTTTATGTGGATGGCCTTGGACCTGGCCAGGCAGGGGCGGGGGAAGACCAGCCCAAACCCCATGGTGGGGGCGGTGCTGGTAAAGGGCGGCGAAGTTGTCGGCTCGGGGTACCACCAGGCCGCCGGGGGGCCTCACGCCGAGGTGTTCGCGCTCCGTAAGGCCGGGGAAAACGCCGCCGGGGCGGTGCTTTATGTTAACCTCGAACCGTGTTCCCACCACGGGCGGACCGCGCCGTGTACCGATGCGCTTATCCGGGCGGGGGTTAAAAAAGTGGTGGCGGCCATGGAAGATCCCAACCCCCTCGTTTGCGGAAAAGGCTTTCAGAAGCTGGAGGCGGCGGGGGTCGAGGTCAAAAAGGGGATCCTGGAGCATAAGGCGCGCCAGCTGAACGAAGCCTTCATCAAGTATATCACCACCGGCTTGCCTTTTGTCACGGTTAAAGCGGCCATCAGCATGGATGGGAAAATCGCCACCGGCACCGGGCAGTCCCGCTGGATTACGGGGGACAAGGCCCGGCAGTTCGTGCACCGGCTGCGCGACCACAGCGACGCGGTCCTGGTCGGGATCGAGACGGTGCTGGCGGACGACCCGCTTTTAACCACCCGCCTGGAAAACGGGGGCGGGAAGGATCCGGTCCGGGTGGTGGCGGACAGCAAAGCCCGGCTCCCGCTGGACGCCCGGGTGGTTAATCCCGGTTCCCGGGCCCGTACGATCCTGGCCACCACGGAGGAGGCGCCGCGGGAGAAGTGCGCGGCGCTGCGCGAGCGGGGGGTCGAGATCATGGTTTTGCCGTCCCGCGCCGGGCGGGTGGACCCGGCGGCGCTGCTGCGCAAGCTGGGCGAGCGCGAGATAACCGCGGTATTGGTGGAAGGAGGAGGCACCCTCAACTACAGCCTCCTTGAAGCCGGATTAATCGATAAATTATTTCTTTTCATCGCCCCGGTCATTTTCGGCGGGCGGGACAGCCCCACTCCCTTCGACGGGGAGGGGATCGCCTCTCCGGGTGAAGCCTGGGACGTTGAAGCGCTTGAACTGAAGCAGTTCGACCGCGACCTGCTCCTGATCGGCTATCCCAAAAAGCGGAGGGTGGAGGTTGGAAGTTAGAGGTTGGAGAAGCATTAAAGCGGATTGAAGGGGTATAAACGGAGACGGTCATGGGTTTTCTCACGCATTGTAGGGGCGCGGCGGGTGCGCCTTCGGGCAATGAGGGAAGTTCGAAGTGAGAGCAATTTCGCTGTAGGGGCGACGCATGCGTCGCCCGGGAAAGCAGAGGCCGGAAGCCGGAGGGGAACGGCGTTCCATTGAGCGTTGCGCATGAGGCCAATATTTGAATCTGGTTTCTGGCACTCTGACTGCTGACCTTTTTAAGGCAGGTGAAAAAAATATGTTTACCGGAATAGTCGAAGAGATGGGGCGGCTGAAGTCCCGGGAAGGTTCCGGTGCGGGGGCCAGGCTAATCATAACCGCGCGCAAGGTTCTGGAAGGCCTGAAAGCCGGCGACAGCATCGCCGTGAACGGCGTCTGCCTCACCGTAACGGAATTTGGACGGGACAGTTTCACGGCCCACGTGATGCCGGAAACCCTGCGTAAAACTGACCTGGCCGATCTGCCGCCCGGCCAGCCCGTCAACCTGGAGCGGGCCCTCACCCTGGGGGGGCGCCTGGGAGGGCACCTGGTCAGCGGCCATATCGACGGTACCGCCTCCCTGGCCCGCCGGCGGACCGAGGGGAACGCCGTGGTCTTATTTTTCCAGGCGCCGGCGGCGCTTTTGCGCTATGTTATCCCCAAGGGTTCCGTCGCCGTGGACGGGGTCAGCCTGACCGTGGCCTCCGTCGACGGGTCGGGTTTCAGCGTCTCCCTGATCCCCCATACCGCCGCTGAAACCACCCTCGGCCGGAAAAGACCCGGGGCGGCTGTCAACCTGGAGGTGGACTTGATCGGCAAATACGTGGAGAAGCTGCTGCAGCCCTATGCGGCGGCCGGTAACACGGGTGAAGGTATGATTACCGCGGCGCTCTTACAGGAGAACGGCTTCATTTAAAGCAGGAGAGGAGGAACATCGATGCAGTTCAACACGATTGAAGAAGCGCTGGAAGATCTGGGTAAAGGGCGCATGATTGTAGTCGTCGACGATGAAGACCGGGAAAACGAGGGCGACGTGGTCATGGCGGCGGCCAAAGTGACCCCGGAAGCGATCAACTTCATGATTCGCCATGCCCGCGGACTGGTTTGCGTGCCTTTGACCGCGCAGCGGGTGCGGGAGCTGGATCTTCCCCAAATGGTTGCCCGCAACACAGACAGCCATGGCACCGCTTTTACCGTGTCCGTGGACGCTCACAGTGTGTCCACGGGCATCTCCGCCCCCGAGCGGGCGGAAACGGTCCGGCTGCTGATCGATCCCGCCGCCAGGCCGGCGGATTTGCGCCGTCCCGGGCACATCTTTCCGCTCCAGGCCAAGGAGGGCGGCGTGCTGCGCCGGGCCGGCCATACCGAGGCCGCGGTGGACCTGGCCCAAATGGCGGGGCTTGAACCGGCGGGGGTAATCTGCGAGATCATGAACGAGGACGGGACCATGGCGCGGGTGCCCCAGCTTATTGAATTCTGCCGGCGGCACGGCTTGAAGATAATCACCATTGCCGACCTGATTCAATACCGCATGAAAAAAGAGAAACTGGTCTGGCGTTCGGCCACGGCCGGGCTGCCGACGGCCGACGGCACTTTCCAGATCATCGCTTACGAGAACAGCATCGACAACCAGACCCACCTGGCCCTGGTCAAGGGTGAAATCAACCCTGACCGGCCGGTCCTGGTCCGCGTGCATTCGGAGTGCCTGACCGGGGATGTGCTCGGCTCGCTGCGCTGCGACTGCGGCAACCAGCTGCACCAGGCCTTAAAGCGGATCGAAGAAGAAGGCAACGGCGTCCTTGTCTACATGCGCCAGGAAGGGCGCGGGATCGGGCTTTTGAACAAGCTGCGCGCCTACGAGCTGCAGGACCGGGGCAAAGACACCGTTGAAGCCAATGAAGCCCTCGGCTTTGCGGCCGATCTGCGGGATTACGGCGTGGGGGCCCAGATCCTGGTGGATCTCGGGGTGCGGCAGATCCGCCTCTTGACCAACAACCCGCGCAAGATTAAAGGGTTGGAGGGTTACGGCCTGAATATCGTGGAACGGATCCCGTTGGAAATCCCCCCCAGCGATTACAACTGCGCCTACCTCGCCACGAAAAAGCGCAAACTGGGGCACTACCTGGAAATGACCCAGTGAAAAAGTTCATTTGGTGCCAGGCACCAAATGAACTTTTTGAACAAACAGGAATAAAAGGAGGAATGCTTTTTGAAGACTTATGAAGGACAGCTGATCGCGCGCGATTATCGTTTTGCCATCGTCGTGAGCCGGTTCAACGAGTTTATCTCCAAGCGCCTCCTCGGCGGGGCCGTCGATGCGCTCAAACGCCACGACTGCAGCGAGGCCAATATTGATCTAATCTGGGTCCCCGGGGCTTTTGAAATCCCCTTTGCCGCATTGAAAGCGGCGGGCAGCGGCCGTTACGACGCCGTCATCTGCCTGGGCGCCGTGATCCGGGGCGGCACCCCCCATTTTGAATACATCTCTTCCGAGGTGGCCAAAGGTGTAGCCAGGGTCGGCCTGGACACGGGGGTTCCGGCCATCTTCGGGATTATCACCAGCGACACCCTGGAGCAGGCTATTGAAAGGGCCGGTACAAAGGCGGGCAACAAGGGCTGGGAAGCCGCGATCAGCGCGATCGAGATGGCCGATTTGAACCGCCGTCTGGCTCAATCCGGGGACTCTCTTTGACGGACGTTGAGCCCACCGCAAAAGCGAGCCCCCAGGTAAAGACGATCTGGCGGGCGAGCACTTCCTGCAGCGGCGGGTGAACCGGCAAGGCCATCTTCTGCCCCAGGCGGAAAAGCGACTGCCGCTCGAGGCAGTCCCAGATTTCCGTTTCGAACGTCCCGGTAAGCTCGTTTAAGAGCGCATCCTGCGCCATCAGGAAATTTTTGCCTTGCTCGAAATGTTCGTCCAGGTAGGTCTGGGTCCGCGGGTTCAACGGCGTTCTCCTCCAGGTCAAAGGTTGGCGGCGAACAGAAAAATATCCGGATTTATTGTTCCCGTTTCGGGGAAAATAAATCAAGACCATCATCCTTGAGCGGAGGTGAAACACCTTGACCGTCCCCTGCCGGGCCGATTGCATGAACCAGCGGAACAACCAGTGCCAGTTAAGCGACGAAAGGATTGACCGGTGTCGGGTTGAGTTTGCCGAAGAGTGGGACCCGGTGCAACAATGTGTGGGCTACCTGCCCCGGAAAGAAAAGGAATCGTCCAAAAGGCGTAAACGGTAGGCCGCGCTATCCGTTAAGGCTTGGAAAGCCGCCACTGCACGTGCCCGGCACGTGCAGTTATTTTTTTGTTCGCCCCGAAACTGTAAACGCGGCTTGCCGCGCCCGCGGGCGGCGCATCAGGGACCTGGCGGTAAATTAGCTGTTTTCCGGGTAAATCCACTGGTAAAAAATGTGTTACTGTGTTAAGATTAAAATTGAGGCAACTGAGTTGTCAGCAGCCAGGAGTCAGTAGTCAGAATAAAAAAATATTTCGTGTCAGAGGGTATTAAGTTTTTGATCATATTCCCGAAGCATTATAACTTCTGGCTCCTGGCTCCTGAATTCTAAAATCCTTGTATTTAAAAGGAGATGTTTACTTGGAACCCGCCCTGAAGGAGAAATTCATCATTATTGACGGCAACAGCCTGCTCCACCGCGCCTTCTACGCCATCCCGGCGCTGCAGAGCAGCAGCGGGGAGCATACCAACGCCGTTTACGGCTTTACCAACATGCTGATGAAGCTGCTGGAGGATGAGCAGCCGGCTTACGCGGCCGTGGCTTTCGATCCCCCGGGACCCTCTTTCCGCCACGCCGTCTATGAGGCTTACAAGGGCCACCGGCAGAAGACCCCCGCGGAACTGGTCGAGCAGATGCAGCGCGCGCGGGAGATCCTGGAGGCGATGCGGATCCCGGTTTTCGAGGTCGATAACTTCGAGGCCGACGATGTGATCGGCACCCTGGCCGAAAGGGCCGACGAAAAGTCCCTCGAAACGGTCGTCGTTTCCGGCGATGCGGACCTGCTGCAGCTCGTGGGCGGCGCGGTGACGGTCCTGCTGACCAGGAAGGGGATCACCCAAATGGAGCGCTACGACCCGAAACTGCTCCAAGAGCGTTTCGGGCTGGAACCGCGGCAGGTGATCGACTTCAAGGCCCTCAAGGGAGATCCCTCGGACCATATCCCCGGGGTGCCCGGCGTGGGCGAGAAAACGGCCCGGCGCCTGCTGGAAGAATACTCTTCGGTGGAAAACCTTTACGCTTCCCGCGAACGCCTGGATGAGAAGCTCCGCTCCGTCCTGGAACAGCATTGGGATCGCCTTTTTACCGGGCGCGATCTGGTTGCCCTGCGCCGGGATGTCCCCCTGGATTTCAGCTGGGAGCAATGCCGCCGCGGCGATCCCGACTATCCGCGCCTGCTTAAACTCTTCGGCGAACTTGAATTCAAAAGCCTGGCCGCAAGGGTGAGGCAAATCGCGCCGGCCGCGCCGGTTGAACTTTCCGAAACGCCCGGCGGCGAGGCCGTCGAAGACGAAGCGCGGCTTGAACAACTCCTGGACGGTCTGCCCGCCGGGGCAAACCTGGCCCTGCTGGCGGAGGCGCCGCCGGGGCGCCCTTACTGGCGGGAAAACCCCTCCCTGCTGGCCCTGGCCTTGAGCCCGGATCAAGCCTACTACCTCGATCCGGAGCGGTTCGACCGGCAGGGGGAAGCAATCTGGCGCGCGCTGGCCCGGGCCTGGGGCCGCGGCGTAACCTTGATCGGGCATAATAACAAGTACTTCTATAATTACTGCCACCTCCGGCAGCTTCCCGCGCCGCCCTTTGCGTTCGACACCGAACTCGCGGCCTACCTGCTTGAACCTACCCGCGGCAGCTACGGCCTGCACCAGCTGATCCAGGAATACCTGGATTGCCGTCTTTCGCCGCCCGCCGCGGCGCCGGGCAAACAAAAGGAGCAGCTTTCTCCCGGGCAGCGCGGCCGGATCCTCGCCGCGTGCGCCGGGCAGCTTTTCCCCTTGCGCCAAAAACTTGACGCCATGCTGCGGCAGCAGGAGCTGCAGCCGCTCTACTACGAGCTGGAGCTGCCACTGGTGGCGGTCCTGGCGGGAATGGAGCGCCAGGGCTTCGCCGTGGACCTCGCCGTCCTCGGCGGCCTGGCCGCCGAGATCCGCGGCCGGTTGGAGGAGCTGGA
The DNA here is from genome assembly GCA_020060545.1 of Desulfovibrio sp. Classification (GTDB taxonomy): domain Bacteria; phylum Bacillota; class Dethiobacteria; order DTU022; family DTU022; genus JAGUZX01. The sequence continues at coordinate 14,414 of JAGUZX010000067.1, read as the reverse complement.
GGAAGAGATCTACCGCCTGGCTGGGGAGCGCTTCAACCTGAATTCGCCGCCGCAGCTTTCGTGTATCCTGTTCGAGAAGCTGCGCCTGCCGGTGGTCCGGAAAACAAAAACCGGCCGCTCCACCGATGCCAGGGTCCTGGAGGAGCTGGCTTGCCATCACGAGATCGTGGCCAAGCTCTTGCACTACCGCCAGCTGGTCAAGCTTGAAGGGACCTACCTTTCGGGCCTGGCGCCGCTGGTGGACCCGGCGGAGAAAAAAATCTACACCACCCTCAACCAGACCGTCACCGCCACGGGGCGGTTGAGCAGCAGCGATCCGAACCTGCAAAACATTCCGATCCGCCTTGAGGAAGGGCGGCGGATCCGCCGGGCCTTTGTCCCTGCTTTCCCGGCAGGGGTGCTCTTTGCCGCCGACTACTCCCAGATTGAGCTGCGGATCCTGGCCCACCTTTCCCGGGACCCGATTCTTTTGGAGGCGTTCACCTCCGACGAGGATATCCACCGGCGCACGGCGGCGGAGGTCTTCCACGTGCCGCCCGAAGAGGTTACTGAAGCGATGCGGACGAAAGCGAAGGCGGTCAATTTCGGGATCATCTACGGGATCAGCGATTACGGCCTGGGCCAGGGCCTCGGGGTTTCCCGGCAGGAGGCGCAGCGTTATATCGACAGCTATTTTGAGCGTTACCTGGGCGTAAAAGAATACGTGGCCGGGATCGTCAAGCTGGCCCGGGAGGCTGGCTACGTGACGACCCTTTTGAACCGGCGGCGCTACCTGCCGGAGCTGCGCTCTGCCCACTTCGGCCGGCGCAGTTTTGCCGAACGGATCGCGCGGAACACCCCGATCCAGGGGTCCGCCGCCGATATCATCAAGCTGGCCATGCTCCGGATTGACGCCGTGATCCGGGAAGGCGGGTTCAAGGCCAAGATGCTGCTGCAGATCCACGACGAGCTGCTGTTCGAAGTTGAAGAAAGAGAGCTGCCGTTTTTCGCCCCCGTGGCCAGGCGCGAGATGGAGCAGGCTTTCACCCTCTCTGTGCCCCTGAAAGTGGACTTAAAGTGGGGCCGCAGCTGGGCGGAGTTGAAACCCCTCTAAATTAAATTAAATTAATTGTAAAGTTAAGTGGTCAGACCCTTTAACTTTTCAATTTAAACAAAATTAAGTTTTAGTTCATTCTACACACCAGAAAACGCGCCGGCGAGGTGAAACAGTGCCCGAACTACCGGAAGTGGAAGTAATCAGGCGGGGGCTGGCCCCCTTAATCTGTCATAAAGAGTTCGGCCGCCCGGTGCTGCTTTACACCGGGGCGGTCCGTCACCCTGCTCCGGAAAAATTCTGCCAGAACCTGGCGGGCAGGCGGGTTGAAAATCTTGGCCGGGCGGGAAAGTACCTCCGGCTTGGCCTGGACCGCGGTGAACTGGCAGTGCACCTGCGCATGACGGGGAGGCTGGTTTACCGCGAAAATGCAGATTTCCCCGATCCGCATCTCCGGGCGGTGCTGCCGTTTACCGGCGGCGCCGCGCTTTTTTTTAGCGACATGCGCAAATTCGGCGGCCTCTGGCTCCTGGAGAACCGGGAGGAGCGGCGCCAGGCCGGGCTGGACCGCCTGGGCCCCGATATTTATGAAGAGGTCGGGCCGGAACGTTTTTGTGCGCTGATCCGGGAACGCCGGCGGTCGCGGCTCAAACCGCTGCTTTTGGACCAGCATTTTGTCGCCGGGCTAGGCAACATCTACGTGGATGAAAGCCTGTTTCGCGCCGGAATTCATCCCGGCCGCGCAGCGGGTTCCCTGTCCCGCGAAGAGATCCTTGCCCTTTACTGGGCCGTCCGCGCTGTGCTGCAGGAAGGGATCGACTGCGGCGGCACCAGCGCGCGCGATTACCGGGATGCCTTCGGTGAGCGGGGCGCTTTTCAAGACCGGCTTGCTGTCTACGGGCGGAGGGGCCGGCCCTGCCCCCGCTGCGGCGCGCCGGTTACCCGCGCCGTCGTCGCCGGCCGCGGCACCTACCTCTGTGCAAGATGCCAGAAGTTAGAGATTGGAAGTAAGAAATGAGAAAGAGCAACTACTCATTTGAGTATATTTTACTGCATGCTTCTTTCCAACTTCCTACTTCAAACTTCCAACCTCCAAGAGGTAACCCCTTCTCCGCTCCCTCCATATGATAACAGGGTAAGAGGGAATCGGGGGGGCAGGCAGTGCCAGGATTAACGCTGTTGCTGGCGCTGGCCGTGAGTGTCGACGGCTTCAGCGCCGGGTTGTCATGCGGTTTGCGCGGGTTACTGATCCCTTTCCCCTCGCTGCTGGTGATCTGCTGCTCTTCGGCCGCCGCGGTCACCGCTTCCATGCTTCTGGGAGGCGAAGTGGCGGGGCTGCTGCCGGTGCATTATGTCACTAGTTTCGGGGGGGGGCTGTTAATTGTCCTGGGTACATACGTAACCATGCAGTATGCGGCGGCGGAAGGGCGGGATCAGCAGGCGCCTGCCGGTGCCGGCGGAAACGGCCCCGGGTGGATGCTGGCGGCGCTGGTCCGGAAGCCGGAAAAAGCGGACCTCGATCGGTCGGGAGTCCTCAGCCTGAAAGAAGCTTTGCTTTTGGGTGCAGCCCTGGCCGCCGATGCTTTCGGGGCCGGTTTCGGGGCGGCCCTGCTCGGTTTGCCGCTTCCGGTCACCGTCCTGGCGGTGGGGGCAACCAAGCTGCTGCTGGTGCCGCTGGGTGTGGCCCTCGGGAGGGTGATCTCCGGCGGGGCCGTGTTTAAACATGCGGCCCTGTTGGGTGGCGCGATCCTGATCTTTCTTGGTATAATAACAATAGTCTAAACAAAGAAGGCCGGGAGCCGGGTTATGCTTATTGTCGGGTTAACCGGGGGAATCGCCTCGGGAAAGAGCCTCGTTGCCCGCATGCTGGAACGCAAGGGGGCCCTGGTGCTGGATGCCGATGCAATTGCCAGGGAGGTAGTTGCGCCCGGCGCGCCCGCCTGGCGGGAAATCGTGGACTGGCTGGGCGAGTCGATCCTCCTGGCTGACGGATCCATCGACCGCGGGCGCCTGGGAAGGCTGGTCTTCAGCGATGCGGCGGCGCGCCAAAAGTTGAACGCGATTGTCCACCCGCGGGTGGGACAGGAGCTGATTGATCGCACCGGCGCAATCGAACGGCGTAATCCTGGCGCCGTGCTGGTTTACGATGTGCCGCTGCTGATCGAGGCGGGGATGCAGCAGCACGTGGACCGGGTTCTCCTGGTTTACGTTACCCCGGAAATACAGCTGCAGCGGCTGCAGCGGCGGGACAAGCTTACCCGGGACGAAGCTCTGGCCAGGGTGAAAGCCCAGATGCCCCTGGAAGAGAAAAAAAACTATGCGCATACCGTGATCGACAACAACGGCACTATCCGGCAAACCGCCCGGCAGGTGGCACGGTTCTGGGCCGATCTGGTGCGCTCCCGGTAAAAAAACGGCCCGGCTGGAGGCGCCGGAGGGGGACGGAAAACTGTTTCGGAAAATTACTTACCTGCTTGGCTTCATCTGCTTTTTTTCCCTGATCTGTTATCTCCTGGCCAGCCCCCTGCTGTCACGCCTGTTTTATCCTTTTCATTACCGGGAGCAGATCACCGCTTTTGCGGACGCGTACCGGATCGATCCCCTGCTGGTGGCGGCGGTGATCCATACCGAGAGCGGATTCCGGGAGAACGCCGTTTCCGCCCGGGGGGCCCGCGGCCTGATGCAGGTGATGCCGTCCACCGCCGAATGGGTGGCCGGGCGGATCGGTTACCCCTCTTTTTCCGTGGAGATGCTGTTTGATCCGCGGTATAACATCGAAATCGGCACCTGGTACCTGGCGGATCTGATCAGGCAATTTGAAGGCAGCGCCGTAGTCGCCCTGGCGGCGTACAACGGGGGGCGCGGGGAGGTCGACCGCTGGCTGCGGCAGGGGATTTGGGACGGCGCCGAGGCCAACCTGGCGCAGATACCCTTTACCGAGACGCGCGCCTTCGTAATCCGGGTGCTCAAGACATACCGGCGCTACAACCAATTATACGGCCTCAAGGAGGAGAACTATGCATACGGTAACTTTAATCAAGGGTGACGGGGTGGGTCCGGAAATCAGCGCGGCGGTTTTAACCGTCCTGGCGGCGGCGGGGGTAAAAATCAAGTGGGAAGAAGCGGCGGCGGGGCAGGAGGCGCTGGAGAAATACGGGACGCCGCTGCCGCCCGCCACTCTGGAATCGATCCGGCGGAACAGGGTGGCCTTGAAAGGCCCTCTCACTACCCCTGTCGGCTCCGGCTTCCGCAGCGTCAATGTGGCTTTGCGCCGGGAGCTCGACCTCTACGTGAACTTAAGGCCGGCCAAGACATTCCCGGGCGTCAACTCGCCGTTCCGGGATATCGACCTGGTGGTGGTCCGCGAAAATACCGAGGATCTTTATGCCGGGGTGGAACATATGGTCGGCGCGGATGCGGCGGAAAGCATTAAAATCATCACCCGCGGCGCGTCGGAGCGCATCGTCCGCTTCGCTTTTGAGTATGCCCTGCGCCATCACCGCCGCAAGGTTACGGCGGTGCACAAGGCCAATATCTTGAAACTGAGCGACGGCCTCTTCCTGGAATCGGCCCGCCGGGTAGCCGCCGCATACCCCTCGATCGAGTTTGAAGACCGCATCGTCGACAACATGGCGATGCAGCTGGTCCAGAAGCCCCAGCTTTACGATGTCCTGGTGATGCCCAACCTTTACGGCGACATTTTGTCCGACCTTTGCGCCGGCCTGGTCGGCGGGTTGGGCCTGGCTCCCGGGGCCAACATCGGGGACGGAATGGCCCTCTTTGAGCCGGTGCACGGCAGCGCGCCCAAGTACAGCGGCCAAAACAAAGTCAACCCGGGGGCGATGATCATGTCCGCGGTGTTGATGCTCCATCACCTGGGCGAAGCGGATGCCGCCCGGCGGGTGGAGGCGGCCCTGGCCGATCAGATCCGGGAGGGAAAGCGGCTCACTTACGACCTCGGGGGAAGCGCCGGCACCATGGAGATGGCTGAAGCCGTGGCCGCCCGAATTTAGGAGACGGAGGGAGGACGGAAGCGGAGGGACGGTTCCCTTGCTTCCTTCACCTTTTTTTTCCAGCACATGGGCTTGCACGATATTGGTATAAAAAAGGAAGCAGAAGAAGAACCGTCCCTCCGCTTCCTTTTGCTTCCTGTCCCCGTTTAAGTTTATAGCAGCGGCGTATCATCGTCAAATGTAAAGGCAGGGGCGTTGCCGCGGGTTAGCGGGCTCCTTCTTTTTTCCGGCAGTTCAACGCCAAGCTCTTGGGCGATTTCGGAGCGGTATTTCTCCAGCTTGTTGCGATCAATATTCCTTTTCTGTTGCCGCCCCCGGTTAAATTTTTTCGCCACTTTTTTCCCTCCTTTCGGTTTGCTTGACTTTATTTTTTCCTCCTCCACTTCTCTTATCCCCACAGGTTAGTATAATCGGCGGCCAAAATTTACAAACTAAACACAAATCAAACCACGGGGTGAGCCAAGATGGAAGACCTTGAGGAAAGCAGGCTGCTGAGCCTTGGGCACGCCGCGATTAAGTACGGGGCCTGGCTGGTAGGCCTGATCATCGTCCTGTTTTTTATCTCCCGCCACCTGTTTCCTTTTATTCAGTCGCTTTTTTAATGAGCTGCGCCCGGCCCTGTTTGAGCCTGCGGGCGCAGGGCATGGCGCGGTGAAAAAAAGCGGGACATACCGCGGATTCGCAAACACCCTTGCGTATTCTTTTACGGAAGGAGGGAGTAAAGTGATGACCACTTTTCACGTGATTCATGTTGTGGTGGGATTATGGCTGGCCCTGGTGAACATGACCGATGTCCTGACCGGGACCACCCTGGCTTGGAACAATTTCATCCTGGGGCTGGTTGTAGCCGTATATAATATCTATTACCTTTTTGCGCGGAAGAATGTCGATGTCAGGTCGTGAAGCGGATAGCGCCAGGAGCAGTTATCCTATGATGAAGGCCTCCGGAAGCAGCGGAGGCCTTCGCTATTTCTGGGCCGCCCCGCACAGCCGCACGCCTTAAAAAACTTGGCCGCCTGCAAAAAAACACCGGAAAAAGGAAATGGAGCGGGGGCGGCGAAATAATGACTGCAGCGGAATACGGCCGCCGGCGGGCCGCCGGAGGAGGTTTGCACGGCATGAAAGCAGCCGCCTTATCGCTGGACGGAGTCAGGGTGAATAACCTGGACTACTACAGGGAAGACCTGTCGCTGCTCCTGGCGGAAATTAAGCCGGGGCTGGCGGTATTGCCCGCCCACACGTCGCTTTTGCTGTGCGCGTCGGCCGGAGAGTTGACGGAAACGCGCAGTTTCGGCGGCGCGTTCCGGGAGTTCCGCCCAAAAGCGGCGCAATGGAATGAACGTTTTTTGGCGCTGCACGGCGCCCTGGCCGGGGAGCTGGGGATTTACCTGGTGGCGGGGACCACTCTTGAAATAGAAGGCGGGCGTTGCTACCACACCGCCTACTGCTTCGGGCCCGGGGGGGAGCTGTGCGGCCGTCAGCGCCAGACCCATCTCAGCCGCGAGGAGCGGGAACTGGGGCTCTCCAGGGGAGTCGAGCTGGACCTGATCGACCTGGGCGGGATCAAGATGGGCCTGGTCGTCGCCACCGACGCCCGCCACCCCGAAGTGGGCCGCATCCTGGCCCTGCAGGGGGCCGGCATTTTGGCCCATACCGGCGCCCTGGAGCGATCGGCCAACACCCTGGCACAGCAGCTTGCCGGAATGTGGGCCCAGGTCCAGCAAAACGAATGCTGGGGCGTGGAAGCCCAGCTTTCACGAGTTTTTTGCGGCCGTGATTTTCACGCCCGGTGCGCCGTGCTTGGCCCCTGTGTCACCGCGGCGGATTTAAGCGGCTACCTCTCCCATACCGGCGGAGGCGAGCAGTGCGCGGCCGCCCGGCTGAAAGAGGAAGACCGCCGCAGGGCGGGAGAGAGCTTCCCCGCCCTCCGGATGCTCAATCCCGCCGCCTATAAAGGAAACCTCCTGTAGGGGCGGGGCCTGCCTCGCCCGCGGAGCCCGTTTAAATTTCACGGTAGAGGAGAGAATTAACTTGGCCCTGAACGGCTGGAAAGAGAGGCTCTTCCGGCGCTACCTCTTCTGGATCTGCCGCCCTTCCCGGGTGAAAAAACACCTGGCGGGGCGGATTGAAAGCCGCAGGGCGCTGCCGCCCCTGGACGGGCGCAAGGTCAGGGCGGCTGCGCTCCAGCTGGAGGCCAGGCTGTTTAAAAACCCTCTCGACTACGTCGACGCAATGCACCGCCGCGCCAGGGAAGCGGCCGCAGCCGGGGTCCACCTGGCGGTCTTCCCGGAATACAACAACCTGCCGCTGCTGGGGATACTGCCCGGAGTGGAGCAGGCGGGTGAAGCGGCGGAGGCGGCGGGCGGCGCGGAAAACGGCGGGGCCAAAGGGCCGGTTATTTCCCTGGAAGATGTAATCCACTATGTCAGCCCCGTCCTGAAGCCGCTGGTCCATGCAACCTTCTCCACCCTGGCCGAGGCGTACGGCCTTTATCTCATGGCCGGCAGCTTTTTGCTTTCCGAGGACGGCACAGTGAGAAACCGCGCGTTCCTCTACGGCCCGGACGGCAGGCTGATCGGCTCCCAGGACAAGGCGCACCTGATGCCGGCCGAGGAACAGTTCAATGTCACCCGGGGCGATCATTTCGAAGCCTTTGAAACGGGCCTGGGCAAACTGGCGCTTCCCGTCTGCATGGATGCCAGCTACTTCGAAACCTTCCGCATTTTGGAGAAAATGGGCGTGGAGATCGCGCTGCTCCCCATCGCCAACGCCGAACCGTACAATTACTGGCTCGCCCTGCGCGGCATCTGGCCCCGCCTCCAGGAAAGCCCTCTTTACGGCGTTAAAAGCGCCCTGGTGGGGCGGGTACCCGGCTTTTACTTTACCGGCCGGGCCGGGATCTTCGCCCCCATGGAGCTGACCCCCGACGGAAGCGGCGTCCTGGCGGAAGTGGCCTCAAGCGAGGCGGAAGGCATGGCCGTGGCCGAACTCGATCTGGACGCCCTGCAAGCGCTGCGGCAAAACCACCCCTGGCGCGACCGCAACCGGGCTCTTTACGCGCGTTATTTCCCGGCAATCTATGAACAAATACCCGGGTGAATTGCTTCCCCGCTTTTGCAGTCCGTGATGGCACCGGCATTTAGGGGTAGCAGAAATTCCCGACTTAGTGTAAATTTGGATGTAAGTTCTGAAATTTCTGTCTGGTGAGGAGGTAGCCAAATGACCGTACGCCCCTGGCTGAAAAACTACCCGGTGCGCTGGAACCTGGAGTATCCCGAAATATCCCTTTTCGATTACTTAACCGAGTGTGTGAAGGATTACCCCGACCTGGTGGCGCTGGTCTTCATCGGCAGCGAGATCACCTGCAAAGAGATGCTGGAAAACATTGAACGGGTGGCCTCCGCCCTGGTTGACCTGGGCGTCAAGAAAGGCGACCGGGTGGCCCTGATGCTCCCCAACTGCCCCCACTACGTCTACGCCTACTACGCCTGCATGAAGCTTGGCGCCATCGTGGTGCAGGTCAATCCGCTCTACACCCCCCGGGAGGTGGAGTTCATCCTGAACGATTCCGGGGCGAAGATATTTTTCGGCGTGGACGCCGTGTTCAGCTCTTTCCACGCGGTGCGCGACCGCGTGCCGGTGGAGCATGTGATCGTGGCGCGGCTGCTGTGGATGGAGGTGGAGGGCGAAAACGTCTGGTACGACGAACTGCTTCAAAAATACTCCCCCGGCGCGGCGGCGGCGCGGATTGACCCGCAAGAAGATGTGGCCGTCTTCCAGTACACCGGCGGGACGACCGGCTTTCCCAAGGCGGTCATGCTCACGCACTACAACCTGGTCTGCAATGTGATCCAGATCAAGGAGTGGCTTTCCGAGTGGATCAATGAAAAATTCGGCCGCAAGATTACCCAGCAGTACATGATCGCCATCCTGCCCTTTTTCCATTCCTATGGGATGACCTGCGTCATGAACACGGGCTTGACCATGCCGGCGGGGGTGGTGCTGATTCCCCGCTTCGATATCGACCTGGTCCTGGCGATGATCAAGCAGTACCGCCCGGCCGCTTTCCCGGCGGTGCCGACAATCTATATGGCGATCGCCAACCATCCCGATGCGGATCAATACAACATCGACGCCGTTGAAATCTGCAACAGCGGGGCCGCTCCCATGCCCGTGGAGGTAATGGAGCGCTTCGAACAGCGGACCGGCTCCAAGATGCTCGAGGGGTACGGCCTCTCCGAGACCTCCCCGGTGACGCACTGCAATCCCCTGATCGGCGTGCGCAAGCCCGGCAGCGTCGGCATGCCCTACCCGGACACCGACACCCGGATCGTGGATCTGGAGACGGGGACGAAGGATGTGCCCTTGGGGCAAGAAGGCGAAATTATCATCAAGGGGCCGCAGGTGATGAAGGGGTACTGGAACCGCCCGGAGGAAACGGCCCAGACCCTGCGCGACGGCTGGCTTTATACCGGCGACATCGGCAGGATGGACGAGGACGGCTACTTATACATCGTTGACCGCAAGAAAGATATGGTCATCACCGGCGGCTACAACGTCTACCCGCGCGAGGTCGACGAAGTGCTCTTCGAGCACCCCAAAATTGCCGAGGCGATTACCGCCGGCATCCCCGACGACTACTACGGCGAGGTGCTCAAAGCCTACGTCGTCCTCAAGGAAGGCGAAACAGCCACCGCCGAAGAAATCCTCGCCTTTTGCGCCGGCAAGTTGACCAAGTACAAAATCCCCCGCGCGGTCGAATTCCGCTCCGAGCTCCCCAAGAGCGCCATCGGTAAGATCCTCCGCCGCGCCCTCGTTGAGGAGGAGAAACAGAAATAACGTGACAATTGGGGACGGGGCAATTTTGTCACATTTCCCCGTCCCCATATGTTATTCCTCAGTTATCAGTCTTTAATTACCATTCTTTATATGCCATTCTTCAACTGCCAGTCTTCTAGTTTGTTATTCTTTTGTTGTTATTCTCTTGTTGTCATTATTCAGTTGCTAGTTCCAGCTTGACAGTCTCTCCATTATCACTTTTCAATTGTCAGCCCTCAATTGTCACCGCTAAATGTGACAAAAATGCCCCGTCCCCAGTTGTCACAGTTGTCACGCCCCGATCGATTCCCGCTGGAAGGTGACCACTTCTTTTTCCGGGTAGCGGATAAAGATTAGAACGCCGGCCAGGATGAACAGAGCCGCCACCGGCCCGGTCAGCTGGATCCCCAGGGGCTGCGCCGCAGTGTTGCCAAAGAAATGGAACAACCCGGTCGTGATCAGGGTGGACAGGCCCAAGGCCACCTTGAGGATGAAGCCCTGTGCACCGAAATACATCGCTTCCCGGCGCTGGCCCGAGAGCTTCTCTTCCAGGTCCGACACCGCGGCCACGATCGCATCGGGCACCACGAACAGCCCGGCCATCGGCAGCCCCACCAGGGCCATCAGGATGAACATAATCGTTTGGGGCGACAGGGAGAAGAGCGGCCTCCCGATGAAGAAAAAGAACGGCAGGATCACCATAAAGGCGACCATCGAAAACATCATCATCGCCTTCAGCCCAAATTTCTTGGCCAGGATGTTCACCAGGATAAAGCCAAACATGGCCACGCCGAAAGCGACCGCCATGTAAAGACCGGACTCGTCTTCCGTGCCTCCCAGCAGCACTACAACATAGGGTATTACATTCAGCGTAATGATGTTGAAGCCCAGCCAGAAGGCGACATTTCCCGCCAGGTAGATCGTGAAAGCGCGGTTTCGGAAGGTTGTTTTCAACGCGTCGATCAGCCCCAGGCTGGCCGGCTTGGCTTCGGAATAAACCCTTTCTTTGATCAACACCGGCAGGTAAAGCATCACCAGCCCTACCGCGCCCATGATCCAGATCATGGGGTAAAAGCCGATGGCTCCGACCAGGGCTGCGCCGCCGATAAATGCCGCCCCGACGCCGATGATGCTGAAAACCGCTTTCCACGTGGCCAGGTCGACCCGGTCCTTGTTGGAGCGGGCCAATTCGGGCAGCAGAGCCAGGTAGGGGCAGACATAAGCGGTGAAGAGGATGAAATATAACCCGAGCAGGAGAGTCAGCACGATACTGTTGATGATGCCGCCCCGGGCGGTCAGGCCGAACAGCAAGCTCACCTGCGTGTCTTCGGTTAGGGGAGGGTAAAAGAGAGCGATGAATACAGCCGTATAGATAATACCGCTTACAAGCATGAACGGGATCCGGCGCCCCAGGCGCCCCTGGAAATTGTCGGACCAGCGGGCGATAATCGGGTCGGCGATCGCGTCCACAACCCGGCCGAGGAACATCACGATGCCGAAGGCCAGGGCGGGGACAAGCGGCTCAACTCCCCGGATCGGCTTGACGATAAAAACAGTAATCAGCCACGTAATCATCAGGCGGTCGATGATGCTGAAGCCGCCCGCCCCGGCGCCGTACAACAACTGGCCCCACACCGGCAGCTTTTTGGCCATACCAGTCAGCTCCTTTAGAAAAGTTTGGCTTACTGCCGGAATATTTCGCTGCCGGCAATGCTTTTCCTGTTTTTTGAGCCAGGTTTTATTACGGAGAACGAAACGGCAATTACGGCGGTAGTGGTGAAAGGGGCGGTGGTGGGGTAAGGGGAGGCTTTTCGTCTGTTACCAGAGTTCATGCGGTGAAATGAACTTAGGTGCCTGGCACCAAAAACTTAATGAACCTGGTGCCTGGCACCAAAACTTAATGCCTGGTACCAAATGAACCTGGCCCCACATGAGCCTTTCTTGCTTCCTGTTTCTTACTTCTTACTTCCTGTTTCTTGAAACCCACAGGGCGTAGGCTAAAAAGCCGGCGGCAGAGGCGAAAGCGGCGCCGGTGGTCGCCCGGCCCGTTTCCGGATCCACCGTTTCGCAGCAGAAGCCGTGGTCCATGGGGGCCCGGCGCAAAAAATCAGCCCCGCCCCGGTTGAGCGCCAGCAGGTCGTTGCAGGCGGCCATAGGCCAGGGGTTGCCGCAGTGCAGCGAGCCCGCTTCTTCAAACGCGGCGCCCCCGTGGAAATACGGGTTTTCGCCCGAACGGATCCAGGCCGCGGTGTTGCAAAAAACCGGGTCGTCCATGGAGCAGAACCTGTAATGGGCCAGAAGCTGCAGGCTGCCCGGGGGGTTGTCGTAAAGCTGGTACCGCCCTTTCCCGTCCACGGCCCAGGCGAAGATCGGCCCCCGGGGGCCCTCGACAACACCGTGCCGGTATATCGCCCGGCGCAGCTCCGCCGCGCGCCCGGCGCAATCAACGGGGTGCGCCCAGCGCCCTTCCGCCTGCAGCGCTCCCAGGTAGGCGAAGCCGCGCTCCAGCAGGGCGTTGTCGTAAACGAGGAAGGGGTAGAGCACGGGGTCGTCGGAGGGATCAAGGAAGGTGCCGTAGAGCCCCGTTTCCGGGTCGCGCCAGGCTTCCGCCTTTTGAACCAGCAGCGCCAGGCCCGCTTTAACCGCCTTCTCACCCGGCAGCGACCGGTCGCCGGTGAAATGCTCGTAGCGCTCCAGCGCCAGGAGATGCGCCGCCAGCTGGTCCAGTTCAAAACCGGGGTAGAGCACCACGCCGGTGATATAGTGGGCATGCTCCCCGGCCTGCGCCAAATGGCGCCGGAAAACGTTCAGGAGCAGTTCGCGTGCCGTCTCCCGATCCGCCAGCAGCAGCCCCGGAAAGCTCCACAAGAGCGCGTCCCGGCCCCAATAGGCGGCGCTCACGTAGTAGCGGGGGCTGCGCGAGGTTACCGGCACCAGATCGTCCGTGTCCAGCGCCCGCCCCAGGGCAAAGAAATAGTTAAAGAAAAGGTTGCGGTTTAAAACCCCCTCCAGTGCCCGGTCCGCCAGGACCAGCCGGCGAGACCCAAGCCATTCCCCGGTTTCCCGGAACAAAGCCGCGGCGCCGCGGCGCCGCAGGTCCACGGCGGTCGTCCCCGCCCCGTCCGCCTCCAGGTTTACCGCCAGGTAAAGGACAATCTCGCCGGCAGCGCCCGGTTCGAGGCGCATGGCGGAAGCCGCGCTGAAAGTGCCCTCGCCTGCTTCCCCGACCCGCCACCCCTGCTCCGGCTCCGGCTCCAGGGCCAGGGCCAGGGCGGCCAGGGGGAGGCCGCTGCGGGCTTCCAGGACCAGGCTTTTTGTCCAGCCGTCATAGCCGATCTTTTTCGCCCCGCCGATGGCCCGCCTGTTGAAAATAATGTGATTGAAACCCGCCCAACTGCCGCGCCACCCCGCTTCTACCTTTAACGGGTGCCGGGAAGTATTGGTCACGGCCAGCCGGCAGCAACAGCCGCGCCGGCCCGGCGGGGCGGCGATCTCGCCCGTAAAAGTGCACAGGTCTTCTTCCGCCCCGGTGAAGCGGGGGATCCAGTCGAGGGTATAACTCCAGGTGAGCTTGCCCGCCAGGTTTACCGCCGCGCCGTTCAGCGAGAGGTAAGGGGCGAGCAGCGGCTCCGCCGCCGCACCGCTGAACTCCAGCAGGCCGCGGTGCCCCAGGTGAAGCGTATTCAGCGAAAAAATCTCCCCAGCCGGCCCGATGGCGGGCAGGGATATGTATTCATTGCCGGTAACGCATAAAGGCGTCTGGTCCGTAATCCGGGGCGGTGTGGTTAAAAACATCTTTCCCTGCTCAGCCACGGCGCACCCCCTCCAGCAGGCGGCGGGCGTTGCCGCCAAAAATCTGCTCCACCGCGGCCTCGGGCAGCCCCAGCCGCCGGCAGGCGCGCAGCTGATCCTCCAGGTAGCGCCGGGCGAAACCCCGCGGGAACCACGACGAATCGCTGCCGAAGATAATCCGCTCCGGTCCCACCGTCTCAAAAAAGCGCCGGAATAGATCCTCCAGGGTGAGCGGGTAGGGATACCAGCGGGCCCATTCATTGTTGCCGGAAGTGTCCACGTGCACATTGGCGCAGGACCAGCACAGCTGCAGCAGATCGCGCACGTAGCCGCAGCCGAAGTGGGGGACGATAAACGGTACCGACGGGCAGGCCTTGGCGACCGGCTCCAGGCTTAAAGGGCTGATGTTCACGCCGGAAGAGATCCCGCCCCCGCCGCCCAGGATCCCAAAATGGACTAACACCGGCAGGTTGTACTGCTCCGCCACCCGCCACAGCGGCTTGAACGAGGCGTCTCCCAGCGGCTTTTCCACCAGCGGGGCGAAAATCTTGTACCCCTTCAGGCCGTGCTCCAGGACTGCCCGCTCCAGCAGCGCCGCGGCGCCTTCCGCTTCCGGGGGGTGGTGGGCGAAACCGTAAAAAATCTCCCGGTACGGGGCGATCGCCCGGGCGAGAGCTTCGTTGCCGCCGCCGGTGACAATGTACTGGGCGCCCTGGTTGAAGATGGATTGGAACATGACCGCCGCCGTGGCGGTGCCG
>JAGUZX010000042.1 GCA_020060545.1 Desulfovibrio sp. | reverse complement strand
TTAAAATATAGTTCTGATCACATTGTATTTTACCAGGGCTAGTTTGTCCAGTCCCTTAAGCATATACCATTTACTGGATCACGAAAAGAAACTACACCCGCATTTCCGAATACCATTGATTTTTAAGACTTTTCGGGGTATGATAATGGTGCGTGCGCCTGTAGCTCAGGGGATAGAGCAGCGGACTTCTAATCCGTTAGCCGGGGGTTCGAATCCTCCCAGGCGCACCACTGCATATATCAAGGGGACGGTTCTCTTGATATATATCAAGGGGACGGTTCTCTTGATATATTATTTTTCCCGGTTGGGAAATGTTTCAGGCATAAAAAATACCAGTAAAAAAGCGGCAACAATGCTCCCAAGGTAGAGGAAAAAAACAGCGCGGTATGCGGTAAGGGCGGACCCGTTTTTTAAAAAATGGTCGATGATGTAGCCGGTTACCCCCTGGTAAACGGCAACGCTCAGGAGCATAAAAGTATTGATCGCTCCGATCGCCGTGCCGGCCTTTGCCACAGGGAAAATTTCCTTGACACAAGAAAAGTTAATCAAAAAAACAATACTGAAAAGGCCGAGCGCCAAATAAAGGAGCGAAGTTAAAAAAGGCCCCGGGTAACTCGCAAGAGTTGACATGATGGCCCACGCAATCAGCATGCCCAGGGTGCCAAGGAAAAGTACCGGCCGGCGGGCCCGGAAGTAGCGGTCCGATAAGAATCCCCAAAAAAGACCTCCGGCAAGTATGCCCAGTGAAGCAAACAACAAGTGGCTGCCGGCGGTTTCCCTGCTGATGCCGTAGGTATTCTGCAAATAGGCGGCCCCCCACAACCCCTGAAAGCTGAATTGAACCCCGTAAACCAGAAAGGCCCACAAAGCGAAGCGCCAGAAGGTCCGGTGACGCCAGAAAGGTACGGGAGCGGGTGAAAGATCGTTTTCTTTCTCGAGCTTGCTTTTACTGGCCGTAGCGACCGGGCCCGGCGCAGTGTGTGCGCCCATCAGGGACCAGGCGAGGACGACCAGCATTAACAATGCCGCCGCCACCAGGATAAAAGATAAACGCCAGCCGACCATTTCAACCAGCAGCGCCAGCGGGAGAGTGGCAAACAACAGTCCGAGGCTGCCGACGGTCGAGATGATACTGGTGCGGGTGGCAAACTCTTCGGGCCGGTATGCCAGGGAGAGATATTTAAGCGCCGGGACCCAAACCCCCGCCGTGCCTATTCCGGTGAGCAGCCGTGCCCCGGTAGCCATTTGAATCCCCGGGGAATAAGCGAACAAGACGGTTCCAGCGACCCCAAGCATACCGGAAACGACAACGGTATAGCGGACCCCGATCCGGTCTGAGAGCATCCCCACCGGAAGCTGGACCAAACTGTAAGCGTAAAAGAAAGCCGATGCCATCAAGCCCAAAGCAGCGGCGGGAATGGCAAAGTCAGCCATCAGATCCTCCACTATGATTGCCGTGCTGGTGCGCAGAAACAGCGCCAGTACAAAAAGCAGGCAAAAAACCCCGTAAACCGCTTCGCGCTTTGTTGTATGTTTCATTCCAGACACTTCCTCCGTAATGGCGTAAATGTTCAGTCATTCTTTAAAGTGGTATTCTGTACAACCGGCCGTTTTCCTTTCTTTCCAAGGAAGGTTGGACGTACCTGGCGACGTTAAATAAAGCAAATTACCTATAGATCCATCTGTTACCGTTTAATGCGGCATTGTCACTTCCGCCCTTTGGCGCACATATGATATAGCATCGTTTCAATACTATCATCTTGAAGGATGGCTGCCCTGAATGAATCCAACGGAAGAATTTAAATGCATGTTGTCGGCTTCCGCCGCCGCCGAAGCCGTAATGGCGCACTATTCCGCGATAGAGGATTTTCTGGAACCTTGCCGGATGATGGCCAATGTTGTCGGTATGGCCGTGGGGGTCAAGTCGAAGAAAGGGCGCTTGACAGGAGAGCCTGCCCTGATTGTGCTGGTAACCAGGAAGCTGCCCCGGGAAGCGATAGCCGGGGCGGATTTGATCCCGCCGGCCCTGGAAGGGATGCAGACGGATGTTATGGCTGTCGGCACCCCGGTGGCCCTGGGGTGCCTGCCCATCTCCGCCGGTTCGGCGGCGTTAGCCGCCCGGATCCGCCCGGTTAAAGGAGGATACAGCGTCGGGCACTACCGGATTACTGCGGGAACCGCCGCCACCTGTGTTTACGACATCCTCCCGGGCGGTGCGACTGGACCGCCCGGGCACGGCACGGGGACGCCGTCGCATTTTTATATCCTTAGCAACAACCATGTCCTGGCGAACAGCAACAGCGCTCGTATCGGTGACCCGATTCTCCAGCCCGGCCCGGCCGATGGAGGTAAGAATCCAACGGACCGTATCGCGCGCCTGAGCCGCTATGTTCCGATTTTGTTTGAGCCGGGTACCCCGCGCAGCCGGCATCACAATCTTGTCGATGCCGCCGTCGCCCGGGGGGACTTTCGCAACCTGGACCGTGAAATTTACTGGGCAGGTCACGTTCGCGGGTGGATGATGAAAAAAGACGTTGCTGTAGGCATGGCCATTCAAAAAACGGGTAGGACCACGAATTTCAACACGGGCCGGATCACGGCGGTGGCGGCGACTATCGACGTCGGTTTTGGGGCAGGACGTGTTGCGCGCTTTAATGATCAGATCCTGACCACCAATATTGCCGCCGGCGGCGATTCCGGCGCGCTCGTGCTTACACCGGACAGGGCAGCTGTCGGACTGCTGTTTGCCGGTTCCGACCAGGTCTCCATTGCCAACCATATTGAAAACATCCGGACGCTGCTTCAGATCGAGGTGGCGGAACAAATCCTTTAATCACGAGGAGGAAAACCGGCCCAAATAAAGAAATATAACTTGCATTGCTTTGGGGAGGGATTAAAATAGGCAGGTACATTCTATCGATCGACCAGGGGACCACGGGGACCACGGCTATGCTCTGGGACAAGCAGGGGCAGGCCCGCGGCCGGGTAAACCGCGAGCACAAGCAGCACTATCCCCAGCCGGGTTGGGTGGAACATGATGCCGATGAGATCTGGGCCGCCACTCAAGGCGCGGTAAAGGAGCTCCTGCAGCAGGCAGGGGCGGCTGCGCCGGACCTGGCCGCAGTCGGGATCACCAACCAGCGGGAAACGCTGGTTTTTTGGGACCGGGCCACCGGGAAACCGCTTTCCAACGCCATCGTCTGGCAGTGCCGCCGGACCGCCGGGATCTGCCGGGAGCTGAAAGACGCCGGCCTGGAAGAGCTGTTCCGGCGGAAGACAGGCCTGCTGCTCGATCCCTATTTCTCGGGCACGAAGCTGCGCTGGGCCCTCGAAAATATCCCGGCCGTAGCGCAGGCGGCGGCCAGGGGAGAGCTCGCCTGCGGCACTATCGACAGCTATCTGCTCTTCCGCCTCACGGGCGGCAGGGTGCACGCCACCGATTACTCCAACGCTTCCCGGACCCTGCTTTTCAACATCCATACCCTGGAATGGGACCGGGAGCTGCTCGGCCTCCTGGACGTCCCCGCCGCGGTGCTGCCCCGCACAGCACCCAGCAGCGGCATTTTCGGGGAGACGGATCCGGAGGCTTTCCTGGGCTTGCAGGTGCCCGTCGGCGGGATCGCCGGGGACCAGCAGGCGGCCCTGTTCGGCCAGGCCTGCTATAAGCCCGGGATGATCAAAAACACTTACGGCACCGGCAGTTTCCTGCTGATGAACACGGGACCCAAGGCGGTGGCTTCCGCAGCGGGGCTGCTCACTACCGTGGCCTGGGGGATCGGCGGCACCGTGGACTACGCCCTGGAAGGGAGCATTTTTATTACCGGGGCGGCGGTGCAGTGGCTGCGCGACAGCCTCGGCATCATCACCGCGGCCGCGGATACAGAGGCGCTGGCCTCGAGCGTCGCCGACAACGGCGGCGTCTACCTGGTCCCCGCTTTCGCCGGCCTGGGGGCGCCCTACTGGGATCCCTACGCCCGCGGTCTTTTGATCGGCATTACCGGCGGGACGACCAGGGCCCACCTGGCCCGGGCCGTGGTGGAAGCGATGGCCTACCAGACCCGCGATGTCCTGGAGCTGATGCGCCGCGAGGCGGGGATCCCCCTGGACGAAATGCGGGTGGACGGCGGCGCCAGCGTGATGGATCTGCTGCTGCAGTTCCAGGCCGACCTGGCCGGGATCGTGGTGCGGCGGCCGGCCGGCTTTGAAACCACCGCCCTGGGAGCGGCATACCTGGCCGGGCTGGCGGTAGGGTTCTGGCGGAACCGGGAAGAGCTGGCGGAGCGCTGGCGGCAGAGCGCGGACTTCCGGCCGCGGATGAGCGATCCGGATCGGGAAGTACTCTACCGCGGCTGGCGCCGGGCGGTGGAACGCTCGCTCGGCTGGGCGAAAGAAGTTTGAACCGGAAACCGCCGTTATTTGAAGAAGGAATGGGTTTTCACCGGATAGGATCGGGCTTTTTGATTAAAACGCAATGGAGTGAGGGCATTGGCGAAATTGAGATTGGCGGTGCCGATCCTGGTTTTAGCCCTGGTGGTTGTCTACCTGGTAGGGGGCCAAGTCTGCCGCCCCGGGGATGACCCGGATCAGGAGTTCACTTTTCAGGCCACGGATCTGATCACCGGCAAGACGGTAAAATTTCCCGCCGACTTCAAGGGGCAGGTAGTTTACCTGAACTATTTCTCCAACACGTGACCGGCATGCCATACCGAGTTGCTGCAGTTGCAGCCGGAAATTGAGTATTACCGGGAGCGCGGTTTGAGGGTAATCCTCGTTACCGGCGACTCCAAAACCGTGATGGAATCTGTTTTGAAGCAATACAATTTAACGGTGGCGACCCTGGACGACCGCAACAGGGAAATCATGCAATTACTCGGGGTCAGGGCGTTTCCATCCGGCTTTTTATTCGACCGGAAAGGCCGTCTTGTTGAATCCTTTGTCGGCTGGGGCAGGGATTCCCTGGCCGGGTGGAAAGAGAAGGTGGAAGAGGCCCTTTCTCAATAACTTAATAAACGGTGCCAGGCACCGTTTATTAAGTTATTATCCCTGTTAAATGTTTTTTGGATTAATTTTTACCTTCTTTGCACGGGTGCTCTCTTTTGTCACCGTGGCATTCCCTGATTTGTTCCGGGGTGCATCTTTCAGGGTTTTCCACTAGCTTTTCCGGGTGGGTACAGCAGCAGCGGCACATACGCGTTTCCTCCTTTGCTTGGTTTCTGCTTTTTTATGGGGCAATCAAAAAGCTTCAGTCTCGCGCGGGAAAATGCGCTTCGAAAGCAGCCAGGAATTTTTCCAGCGCGGTTTTCCGCCTGCGGATATTGGCCGCCCACATGGCCAGATAGTTTTCTCCTTCGCCGGTCAGGGAATACACCTTGCGCGCCGGCCCGCCGCTGCCGGGCTCCAGCCGGGATTCGACCTTCCCTTCTTCCTCCAGGCGGCGCAGGTGGCGGTAAACCACCCCCGGATCGGGCGCCGCATCCATAAACGGTAAGCCGCCCAGTTTCTCCATAATTTCGTACCCGTGCGACGGCCCTTGCTTGAGCAGCAACAGCAGGCACGGCACAACGAAACCTTCAATCCTTGGCCCATGGTGATGGCAGCGGCAGCCGTTGCCGTTCCACATTTGTTCCGCCTCCCTCCGTCAATAATGCTCCTCTGATACTAATAACATAATATCACTACTGACTTTTAGTGTCAACACAAAAATGAAAGAAGGAGATGCTTTGCACAGTAAGCTAAATCGGGCGGCGGTACACGGTTTACCGGCCCGCTGTTTCCGCCGCTGCTACCTCCGGCGGGTAGATCTGCTTGCCCGGCACCGGCAGGCCCGCGGCGTAAACGCGCTCCACTCTCAAACCCTGCTGCCCGGCCGTCCCCTGGAGCTGGAAGGAGACGGCGTCCGGGGTAATCACGCTGGCGGCATAAAGCGCCCCCGGAGGCAGCTTGACCGGGACTGTCAGGCAGTCGCCGCTGCACCCGGCCGCAGGCAGGGGGATCAGGGTGAACCGCCCCGCGTCGTCATAAGCGATCACCTTCAGGCTTTTGAGCATGGCAAACTTTTCCGCAACCGCGCGGGGAAAGCGGGGCGCCTCTTTTCCCGTCATCTTTATTTTCAGGTAGGCGGCGAGCATTTTCACGGGGGACAGTTTTTGCACCGGGCTCGCGGCGGTGATCTCCAGCGCGCCGGCGCTCCTGAACCCGGTATAGGCGTTGTAGCGCACCATCTCGCCGCGGTTGAGGTGATCGATTAGCTCCCCGCTCTCCTCGAAGCCGGTGAAGCGGCCTTCCAGGGTATAATAGTGCAGATCGGGATCCATCACCAGGACGGCCGCCCGGGGATTTTGCGCCAGGTTCCGGGCGGTTTTCCAGAGCAGCAGGTTGCCGAAAATCACCATCTCCCGGTAGTATTCAAAGCTGGTCACGACCGCCAGGTTGGCCTGCCCCCCGTCGTTGACAGTGGCGAGAAACTTGGGGTTGTAAAGCCGGTTGAGCATCCCGATCTGCTGTGCGGTAAGCATTGCTCACACCCCTTTCAGGTAGTTGGATACGGTCACCACGCGGGCGCCGCTTTCCGCCATGATCTCACGCAGGCGGAGGATCGCGCTTTCCTTGACCCTGGCTGTACCCTTCAGGGCATATTCCATGCGCAGCCGGGCGTAGTCGTTTTCGCAGAGGTCGTTGTAGCCGAGCAGGTCAACCCGTTCCGCGCCGCCGGCCTCCTCCTTGATAAAGCGGGCGATGGCGGCGATCTCCGCTTCGCCGTCTGTCCAGCCGGGGATCACGGGCACCCTGATCCAGGCGGGAATGCCGGATCTGCCCAGCCAGGCCGCGTTCTCCAGGATCTGTTCGTTGGAGGCGCCGGTGAGCAGCCGGTGCCGGTTGCCGTCGATCGCCTTCAGGTCGAAAAGGACGAGGCTCGCCTCCCGGGCCACCGCCCTGAATATACGGGGGCTGGCGCATCCGGCCGTATCGATGCAGACATGGATCCCCTCTGCTTTGAGCGCCGGTATGGCGGCCAGCAGGAACTCGTGTTGCAGCAGGCACTCCCCGCCGGAAAAGGTAACCCCCCCGCCGGAGTGCTTGTAAAAAAGCCGGTCCCGCCGGAGCTTCTCCAGCAGGTTGCCCAAGGTAACCCGCTCGCCGATTGCCCGGATCGCCCGGGCCGGGCAGCCGCCAGCG
>JAGUZX010000116.1 GCA_020060545.1 Desulfovibrio sp. | reverse complement strand
GAATGCTGTTATGAAGAGCCGTGTGCGTGAATAGCGCAAGCACGGTTCTGTGAGGGGTTATGCCCGCGAGGGCATAACCTACTCGACCCTTGATATATTGTCAATAACTTAATAAATGGTGCCTGGCACCATTTATTAAGTTATTGTGGTGAAAGGCTTAAAAAATGCTTGACTATAGCGGGGAGGTTGAGATATATTGTTTTTAATTTACTTAAAGGCTGTGAACGGAACCAGTACACCCTGGCCCGGGGAGCGCAGAGAGCCGCCGGAAGCTGCAAAGGCGGCGGCCCGCCGGGGTGGAACTCCTCCGGGAGCTGTCCGCTGAAAGCCGCGCAAGCCGGCAAGTAGGCGCGACCGGCGGCGCCGTTAACCGTCACCAAGAGGACGCCGCAGCAAGATCGTCCTGCGCCGTCAAGAAGAGTGGTACCGCGGAAGAAACCCTTTCGTCTCTTGTTTTCAAAGAGGGAAAGGGTTTTTAGATCATTAAAAACGAGATCATTAAAAACGGCAAGCCAGGGGAGGTAAGGCAGTGGGGAGAGTGGTGGTGAACACCGAACGGTGCAAGGGTTGCAGCTACTGCGTCCTGTCGTGCGCCAAGAATGTTTTGTATATCGACTTCAACCGCAGGAACAGCGGCGGTTACCCGGTCGCCGCCTCCGCGCCCGGCAAGCAGTGCTCCGGGTGCGCCCTCTGCGCCGAAGTCTGCCCCGACGTGGCGCTGGCAGTGTTCCGCTAGACAGCATGAAAGAGAGGGAGAGCAGATGACGGAAAAAATACTGATCAAGGGCAGCGTAGCCCTGGCCAGGGGCGCCATCGACGCGGGCTGCCGCTGTTACTTCGGCTACCCGATTACCCCCCAGAACGACATCCCCGAGTTCCTCTCCGATGCGCTCCCGAAAGCGGGCGGCGTCTTTATCCAGGCGGAAAGCGAACTGGCCGCGATCAACATGGTCCTGGGAGCGGCCGCCGCCGGAGCCAGGGCGATGACCTCTTCTTCCGGCCCCGGCATCTCGCTGATGCAGGAAGGCCTTTCCTACCTGGCGGGTTCGGAGCTGCCGGCGGTGGTGGTAAACATCACCCGCAGTGGCCCGGGCCTGGGCGGCATCGCCCCCACCCAGGGGGATTACCACCAGGCCACCCGGGGCGGCGGGCACGGCGACTACCGGCTGATCGTGCTGGCCCCCGACTCGGCGCAGGAAATGTACGACCTGGCGGGTGAAGCTTTCAACCTGGCCTTCCGCTACCGCAACCCGGCCATGATCCTGGCCGACGCCATCCTCGGGCAGATGAAGGAGCCCGTCGTCCTGCACGGCGCCTGCCCGGCGCCGGAGCCCGCCCCCTGGGCCCTGAGCGGGGCGGCAAACCGTCCCCCCCGCCTGGTCAAATCGCTCTACCTGGCGGACGGCGAAATGCCGGTGCACAACTGGAAACTTTACTGGAAATACGAGGCGCTCAAAGAAAAAGAAGTGCGGGTCGAGGTCGACTGCCCGCCGCACTGCAGCCTGGTGGTGGTGGCGTACGGCTCCTGCTGCCGCATCGCCCGCACCGCCGTGGATCGGGCGCAGCGCCGCGGCCTCGCCGTGGGCCTGATCAGGCCGGTGACTCTGTTCCCCTTCCCGGAAAAAGAGATCCGGCAGGCGGCGGAAAGGGCCCGGCGCCTGCTGGTGGTCGAGATGAATACCGGCCAGATGGTCGATGACGTCCGCCTGGCCTGCAACGGGGCCGGGACCGTCTCCTTCAAGGGTTACCCCGGCGGCGAGGTGCCCACGCCGGATCAAATCGAAGCGGAAATCGAACGCGTCATGAAAGCGGGTGAACTGCGGGTATGTCAACGGTAGCCGAAAAACAGGTCTTCAGCCCGCCGTCCTGTCTCAAGGAGAATATTTATCATTTCTGCCCGGGCTGCCACCACGGGCTAATCCACCGGCTGGTGGCGGAGGCGATCGATTTTTACGGCCTGGCCGGTGCGGCGGTCGGCGTGATCGGGGTCGGCTGCGGTGTTTTTCTCTACAACTACCTGGCGGTGGACTGCTGCGAGGCGCCGCACGGCCGCGCGCCGGCCGTGGCCACGGGCTTGAAGCGGGTCAACCCCGGCGCCTTTATCTTCACCTACCAGGGCGACGGGGACCTCGCCGCCATCGGCACCGCCGAAGTGATCCATGCCGCCGCCCGCGGGGAGAATATCACCGTTATTTTTATCAACAACAGCATTTACGGGATGACGGGCGGGCAAATGGCGCCCACCACCCTGCCGGGGCAAAGGACGACGACCACGCCCGCCGGGCGCAAGGCCCCCGGGGACGGTTACCCGGTGCATGTGGCGGAGCTGATCGCTACCCTGCCCGGCAGCGCCTACGCGGCCCGGGTGTCCTGCCATACCCCGGCGCATATCCGCAAGGCCCGCCAAGCCGTCCGCCGGGCCTTTACGGCGCAGCTGGAGAAAAAGGGCTTCGCCCTGGTGGAGTTTCTCTCCGCCTGCCCCACGAACTGGGGGCTCACGCCCGAGGCATCGCTCGAGCGGATCGAGCGGGAAATGATCCCTGCGTACCCGCCGGGCATATTCAAGGATTTTTAAATCTTTTAGGGGAGTTAAATAGTCTAGAGGAGGCGCTGCTCAATGGAATACGCGGTTGTGATGGCAGGTTTCGGCGGCCAGGGAGTTCTGACGATGGGCGACCTGCTGGCCTTCAGCGGGATGAAAGCGGGCTACAACGTTACCTGGATGCCTTCTTACGGCGTGGAGATGAGGGGCGGGGCCGCCAACTGCACGGTGGTCCTTTCCAAGGAGAAAATCGGCGCCCCCATCGTCGGGGCGGCCCGGGCCGTCATCGCCATGAGCGAGCCGGCCTTCAACAAGTTCCAGGATCGCCTGGTTCCCGGGGGGCTGCTGATGGTTAACAGCTCCCTCGTCCCCGCGGCGGAAACCCGCCCGGAGCGCGGCGACGTGGAGGCGCTCTTTGTCCCGGCCCGGGAGCTGGCGGAGGAGAGCGGCGACCCGAAGATGGCCAACCTGACCATGCTCGGCGCCTTCCTGGCCCGCACCGGGTTGCTCGAGCTGAAACAGGTCGCCGGTGCGGTCTCCGCCTTTTTGCCCCCGGAGAAAAAGAAACTTGCCCCCGGGATCAAAAAAGCCCTGTTCAAGGGGCAGGAATATATCGCCTCGCTATAGGGGTTTGGAAAACATCCCTATTATGTCATTACTACCTCAGAATTGATCGAAAATAAAAGGAGTTATTTAATCGTAAAGTTGATTTAGTTATTGCTGAAACTATAATGAAAGAATCGCCCCCTACACAGACTGGGTGCGTAATTTCAGCACCGCCCTGGGGCTGCGGCCTTTTAACCAGACCTAAAAGTAATAATTTTAGGGAGTGTTAAGTATGCGAAGGGAGCTTAATGCCTATTTAAGTGATATACTTAACGCTATAAAAAAGATAGAAAAATATACCATAGACTTAACTTTTGATGATTTTATAGAAAACGAATTAGTCCAAGATGGAGTAGTAAGAAATCTCGAAGTAATAGGAGAGGCTGTAAAAAAAATACCGGAAGATGTAAGAAGAAATAGGTCACAAATCGATTGGAGAAAAATAGCTGGTTTGAGAGATATTCTTATTCACGAGTACTTTGCAATAGATTTTGGCAGTAGAACAATCACTAGGTCCAAGAAAATCTCTGATACATCGGCCTTCTTTTCTGCCTGCAATAACAGGGAATTTCTCATTACAACTTCTGCGAATCTTGCCCGGGCGGTACCTGGCGGCTTTTAGCCGGGGATTTCTTCGGGAAGCCTGGGCTCCCGCCCCAGGTGGATTTTTTTGGCCGTGACATTGACCCGGTCCAGGTAGAACCCGGTCAGGTACTCGATCTTTTCCTTGACGGCCTGCTGGGCCTGGGACAGTAAATCGACCAGGTTCTTCCCCGCGGGCTGCTTCAGGTTCAGGACAAGATCCACGTCCAGGATGACCTTCATTTCCACCGTTTTAATTTCAACCTTATGGGCCCGGTGGATCCCGGGGATTTCGGAGACGATATAGCCGACGAGGTCGCCGACGACATGCTCGGCGATATAGAAATGCCCCAGGGTGCTGTAGACGGGCCGGACGATGGAACGTTCAACGGCCATTTTTTGCGTATGCGCCATGGGGAAGCGGAAGAAAGAACGCAAAGGGTCGACCAGGTAGCCGGGGAATTCCTTTTTTACCTCAAACGTGGGCAGCGGGATCACGTGGCGGTTTTCTTTCTCCCGGACCCGCATCGCCGTTTTGATCTCTTCCGGGCTGGCGATCTCTTCGATGTTAATATATTTAACCGGCGGGGACAGCCTCAGCTTTTCGGCGATCGAGTCGGCCATCCGGGGCGAGGTCGCCAGGATCAGCAGCCGTTCCGGATCCAACCCCCGGAGTTTCTCCGCGATCTGGCGGGCGTGATCGGGATCGTTAAGCAGGGCGCGCTTTATCGCGCCGTAGCGGGTATTTTCCCTTTTGGCGGAGCGCCCGGCCAGGATCTGGTTGCCTTTAATCAAGAGGCCGTCGTCGATGATATACTCGATCCGGTACTGGTGAGCCAGCATCGGGGCGTGGTGGCTTTTTCCCGTGCCACGGCGGCCGACCAGGGCGAAAATATCCATTTTGATTGCTCCCGTTATAACCGGTTTTAACCCGCTGATTTGTAAAGATTATACCATAAATCAAAGAGTGCAAGCTAGAAGCTAACGGAGGATCGAAAAAACGGCGCGGGGGAGGCCAGAAGGGGCGTTTTTTGGGGGTTTGCCGGTTTTCCGGCGCGGCGCTCGAAAATGCGCGGGGGGCTTGGGCCCCCCGCGGAAGATACGCCTAGTAGTTTGTGGCCCGGGGCTGGAAATAATCCCTGGGGTGGGCGCAGGCCGGGCAGAGCTCGGGGGCTTCCTTGCCGTGGTGAATGTAGCCGCAGTTGCGGCACTGCCATTCGATGGCTTCGTCACGTTTGAACACCGTCCCGGCGCGCACCCTTTCCAGCAATTTAAGAAAGCGCTTTTCGTGCTCTTCCTCGACCTCGCCAATTTCCCGGAACACGGTGGCGATTTCGGTAAAGCCTTCTTCCCGCGCTTCGGCTTCAAAACGGCGGTACATATCCGTCCACTCGTAATTTTCCCCGGCGGCCGCGTCCTTGAGGTTGTTTGCGGTGTCGCCGATCAACTCCAGGAATTTAGCCAGCCGCTTGGCGTGTTCTTTTTCGTTGTCCGCCGTTTCGGTGAAGATGGCGGCGATCTGTTCGAACCCTTCTTTCTTTGCGGCGGAGGCGTAATAGGTGTACTTGTTACGCGCTTTCGACTCCCCGGTGAACGCCTCCAGCAAATTCTTTTCGGTTTTGCTTCCCTTCAGTTCCATATTTGATCACTCCTTGAACACGAATGTTTAAACCTTGGTGAATTCTTCTTTCCCCACGCCGCAGACCGGGCAGACCCAGTCGTCGGGCAGATCTTCAAACGGAGTGCCCGGGGCGATGCCGGCTGAATCGTCACCCTCCGCCGGATCATAAATATACCCGCAGGCGTTGCATTCCCATTGTTCCATGCCAGTTTGCCTCCTTTGCAATCAGATATGAACTACAGCAGCCCGGCCAGGGAGCCGCCCCATTGGTAGCAGCGCTGCCGGTCGTCTTGATCCGGGATCCATAACACCTCCAGGCTTTCCGGGACCGTTTCGATCCCGGCCTGTTTCAGGCGTTCCGTGACGGCCTGCGCCGCTCCCTTACTCCAGCCGTAGGAACCGAACACGGCGCCGATCCGGTTGACCGGCTGCAGGCAGGCCAGTGAATCCAGGAAGGGGGCCAGCGAGGCGATAAAGTGCCGGTGGATCGTCGAAGAGCCGACTACCAGCAGGCGGGCTTCCAGCAGCTCCTTAATGATATCGCTGTAATCGCCGGCGGAGATGCGGTAGAGCTTTGTAGCGACACCCTGGTCCGACAACCCTTCGGCGATCGCACGGGCCATAAGCATCGTGCTGCCCCACATCGTTTCGTAGACGACCAGGGATTTGCGCTCCCATTCTCCGGCGGCCCACCGCCGGTAGGCCTCGACGATCCGGCTGGAACGGCTGCGCCAGATGATCCCGTGGCTGGGGGCGATCATCTCGACCGGGATATTCATCCCCTCCAGCTCTGCGAGCTTCTTTAGGACCAGGCGGCTGACCGGGTAGAGGATGTTGGCGTAGTACTTGGCCGCCTCTTCCATCAGGACGTGCCCGTCGACCTCGTCGTCAAAGCGGGAAGACGACGCCAGGTGCTGCCCGAAGGCGTCGTTCGGCAGCAGCAGCGCCTCCTGCGGGATGTAGGTGAACATGCTGTCCGGCCAGTGCAGCATCGGCGCCTCGACAAAAGTGAGCGTCCGCCTGCCGGTGGAGAGCTCCATGCCGGTTTTCACCACGCGGTAGTCCCACCCGGCTCCTGGAAAGTGCTTCTGCAGGCCGTCCCTGGCCCGGGCGCTGCAGTAAATTTTCGCCCCCGGCGCCAGCTTCATGATTTCGGGCAGCGCCCCGGCATGGTCGGTTTCGATATGGTTGACGATCACGTTTTCAATGCGGGAAGGGTCGGCCACCGCTTTGATGCGGCCGATCAGCTCCCCGGCGAATGGGGCGTAAACGGCATCCACCAGAGTGAGATGATCGTCTGCAATCAGGTAGCTGTTGTAGGTGGTGCCCCGGTGAGTGGTGTAGATGGGCCCGTGGAAGTAGCGCAGGTCCCAGTCGACCGCGCCGACCCAGTAAATCCCTTCTTTGAGCAAGACCGGTTTCATGGGCGCCCTCCTCCTGAGATTTTCGGTCCTGTTACCCCCGCTCCGGCCGGCGCCGCTGCGCTCATCTTTGGCCACCGCCGCCTGCCAGGCGGGCGTTTACGTCGTCCCAGTTGACCAGGTTCCACCAGGCCTCGATAAAGGCGGCCCGCTTGTTTTGGTACTGCAGGTAATAGGCGTGCTCCCAGAGGTCGAGCACCAGCAGGGGGGTTGCCCCCCACTGGGTCAGGTTCTGGTGCTTCTCCGCGGTGAGGATCTCCAGCTTGCCGAAGAGGGGGTTCCAGCAGAGCAGGGCCCAACCGGAGCCCTCGACCGCCACCGCGGCGGCGGAAAACTGCTTTTTAAAAGCGTCAAAGCTTCCGAAATCGGCTTCGATCCGCCCGGCCACGGCCCCCCTGGCCGGCCCCCCGGCCCCGGGCGCCATATTCGTCCAGAAGATGCTGTGCAGGATGTGCCCGGAGCCGTGAAAGGCGAGTTCCCTTTCCCAGTGCTTTACCAGGGAGAAGTCGCTTTTTTCCCGGGTCTCGCCCAGTTTTGCTTCGGCGTTGTCAACCCGTCGACGTAGGCCTTGTGGTGCGCGCCGTGGTGCAGCTTGAGGGTTCTCTCCTCGTAGTAGGGCTCAAGTGTGTTGTAGGCATAAGGCAGATCAGGCAGTTCATGCTTCATTTTTTACCAACCTCCTTTTCCTATGGTAATTATAGCATATCTGTTGGAAAAAGTGGTTATTCCGGCGCAAAAAAGCAGTGTGACAGTGGGGACGGGGCAATTTTGTCACATTTTGTGACAAAATTGCCCCGTCCCCAATTGTCACAGCGGCGTGTTAATTGACACTGCCGGGAGGGCATGTTAAAATACGGCTAAACCATCACACCTGAAAAAACTGGGAGCGCGCCGATGCCTCTGCCTTTCTACTCCTACGCGCAGTACCGGGCGGAACGAAGGGCGCCCGATTTGACCGGATACACGGCCGAACGGGAGCAGGTCTGCCGGATCATCGAGGCGGTGCGCCGCCGCGGCGACGCCGCCGTGCGCGAGTTTACGGAGCGCTTTGACGGCGCCCGCGTGGCGGATTTAAGGGTCAGCGAAGCGGAGTTTAGCGCCGCGGCAAAGCAGGTCAAGCCCGCCCTGAGGGAGGCGATCCGCCGCGCCGGGGCCAATATCGAACGTTTTCACCGCCGCCAGGCGGTTTCGTCCTGGTGGGACGCGGAAGGGGGCCGGCTG
>JAGUZX010000016.1 GCA_020060545.1 Desulfovibrio sp. | reverse complement strand
GGCCGGTCGCGGCGGGGTCGGCGCGGCGCGACCTGCTGCGGGCCGGCTTTATCTTCCTGGCCGGGGCGGCGGGCTATCTCGTGCTGCGCATCCTGCCGTACACCCCCCTGATGATCCGCTACCCGCTTTACCCGGCCACCCAGAAGGACCCGGCGCTATACCACCCGCAGTACCTGCCGGTGCTCCTGGTCCTGGCCGCGATGGCCTTTGCGGGCCTGCTTCTGTTCAAAGTGGCCCTGCCGCGCCTTGCCCCGGCGGGCGCGGCGGGTGAAGCGCCGGGTCTGGAAAGCCGCCGCTGGCTCCTTTTCCTGCTGGCCGCCCTGGTCCTCGTGATCTGGGCGGAAGGCTCCGGCTTCGCCGCCGCCACCTTCTTCCTGCTCCCCGCTTGCCTGTGGCCCTGGGTGAAGCCGTCCGCCGGGGCGCCGCGCCGCCTTTTCAACCTGCTGCTGGTGCTCGCGGGCGGCGCGGTTTTCTTCGCCTTTATTTATATCTTCGCCACCACCTACCAGATCGGGGTGATGTGGTGGTACATCCTGCTTGCCGCCGCCTTCGGCCTGTTCAGCCCCAAGGTGGTGCTGGTCTTCCTGGCCGCGGCGGCGCTCCTGGCGGCCATGGCCGGGCTTGCCGTGCGGAAAGATGCCGCAGCCGACCGTTACCTTCAAACCGGCTAACCACCGCTGCCTCAGGCGTCAGTAAGCAAAATAAGTTATGGGTTCTGACCCATAACTTATTTTACGGTTAAATGCATTTTCTCTGGGGTGCGACGCATGCGCCCCTTAGAGGAGAGCGGCACCCTGGAGGCCAGCAAATATTATTCGCTATTCCCTCATGCCGCCGGCGGCACGATCAGGAGGATGAAAACCTAACTTTTGGATGCCGGCGGCGGAGCGAAGCTAAAGCGCCCTCAAGATCATTTTCCGGGCAGACACCGTGTGACAAAATTGCCCCGTCCCCAAGTGTCACATGTCAAACTAGGCGAAGGCTTCGGGGATATTTTTCAAGACGGCGTAGCTGAAAACGGGGCCGTCCTTGCAGACGTAAAGGGGGCCCGCGTTGCAGCGGCCGCACTTGCCGATGCCGCATTTCATCCTGTTTTCCAGGGTGGTGTAGATCTGCTCGTCGGCGAAGCCCAGCTTCTTCAAGTTTTCCAGCACGAAGCGGATCATGATCGGCGGGCCGCAGGTGACGGCGATCGTGTTCTCGGGCGAGGGGCCCAGATCCATCAGCATCGAGGGGACGAAGCCGACATTGCGCGTCCATCCCTCTTCCGCCACGTCAATGGTCAGGTGGCAGGAGAGATCGCCGCAGCCGGACATCGCCTCGAATTCCCCCTTGAAGCAGAGGTCGTTCGAGGTGCGCGCCCCGTAAATCATGGTCAGCCCGGCATAATCGTCCCGGTTGGCCCGGACATACTCAATCACCGGGCGCAGGGGGGCCTGCCCGATCCCGCCGCCGACGGTGAGGATCTTTTTCCCCCGCCAGTCGCCTAAGGGGAAGCTGTTGCCGTAGGGGCCGCGCACGGTAAGCTTGTCGCCGGGCTCAAGCTGGTGCAGCGCGCCGGTCACTTTGCCCGCCCGCATCACCGAGAAGCGCAGGAAGTTCCCCTCGGTCGGGGAGCAGGAGATGCAGAACATGCTTTCGCCCACGCCCAGCAGGCCGACCATGGCGCACTGCCCCGGGCGGTGGCTCCAGCCTTCCCGCGCCGCGGGGTCGTCTAAGGTGACCCGGAAAGTCTTGATCGGGCGGTCGCCGCCGGTTTCAAACCAGGTCTCTTCAATGGTGGCCGTATAAGGAAGATAAGGATTGGCGTTGCACATCATAAGGCCTCCTTCGCCTGCCGCAGGATTTCGATGATGTCGATGTTGACAGGGCACAAATTGACGCACCGCCCGCAGCCGACGCAGGCGATCACCCCGAATTTCTGCACGAAGTAGTTGTATTTATGGTTGATCCGGTTCCGCGTCCGCTCCCGGCGCGTCGGCCGGGGGTTGTGGCCGGAGGTGTGCAGCGTGTATTCCGCGAACATGCAGGAGTCCCACATCCGGCAGCGCCGCGCGTCGAACCCCTCCACCTCGTCCTGGATGTCGAAGCAGTGGCAGGTGGGGCAAAGGTAAGTGCAGGTGCCGCAGCCCAGGCACGCCGCGGCGTTTTGGCCCCATAACGGGTGCTCCCACAGCCCCGGCATCCCTTCCGGCACGCCGGCCGGGTCCACGCCGCGCCGTATTTTTCCGGCCGCTTCCCGCACGACCTGCTCCTTGTGCGCCGCCGCGTCAGGCCCGGCCGCCTCGAGCAGGTCCTTCACTCCTTCCAGGAGCGCTTCCCCCTTGCCGCTAACCGTTTCCAGAAGATAGGCGTCGCCCAGGTCCACCATCAGCAGGTCCATCCCCTCCGCGCCGGCGGGCCCCCCGCCCACCGAGGGGCAGAAGCAGTTCGCTCCCGGCTCTTTGCAGGCCAGCCCCACCACGGTGGTCAAAGCGCGTCGCTTCAGGTAATAAGGGTCGTCCACATCCCAGCGGAAAAGCTTTTCCACCATTTCCATCGCCCGGGCGTCGCAGGGGCGCACCCCCAGCAGGACGGCTTCTTCCCCCGGCCCGGGGAGCTCCATCGCCGTCTGCCCCAGCCGGTAGCGGTAAAGCGTTTCCGTTTGGGGAAAAACGAGCGTCTTGGCCGGAACGGTTGTATTGTCGTAATCAAGGTCGGGGGTTTCTCCCGCCGCCACCGGCGCGAACCTTGCCGCGCCGTCCTGCTTGACCGGCGCCCAGAGCCTCCCGGCAGCCAATGCTTGGGTAAACGCAGACCATTTTTCCTTTTTTAGCAGCATCGCTGACAGATCACCCACCTCTACAAAATGAATTCCTCCGGGTCGTCGGGCTTGAAGGCGGCCTGGAAAGGTTCCGCGTTCGCGTCGAGGCCGGGCTCAAAGCCGTATTGATCCCGCACCTCCCGGGCCAGCTTGCGGTTCAATTTACCCAGGGGAATATGCGCCGGGCAAGCCCGCTCGCATGCGCCGCACTCGATGCACCGGCCGGCCAGGTGGAAAGCCCGGGCCAGGTGATAGGCGGTATTTTCGGAAAAGTTCACGGCGCGGTTGATCCAGGTCGGGTTGAGCCGGTCGAGAATGCAGTCCTTGCAGTAACACAGCGGGCAGGCGTTCCGGCAGGCGTAGCAGCGCAGGCAGCGCGAAAACTGCTCCTCCCAGTAGTCCCACCGGTCCGCCACGTCTTTGGCCTCGATCTCGTCCACCCCGCCGTCAGGGCCGACCTCCCAAGGCTGCACCGGCTCCCCGAGCAGGATGTCGCTTACGACCGGGTTGGGATGGCGGCAGAGCCGGCACTGCTCCGCCAAAACCCTGTCGCGGGGGAGCGCCGTTTCCAGCCCGTTTTTAACCAGCACAAAGCCGCCGCCGGACCATTTCAGGTCGGCGGGAGCGCTCTCTTCCGGGATCACTTCAGCCAGCAGCGCGCGGTCAACCATCCCGGGGCAGGGACAGCCGATGATCACCAGCTCCTCCCGTTTAACCCCTTTCTCCACCAGCAGCTGCACCACCGCCCTGCTGTCGCACCCCTTGACCAGCAGGGCCGTTTTGCGGCTGTCCGGCTCCTTGCCCCGCGGCACCGGCAGCTTTTCCGCCAGGGTGAGGTAGGTCGCCAGGTTGGCGGAGCAGAGGGGCGAAAAGGTCAACTCCGCCGCGCCGGCGGCATCTTCGACGAAGCACGGCGCCGCCCGGTAGCCAAAAGTGCCCTGGCGCCAGCCGATCAGGTATTTTACATCTTCCCGGGAGACGATTTCCGCCGCGGTCTTGCGCAGCTTCTCCAGATCCATGCTCTATCCCCTCCTACCAGTCGATTTGCCGGCGCCTGAACTGGTCAAAAGGCCCGGCGGCCCTGGCATCTTCTACGGTTTTTTCCACAACCTCTTTCCACTTGTGGCCCTCGGAGGCGGAAACCCAGCTCATATGGAAGCGGCGCGGGTCGACGCCGGCAAATTCGAGCAGCTCCTTCAGCAACCCCAGCCTGCGGCGGGCGTAAAAATTGCCTTCCATGTAGTGGCAGTCCCCGGGATGGCACCCCGAAACCAGGACCCCGTCGGCGCCCTGCTGCAGGGCGTTCATCACGTAGAGGGGGTTGACCCGGCCGGAGCACATCACCCGGATCACGTTGATATTGGCCGGGTACTGCACCCGGCTGGTCCCCGCCAGGTCGGCCCCGGCATAGGAGCACCAGTTGCACAAAAAAGCGACGATATTCGGTTCAAACTGTTCGCTCATCTCAAAACCCCCAATACCGCGATTTGCGGCAGGATCTGGCGATCCCGGAAGGAGCGCGGCTGGATCGAGTCGGAGAGGCAGCCCGCCGCACAGGAGCCGCAGCCCTTGCAGAGCGCCTCGTTCACCCGGGCCACT
The DNA here is from genome assembly GCA_020060545.1 of Desulfovibrio sp. Classification (GTDB taxonomy): domain Bacteria; phylum Bacillota; class Dethiobacteria; order DTU022; family DTU022; genus JAGUZX01. Next base: position 2,180 of record JAGUZX010000016.1, on the reverse strand, counting down.
TCAACCGGGTGGCCCATCCGGTTAATTGTCACCATCTCGATCGCGCTGTACGGGCAGATCGCCGCGCAGAAACCGCAGCCCCGGCAGGTATCCTCGTTGACGCAGGCCACCTGGGCGCCGATCTTCACCTTGCCCCGGGCCAGGGGGACCATCGCCGAGGCGGCCGCCCCCTTGGCCTGGGCCACCGTGTCGGGGATATCCTTCGGCCCCTGGCAGCAGCCGGCCAGGAAAATGCCGTCGGTGGCGGTATCGACCGGGCGCAGCTTCGGGTGGGCCTCCAGGAAAAAGCGGTCCGGCGACTGGGAGAGGCGCAGCAGCTCGATCGTCTTGCGGGCGTCGGCCCGCGGCTCCAGCCCCACCGCCAGCACCACCAGGTCGACCTCGTCTTCCAGCGGGGTGGCGGTGAGGGTGTCCTCGACCTTGATCACCAGCTTCTCTTTCCGCCTGAATATCTCCGAGGGGTTGCCGCGGATATAGCGCACCCCTTCGCGGCGCACCCGGTCGTAAAACTCCTCGAAACCCTTGCCGAAAGCGCGCACGTCCATGTAGTAAACGCGCACGTTGGCGCCGGGGATCTTATCCTTGATCAGGTGGGCCTGCTTCGCCGTGTACATGCAGCAGACGCGCGAGCAGTACTCGTTGCCGGTGCTCTTGTCCCGCGAGCCGACGCACTGGATGAAGGCGATCTCCTGCGGGATAATCTCTTCCACCCCGTTATGGATCTTCACCTTCCCCCCCGTCGGCCCGGACGCCGAAACGAGCCGCTCCATCTCCAGGCCGGTAATCACGTTCGGGTAGTCGGCATAGCCGTATTCCGGCTTGCGCCTGGCGTCGAAAACGTCGAAACCGGTCGCCACCACGATCGCCCCGACCTTGAATTCGACAATCTCATCCTGCTGGGTAAAGTCGATCGCCCCGGCCCGGCACGCTTCGACGCACTTCGGCTCCTTGCCGCACTTGCCCCTGCTTAAAAAGAGGCAGCTTTCCGGGTCGATGGTGTATTTGGCCGGGACGGCCTGGGGGAAAGGCAGGTAAACGGCCGAGCGTTTGCCTACACCTGCGTCGAACTCGCTCAGGAAGCGGCCGGCCATACGGCAAGCTGCGGCGCAGTCGCCGCAGCCGGTGCACTTCACGAAATCCACGTAGCGCGCCTTCTTGCGCACCTTGACGTTAAAATTGCCGATAAAACCGCCGACCTCCTCCACCTCGGCGTAGGTCATCAGCTCGATATTGGGATGGCCGGCGCAGTCCACCATCTTCGGGGTGAGGATGCAGGCGGAGCAGTCCAGGGTGGGGAAAGTCTTGTCCAGCTGCGACATCCGGCCGCCCACCGAGGGGGTCTTCTCCACCACGTAAACCTTGAACCCGGCGTCGGCGATGTCGAGCGCCGCCTGGATCCCGGCGATGCCGCCGCCGATGACCAGGGCCGCCGGCTCGGCCTCCACCTCCCGCGCTTCCAGGGGTTCCAGCAGCCGGGCCTTGGCCACGGCGGCCGCCACCAGCTTTTTGGCCTTGGCGGTGGCTTCGTCCCGGTTTTCGTGCACCCAGGAGCACTGCTCCCGGATATTGGCCATCTCCAGGAAGTATGGATTCAGCCCCGCCTCCTGGAGCGCCTTCCGGAAGGTGAGTTCGTGCATGCGGGGGGAGCAGGAGGCCACCACGACCCGGTTCAACCCCTCGTTCTTGATATCGTTTTTGATCAGGAGCTGCCCGGGATCGGAACACATGTATGAATAGTTGCGCGCAACCTTCACGTTGGGCAGGGTCAGGGCGTACTCCGTCACCGCGGCGACATCGACCGTGGCGGCAATATTGATCCCGCAGTGGCAGACGTAGACGCCCAATTTCGGTTTTTCCGTCATCTAACTTTTCATCCTCCCACAGAGATTGGGCCCGGTTAAGACTTCTTCAACGCGGGGTGGGTTGCGGTTATCCTTTCAGCTCTTTGAGCTTCTCCGTCAGCTTGGGTACGACCTTGAGCCAGTCATCCACGACGGCGTAGTCGGCCACGCCGAAAATCGGCGCATCGGGGTCTTTGTTGATCGCCACCACGGTCCTGGCCCCTTTCATCCCGGCCACGTGCTGGAAAGCCCCGGAGATGCCCACGCAAAGGTAAAGTTTCGGCTTGACGGTTTTGCCGGAGGTGCCGACCTGGCGGTCGTGGGGCAGCCAGCCGGCGT
>JAGUZX010000134.1 GCA_020060545.1 Desulfovibrio sp. | reverse complement strand
CGCTGGCGGTGACGGTGGACGGCAACGGGCGCCAGGTCTACCTCGATCCTTACCGCGGCGGGATGCTGGCGGTGGCCGAGGCGCTGCGCAACCTGGCCTGCGTGGGAGCGGAGCCGCTTGGGATCACCGACTGCCTGAATTTCGGCAACCCCGAAAGACCGGAAATCTTCTGGCAGTTCCGGAGGGCTGTGGAGGGGATGGCCGAAGCCTGCCGGGCGCTGGAGGTGCCGGTGGTAGGCGGCAATGTCAGTTTCTACAACGAGGTCGAGGGGGAGGCGATCTACCCCACCCCGGTGGTGGGAGCGGTGGGCCTGCTGGAAGAGGCGCAGCGGCAATGTACGATCGCTTTTCGCCGGGCGGGGGACCTGCTGCTGCTTTTGGGGACGGACGAAGTTTCCCTGGGCGGGAGCCAGTATTTAAAAGCCTGCTGCGGCAGGGTAGCCGGTGCGCCGGCGGAGATCGACCTGGCGCTCGAAAAGAGGCTGCACGGGCTGCTGCGCCGCGCCATCCGCGCGGGAATTTTGGCCTCGGCCCACGATCTTTCCGAGGGGGGACTGGCGGCGGCGCTGGCGGAAAGCTGCATCGCCGGCCGCCTGGGCGCCAAAGTATCGCTGCTGGCGCACCTGCGCCCGGAGCTGCCGCTGTTCGGGGAAGGGCCGTCCCGGGTTCTGGTTTCCCTGGACCCGGCGCACCGGGAGGAGCTGGCCGCGCTGGCTGGCGAGTTCGCTGTTCCGGTGGCGGAGGTGGGACGGGTGCACGGGGAGAGGCTGGAGATCGCGGCCGGCGGCGCCGTGCTGATCGATCTGCCGGTGGCGGAGCTGAAAAAAGTTTACGAGGAGGCCATCCCTTGCATCATGGAGTAGCCCGCCCCGCGGAAATTAAAGAAGCCTGCGGTGTCTGCGGCGGTTGGGCTGAAGGATCGCCGATCGCCTACCTGACCTGCTTCGCCCTCTATGCCCTGCAGCACCGCGGCCAGGAGAGCGCCGGCATCGCCGTCGCCCGCGGCGGGGAGACGGGAAGCGGGATCTGGCTGAGGCGGGACAGCGGGCTGGTGGCCGAGGTTTTCCCCGATTTGGGGGAGCTGCGCAACCGGCCCGGTTCCCTGGCGGTCGGGCATGTCCGCTATGGTTACGGCCGCGAAGGAAAAGATCCGGAGAATGCGCAGCCGCTGCTGCTGCGCTACCGCCACGGGGAGCTGGCGGTGGCGCACAACGGGCACCTGCTTAACGGCGCCGCGCTGCGCGAAGAGCTGGAGGAGCAGGGGGCTATCTTTCAGACCGGCACCGACAGCGAACTATTGGCCCACCTGATCGCCCGGCAGGGCGACGCGGCGGTGGAGGAAGCCCTGGCGGCGGTGGCGCCCCGCCTGCAAGGTGCCTTCGCTTTTATCCTCACCGACGGGCGCAAGGTAGTCGGCCTGCGGGACAGGCACGGCTTCCGGCCGCTGTCGCTGGCCGCCTTGGGGGACAGCGGTTTTTATCTCGCTTCGGAAACCTGCGCCTTTGACGCCATCGGGGCCGGGTTTATCCGGGAGGTCGTTCCCGGGGAGATGGTGATTTTAGACGATGCGGGCCTGCGCTCCCGCCAGGTGCTGGAACGGGCCGGGACGTCGCTGTGCCTCTTCGAGTATATTTATTTTGCCCGGCCGGACAGCAACCTGCAGGGGCGCAACGTCCACCTGGCCCGCCGGGAACTGGGCCGCCGGCTGGCCCGGGAGCACCCCGCCGACGCCGATATTGTCACCGGTGTGCCCGACTCCAGCATCGCCGCGGCATCGGGATTTGCCGAGCAGGCGGGGCTTCCTTACGAGATGGCGCTGGTAAAGAACCGCTATATCGGCCGGACCTTCATTCAACCCACCCGGCGGATGCGCGAGGAGGGGGTGGACCTGAAGCTTAACGCGGTGCAGAAAATCGTCGAGGGAAAACGGGTGGTGATCGTGGACGACTCCATCGTCAGGGGGACCACCAGCCTGAAACTGGTCCGGATGATGCGCCGGGCCGGGGCCCGCGAGGTGCACCTGCGCATCAGTTCACCGCCGGTGATCGCTTCCTGTTATTACGGGATCGACACCCCGGACAGCCGCGAACTTTTGGCCTCCAGCCGGACTCCGGCTGAAATCGCCGGGTTTCTCCATGCCGATTCGATCGGCTATCTCAGCCTGGCCGGGACGATCAAGGCGGTGGGGCTGCCCGAGGCGCAGCTTTGCCGGGCCTGTTTTACAGGGCGCTATCCCGTGGCATGCGGGGGACACCATGCTTAATTTTACTAATTCGGGGGACAGTATACTTAATTCCGGGATTCAGGTAACTTCAATGCAGGGGACAGTATACTTAATTCGGGAATACAAACAAATGTGATTATAGCGCCGCACTGCGGGTTTTTGTGTTGGGCATTAAGGATACTGCTCCCGAATTTAAGAAAATGCTTTCTGAATGTATTTTTGTTAGGAATTAAGGATACTGTCCCCCTAATCTAAAATTTTTTTCGGCCGGGAAGGGATTTGACAGCCCAATCCAGTAAATATTCATGTAATTTTTTCTGTTGATGAAGGAGGAGTGAACGGCTATGGTGACACTGGAGATGTTAAGGTATGCGGTACCGCTGGCCGCGCTGCTCGGCCTGTTTTTTGCCCTGATGCTGTGGAGCAGGGTGAGCAGGGCCGACGCGGGCACCGACCGGATGAAAGAGATCGCCGCGGCGATCCACGAGGGCGCGATGGCCTTCCTGCGCCGCGAGTACACCTACCTGGCGGTATTCGTAGTGGTGCTGGCCGTGGTGCTGGCGGTGATCCCCAAGATCGGCTACCTTACCGCGGCCTGTTTCGTGGTGGGGGCGGTCTTCTCGGCCACGGCTGGTTACGTGGGGATGAAGGTGGCGACAAGGGCCAATGTGCGTACCGCCAACGCCGCCCGGTCCGGGGTCAACCCGGCCCTGACGCTGGCCTTTTCCAGCGGGACGATCATGGGGATGATGGTGGCGGGATTGGGGCTGCTGGGTTTGGGGATTTTATACATTCTCATCACTGACCCCCAGGTGATTAACGGTTACGCTCTCGGGGCCAGCTCGATTGCCCTCTTCGCCCGCGTCGGCGGCGGAATTTATACCAAGGCCGCCGACGTGGGGGCCGACCTGGTCGGCAAGGTGGAGGCGGGCATCCCCGAAGACGACCCGCGCAACGCCGGTGTCATCGCCGACAACGTGGGCGACAATGTCGGCGACGTGGCCGGCATGGGGGCGGACCTGTTTGAATCTTACGTCGGGTCGATGATCGCGGCCATGACCGTGGGTGTCGTGCTTTACAGCGCGAGAGGGCTGGTGCTCGGAGCAGTGATCCTGCCGCTGCTGGTGGCTTCGGTGGGGATCCTGGCTTCCATTTTCGCCTTCTTTTTTGTCCGGGCGAAAGGAGAGGTGCGCCTCGGCGCCGTCCTGGAGCGGGGGATCTGGATCAGCGCCCTGGTCGTGCTGGTCGCCTCTTATTTTGTGACGCGTTATGTGCTCGGAGAAATAGCCCCCTTCTACGCGGTGGTGGCGGGGCTGCTGGCCGGAGTGGCGATCGGGCGGATCACGGAATACTATACTTCGGCGCACTTTAAGCCTGTGCAGGGGATCGCCAAAGCTTCACTGACCGGGCCGGCGACCAATATTATCGCCGGTATCGCCGTGGGGATGAAGAGCACCGTTTTGCCGATCCTGGCCATCGTGGCCGCGATTATGGTTTCCTATTTCTACGGCGGGGGCATCTACGGGATCGCCCTTGCCGCCGTGGGGATGCTCTCGACCGTGGGGATGACCGTGGCCGTCGACGCTTACGGCCCCGTGGCCGACAACGCCGGCGGCATCGCTGAGATGGCGGGGCTGGAGAAGGGCGTTCGTAAAATAACCGACGAACTGGATTCACTGGGCAATACCACCGCCGCGATTGGCAAGGGCTTCGCCATCGGTTCGGCGGCGCTGACGGCGCTGGCGCTCTTTACCGCGTATGCCCAGGTCGCAAAATTGGAAGTAATCGACATCGCCGATCCCAGGGTCATCGCCGGCCTGCTGATCGGCGGGATGCTCACTTTCTTCTTTACCTCGCGGACCATGGAAGCTGTGGGCAACGCCGCCTTCCACTTGATTGAGGAGATCCGGCGCCAGTTCAAGGAGATCCCCGGGTTAATGGAGGGGAAAGCGCGCCCCGAGTACGCCCGCTGCGTTGATATCAGTACCCGGGCCGCCCTGAAAGAGATGATTGTGCCCGGGCTGATGGCGGTCGTGGTGCCCCTGGCGGTGGGGCTTACTCCTTTCCTCGGCCGGGCGGCGCTGGGCGGCCTCCTGGCCGGCGCCCTGATCACCGGAGTGCTCCAGGCGATCAACATGGCTAACGCCGGCGGGGCCTGGGACAATGCGAAGAAATTCATCGAATCGGGCGAGTACGGCGGCAAAGGCGGCGAACCGCACAAGGCGGCGGTGGTGGGCGACACCGTCGGCGACCCCTTCAAGGACACCGCTGGCCCCTCGATGAACATCCTGATCAAGCTCATGAGCATCGTCGCCCTCGTCTTCGCCCCCCTCTTCTTCTAAAAGTTCATTTGGTGCCAGGCACCGAATGAACTGAAAAGTTCATAAAGTGCCGGATTACGTTGTGCAAAAACGGGCGCCCGCGAGAATCCGGGCGCCCGTCGCTTGGCCCGTCGAAGTCATGGCTGAATATGAGTGGCCGGCCATGCGCCGCCGACCATCGGCGCAAGGCCGGCATTTGGCTGGATATTACGGCAAATGTTTTTCAAGCCAAGCGTGTCCCCATCTGGCGCTATTATGCGGGGGGCAAAGGGAAATTGACACAGCCGGAGCGGTGGCATATACTCTTCTTGGCAGCGGAGGTTCATTTTCACTTTACGGCCCAGGAGGGATCCTTTGAGCGGGGAGCTGGATTATCAACAGGCGGGGGTTGACATAGAAGCCGGCGAGGTGGCGGTGGAACGGATCAAGAGTTTGGCCCGCTCCACTTACCGGCCGGAAGTGCTGCAGGAGCTGGGCGGTTTTGGCGGGCTGTTCGCCCTGGAGCTGAAAGACCGCCGCGCCCCGGTCCTGGTGGCCGGTTCTGACGGCGTGGGGACAAAGCTCAAAGTGGCTTTTGCCGCCGGAAAGCATGACAGCGTCGGAGAAGACTGCGTGGCCATGTGCGTCAATGATATCCTGACCCACGGGGCGGAGCCGCTCTTCTTCCTGGATTACCTGGCCGTAGGGAGGCTCGTGCCGGAGCAGGTCGAACAGGTGGTTGCGGGGGTGGCCCGGGGCTGCCGCCTGGCCGGATGCGCCCTGCTGGGCGGGGAGACGGCGGAAATGCCCGGATTCTACCCGCCCGGGGAATACGACCTGGCCGGTTTTGCCGTGGGCGTGGTGGAACGGGAACGGATGATTGACGGTTCGGGCATTGCCGCCGGGGACGCGCTGGTTGGCCTGGCCTCCACCGGGCTGCACAGCAACGGTTACTCCCTGGCCCGAAAAGTCCTGCTTGAGCATGCCGGCCTGCCGCTGAACGACATACCGCCGGGGCTTGCCGTGCCCCTGGCGGAAGAACTGCTGCGCCCCACCCGGATCTACGTGCCCGCCGTCCTGCCCCTGCTGGAGCGGTTTACAATCAAAGGAATGGCCCATATTACGGGGGGCGGCCTGCCCGGCAACCTGCCCCGCATCCTGCCGACGGGGCTGCAAGCGGAACTCAGAGAGGGAAGCTGGGAGCTGCCGCCCGTCTTCAAGCTGATCGAGTCGGCGGGGCCGGTCCGCCGGGAAGAGATGTACCGCACTTTCAACATGGGGGTCGGCTTTGTCCTCGCCGTCCCGCCGGAGCAGGCGGCGGAAGTGATCGACGCACTTAGCCGCACCGGCACAACCGCGTGGCACATTGGTTCAGTAACCACCGGCGGCAATAAAGTTCATTTGGTGCCAGGCACCAAATGAACTTAATGAACTTTTTGCACGCACTGTTTGACCGGGAGAGATGGATATGATTGGAACCGTTCCGGTCGCGCGCTATTTTTTCAGCCCGGGCTGCCCGGAAAGTTTTGCCACCCTGGATAAATTGGTACACTTTTTTCATGGCCTGCCGGTAATTTTCGAGAGATATAATGTCCTGGAAGACGAGTTAACCTCTGCTAATCCCTTTTCGGCAGATGAAAAGAAGCTTCTGGCAGTGCTGGAAAGAGGTGAAGGGACGCCGTTGTTATACGGCAAGCTTTACCTAAATGGGGATGAGGTAGCCGGGTTTCCGCCCGCGCCGGAGCTGCTGAAGCGGCGGCTGGCGGACCCAGGGTTGCCTTATGACGCAAGCAGCTACCCCTTTTCTTATGGGGCCCAGCCGGCGCGCATCTCCAATACCGGCGGGGAGTTGCGCCTGGAACTCTACCGTACTGACAACCTGGACTACCTGGTCAAGCTTTGCACCAAGCACCACCCTTACCTGGCGGCGGAGAATTACCGGGAAGAAGAATGGCGCCCGTATGAAGAGCGGCGCAAATCATTCGTGCAGCGGTTACTCAATAGCGGGGATATAATCGGGGTAATCGCTTTCGCCGGGGCGGAGGAAGCCGGTTTTATTGAGGGAATTCCTCTGCCGCTTTCTCAAAAATTTGGTTATCCCGTGTGCGGTGTTGACGGCATCATGATTACCTGCCTCTCAGTCAGGTCCGAATTCAAAGGGCAGCGGGTCGCTGGACAGCTATTGGACGCCCTTGAAGCAGGAGTTTTAAGGCGGGGACGCGGAGTGGTCCAAGTATTGGCCTTTCCCGACCGGCAATGCTGGCAGCCTGTCTCGCTCTATCGTAAAAGAGACTATCAAACGATTAAAGATGTCGAAGGATTGAGCCTGATGTGCAAGCCCTTCAAGGAATAGTTCATCGGGTGCCAGGCACCAACTGAACTGAAAAGTTCATCGGGTGCCAGGCACCGCATGAACTACTTGACCACCCTGCAGACATAGGTTGGCGTCACACTCAAAAACTGGGCTATTTGGTTGTGCGGCCAGTCTAAATCAGCGGCGAGCCGGCGAATCAGTTCCTTTCTGGCTGCTGAGATATGATAATTTCTGCTCCTTTTTAAAAGACTGTTTTGATTGACCGCAAAAGCCGCCGCAACTTGTTTAATCAGGCTTGCTACCTGGTCATCGGTGGCTATTTTCCCCTGCGCACCGCGTACAAAATTAGTGATTTTTTTCAGCTCAGTTTGTTCGGCCGCCGCTTGCATAAAGCTATGGTATGTATTGGCGGGATCGCCGGGCGAAAACTGGGAAAGCAGGCCGAAGATCAATCCTGTCTCGACCATGTCTCCTTTCTTTGCGCCTGTGTAATAACCGTGGCTGCTCCACTCGTATTCCAGTCCAGCCGACAAGCCCGCCTCCATCGGGTTGCGGTGGATATACCTGAGCAGGGCCAGCAGGTAACGATCATTATCACAGAGGTAAGATTTGTACCTTGCTTCAAAAACATGACCGCAGCGTTCGTATTCCCGGTTGAAGTATCCGGCATAAGACTGTTGGAGACCTTGCATAATCTTTGCAAGCGAAACTGATCCGACCTTCACTGCCATGTGGGCATGGTTGTCCATGATCGCATAGCAGAGGATTTCAAAAAAGAACCTTTTTTTGTAATATTTCATTTTCTGCAGGTAATACTGCTTGTCTTTATCGTTGGCGAAGATCTTTTCCTGGTTGTTGCCTCTGACCACGACATGGTACACCGCGCCCGGAAAATGCACCCGCGGCTTCCGCGGCACGAGATCACCTCTTTCCATAATAAACCTTTTTTGAATATTAACATAATTTATTTGAGCAGTCAACAAGAAATGAACTTATGCACCTGGCACCATATGAACTGAAAAGTTCATCCGGTGCCTGGCACCAAATGAACTTTGCGATTTAAAGGAAATATAAAGCAATAAGTAGAATATGAAAAAGGAATCGGTGTATTAGGGGGTGGGCCGGTGAAGCGGGTGGCCGTCCTGGCGTCGGGGCAGGGGACAAACCTGGAAGCGATTTTAGAGGAGATTGCCCAGGGAAAGGTGGCGGCCCGGGTGGTGCTGGTGATCAGCGACCGGGAGCGGGCGCCGGCCCTGGAGCGCGCCCGCCGCCGCGGTATCCGGGCGATGTTTGTCGATCCCGGTTTGTACCGGAGCCGGGAAGAGTATGACGCGGCCGTTATCGGGGAACTGAAAGAAGAACGGGTCGAGCTCGTGGTGCTGGCCGGGTTCATGCGCTTGCTTTCCCCGTTATTCATCCGGGAGTTCCCGATGCGGGTCATGAACATCCACCCCGCCCTGCTGCCGTCATTTCCCGGCACATCCGGGATTGAGGACGCGCTGGCCTACGGGGTCAAGGTGACGGGATGCACGGTGCATTTCGTGGACGAAGGTTTGGACACCGGACCGGTGATCCTGCAGGAGGCGGTGCCGGTGATCCAGGACGATACGGCGGAAACGCTGCACCAGCGCGTGCACGCCGCCGAGTACCGGCTCTACCCCCGTGCGGTTGATCTGTTCTGCCGGGATAAACTAAAAGTCGAAGGAAGAAGGTGCTATATCGTTGAGTGAAAGAGGGCCAAGTCAGAAGCGGGCACTGATCAGCGTTTCGGATAAGACGGGGATCATCGAGTTTGCCGCGGCGCTTAAGCGGCTGGGTTGGGAGATTATTTCCACGGGGGGGACGTCCCGCGCCCTGCGCGAAGCGGGCTGCTCCGTGAAAGGGGTGCAGGAGATTACCGGTTTTCCCGAAATCCTCGACGGGCGGGTGAAGACGCTCAACCCTCTCATCCACGGGGGGATCCTGGCCCGCCTGGACCGGGCGGAGCACCGGCGCCAGCTGGCAGAGCAGGGGATCGGGCCGATCGAGCTGGTCGTGGTCAACCTGTACCCCTTTGCCCAAACGATTGCCCGCCCCGGGGTAACGCTGGAAGAAGCGGTCGAAAATATCGACATCGGCGGGCCGACCATGGTTCGGGCGGCGGCGAAGAATTTCGCCCACGTGGCCGTCGTGGTCCACCCGGCCCGCTACGCGCAGGTCATCGCCGAGCTCACCGAGCACGGCTGTGTCACCCTTGAGACCCGCTTCCGCCTGGCCGCGGAAGCTTTCGCCCACACGGCCCGGTATGACGCCCTGATCGCCGGCTATTTCGCCGGCCTGCCCGAGTCGGGTATGGGCCTTTTCCCGCCCGACCTCTGCCTGCCCTTGGAGAAGGTGCAGGAGCTGCGCTACGGGGAAAACCCGCAGCAGGCGGCCGCCTTTTACGCTTTCGCCGGCGGAAGCCGGGGCCTTGCGGCGGCGCGCCAGCTGCAGGGGAAGGAGCTTTCCTTTAACAATTTGCACGACGTGAACGCGGCCTGGGAGCTGGTGCGGGAGTTTGCGGAGCCGACGGTGGTGGTGGTAAAGCATACCAATCCGTGCGGCGTCGGTTCGGCGCCGAGTGTCTCCGCCGCCTTTGAGCTCGCCTACGCCGCCGATCCGATTTCCATCTTCGGCGGCGTCCTGGCCGTAAACCGCCCCGTGGACCATGCGGCGGCCCGCCGCATGGTGGAGATTTTCCTGGAAGTGGTGGCGGCGCCGGCTTTTGAGACCGAAGCGCTGCCCATTTTTGCGCAGAAGAAAGAGATCCGTCTCCTGGAGCTCGACCCGCAGGGTGAAGCGGGAACGGGAGCGGCGGAACGCTACGACTTGAAAAAGGTGGCCGGCGGGTTGCTGCTGCAGACGGTGGACCGCGTACCGGTGGACCCGTCGCAGGGTGAAGTGGTGACGAAAAGGGTTCCCACTGCCGCCGAATGGAGCGACCTGGCCTTTGCCCAGAAGGTGGTCAAGCATGTCAAGTCCAACGCCATTGTCATCGCCCGGCAGGGGCAAACCCTCGGCGTGGGCGCAGGCCAGATGAGCCGGATCGCGGCGGCCCGGATCGCCCTGGGGCAGGCAGGCGAGAAAGCGGCGGGAGCGGTGATGGGTTCGGATGCCTTCTTTCCCTTCCCCGACACCGTGGAAGCGGCCGCCGCCGCCGGGATCACGGCCATCATCCAGCCCGGCGGCTCGCTGAAGGATCGCGAGTCGATCGAGGCCTGCAACCGCTTAGGCCTGGCCATGGTTTTTACCGGTCGGCGCTATTTCAAACACTAAAGGCCTGCCGGGAAGGCGATAGGACAAGGAAGCGGGAAGCAAAAGAACCGCCGCCTGCTTCCTGAGGAAGGGGAGAAGAAGGTGCGGGTTTTAATAGTCGGTGGAGGCGGCCGGGAACACGCCCTGGCCTGGAAGCTGGCCCAAAGTCCCCTGCTGACCGGGATTTACTGCGCTCCCGGCAACGCCGGGATCGCCACGGTGGCGGAGTGCGTGCCGCTTCAAGCGGAGGACGCGGCGGACCTTAAGGAATGGGCCCTGGCGCACAAAATCGACCTCACCGTGGTCGGGCCCGAGGCGCCCCTGGCCGCCGGGCTGGCCGATCATTTCCGCGCGGCCGGCTTGAAGGTTTTTGGGCCGGGGAGCGCGGGGGCGCGCCTGGAAGGAAGCAAGGCTTGGGCCAAGGAGCAGATGTCGCGCTGGGGCATCCCCACGGCCGGCTTTGCCGTCTTCGACCGGTATGAACCGGCCCGGCGCCATATTGACACTCTGCCGGAAGGGCCGGTGGTGGTAAAAGCGGACGGCCTGGCGGCCGGCAAGGGGGTCACCGTGGCCCGCACCCGCGGCGAAGCCGAGGAGGCGCTGCGGAAGATCATGGTGGAAGGCGTTTTCGGGGCGGCGGGCGGCCGGGTGGTTATCGAGGACTGCCTCACCGGCGAAGAGGTTTCCGTTTTGGCGGTGACCGACGGCAAGGAGCTGCTGGTGTTGCCGTCGGCCCAAGATCACAAGGCGATCGGCGAGGGCGACACCGGGCCGAATACCGGCGGGATGGGCGCCTACTCGCCCGCCCCTGCCCTAACGGCGCGGCTTTCGCACGCGGCCGTAGAAACGGTTTTCCGCCCGCTGCTGGCGGGACTCAATGCCCAGGGCGTCGACTACCGGGGCGTGATCTACGCCGGTTTGATGGTCAGCGGAAACCGGATCAGTGTCCTCGAGTTCAATGTCCGTTTCGGCGACCCGGAAACCCAGGCCATCCTGCCCCGCCTGGAGGCGGACCTGCTGCCACCGCTTCTGGCCGCGGCGGAAGGCCGGCTGGCCGGGTCCGGGCTGGAGCTGCGGGCAAGCGCTGCCGCCGCCGCCTGCGTGGTGATCGCCTCCCCCGGCTACCCCGGACCTTACCCGACCGGGCAGGCGATCAGCGGGCTGGACCGCATTGAAGAATTTGCGGGTGCGGACGAAGGGCTGGCCGTGTTTCACGCCGGCACGGCAGTGCAAAACGGCGCGATCGTTACCGCTGGCGGGAGGGTGCTGGGGGTAACCGCCTGGGCGAAAGAGCTCCCGGCCGCCCTGGCCACGGCTTACCGGGCCGCGGATCAAATCAGCTTTCCGGGATGCTACTTCCGCCGGGACATCGCGCACCGGGCCCTGGGGAGGAAAGAGGAAAGTTAAGGGCGAACGGAGGCTTCCCGCAATTCCATCAACGGGGGAACCAAAGGCCGTGCCTTTGTATCCGTAGCGCAAGATTATGGGCTTGCGGTTTCGCATCAAAACGGACTGGAGGCAGGAAAGAGGCAGCCGCGGGCGCGACCGGCACCGGGGCGACCGTCCTCATCGAAATAGGTTCGTCCCCAGCATAAGCAGGCGAGGCAAGGTCTGGAGCGGGCCTGCCCGCAGGATGCGGGCCGCCGGGACCTTTAGCCGGGGATGGCGAATGTCGAGGGAAGCCCGGGCGGAAGGCCGCAGCCGAGCCGTAAGCACCGCCGGCGAGCAAACCTTAAACGTTGCCAAATCATCCCAAAGATCATTTTCCAGATGGGTAGACGTTTTGTGACAAAATTGCCCCGTCCCCAAATGTCACACTATTTAAGAGGTGGAGCATGGGCGAAACAGTAATCGTCGGTTATGCGCGGACCCCCTTCGGCCGTTTTTTGGGTTCGCTCCAGGACGTGCCGGCAGTCGAACTGGGCGCCCTGGCGGTGCGGGAGGCGCTTTCCCGGGCGGGAGTACCCGGGGAGGCGGTGGACAATGTCTTCCTGGGGATGGTACTCCAGGCGGGGGCGGGGCAGATCCCTTCCCGGCAGGCCACGGTTAAGGCCGGTCTGCCGCCGACGGTGCCCTCTGAAACGATCAACAAGGTCTGCGCCTCCGGTCTGCGGGCGGTCAATCTGGCTGACGCCTTGATCCGGGCCGGCGCGGCGGCGGTGGTGGTGGCGGGAGGGATGGAAAATATGAGCTCCGTCCCCTATCTGTTCCCCGGTGGCCGCACCGGCTTGCGTATGGGCGACGCTCCCCTGGTGGACGGCATGATCAGGGACGGGTTGTGGTGCCCCTTCCACCAGGTGCATATGGGGGTGCACGGCGGTCGGATCCCCACCGCCGAGTACGGCATCACCCGGGAGATGATGGACCGCTGGGCGCTGCGCAGCCACGAGCGTGCCGCGGCCGCCATGGACGCCGGGCTCCCAGCCGAGGAGATCGTGCCGGTGGCGGTGCCGCAGCGTAAAGGGGAGCCGCTGCTGATCGATCAGGACGAGCTGCCGCGCCGCGACACCTCGCTGGAAAAGCTGGCCCAGCTGCCGCCCGCTTTTGAACCCGGCGGGCTGATCACCGCGGGGAATGCCCCCGGGATCAGCGACGGGGCGGCGGCGCTGGTCCTCGCTTCCGCGGCGCGGGCGAAAGAATGGGGGTTGGAGCCGCTGGCGACGATTATCTCGCAGGGTGCGGTCTCCCTGGCGCCGCCGTATATCGCCACGGTCCCGTACGCCGCCGCGCAAAAAGCCCTCGCCGGGGCCGGGCTGACGGCGGACCGGATGGATCTGATCGAAGTGAACGAGGCCTTCGCTGCGGTGGCGCTCACCTGCATCAAGCTCGGCCATTGGGATGAAGATATAGTCAACGTAAACGGGGGGGCCGTCGCGCTGGGGCACCCGATCGGCGCCAGCGGCGCCAGGATCCTGATGACGCTGGTGGCCGAGCTGAGGCGGCGCGGCGGCGGCTACGGCCTGGCCACGATCTGCAGTGGGGCCGCCCAGGGCGAAGCCACGGTCATTAAAGTATAAACGGCGGGCCGATCGCCGGCGCCAGCCTTTGGGCGGCGATTGCGGCGCCATCATTTCAGGAGAGAAGCATGGATTTTCGCCTGTCACCCGCACACCTGGCCAAACAGGAAGAGTTCAGAAGTTTTGCCGCCGCCGAGATCACCCCGGCCGTTGAAGGATTCGCCCGGGACAACATCCAAAAAGCGGCCGCCCGCGGCTATCTGGGCTTGCCGCTGCCCAGGGAATGGGGCGGGCAGGGCGAAGATTTTTTGACCTATATCCTGCTGGTCGAGGAGATCTCCCGGGTTTGCGGCTCCACGGGGGTGATCATCGCGGTGCACACCTCGGTGGGCACCTTCCCGCTGCTCTATTTCGGCGGCGAGCGGCAGAAGCGGCGTTACCTCCCCGGGCTGGCCCGGGGCGAGCTGCTGGGCGCGTTTGCCCTGACCGAGGAAGGCGCCGGATCCGACGCCGCGGCGCTGCGCACAACCGCCAGGCCGGCAGAGCGGGGCTACATTCTCAATGGCGGTAAAATGTTTATCACCAGCGGCGGCGAAGCCGGCCTCTACACGGTCTTCGCCACGCTGGACCCGTCCCGGGGCAGCGGGGGGATCTGCGCTTTCCTGGTGGAGAAAGGGACGCCGGGGCTGGAAATCGGCCGGCCGGAGCGGAAAATGGGTCTGCACGGCTCCGCCACCGCCTCGCTCCGGTTTTCCGATCTGTGGCTGCCCGCGGAAAACCGCCTCGGCGGCGAAGGCGAGGGTTTCCGGATTGCCCTCTCGCTCCTGGACGGGGGGCGAATCGGGATTGCCGCCCAGGGTCTGGGCCTGGCCCGGGCCGCCCTGGAGGAAACGGCGGCCGCCCTGATATCCGGGGCGATTGCCGGCGGCCCGGTGAAGCAGGGCGTCCGCTTCGCCCTGGCCGATCTCTACACCCGCCTGGAAGCGGCCCGGTTGCTGGTTTACCGCGCCGCCTGGCTGAAAGGGGGCGGGTACCCCTGCGCCAGGGAGGCGTCGATGGCGAAGCTTTACGCCACTGACCTGGCCATGGCGGCGGCGGCGCGCTGCCTGGATCTCTGGGGCCTGGAAGGCGCCCGCGAAACCAACCCGGTGGCCCGCTATTTCCGTGACGCCAAGGTGACGCAGATCTACGAAGGGAGCAGCCAGATCCAGCGCATTGTCATCGCACGGGATCTGCTGAAAAATATGCACCCCTGGGAGGAGGTTTAAACGGTGAATTTTCTTTTAACGGAAGAGCAGGAAATGATTCGGAAAATGGTCCGTGATTTTGCCGAGAAAGAGTTAAGGCCCGGCGCGGACGAAAGGGACGATCAGGAGCAATTTTCCCGCGCCCTCTTTGAAAAAATGGGGCGGCTGGGGCTGGCCGGGATCCCGTGGCCCGAGGAGTACGGCGGCGGCGGGCTGGATTATGTCAGCTATGTCATCGCGGTGGAAGAGCTCTCCCGGGTTGAAGCTTCCGCCGGGACGACCCTTTCCGCCCACATTTCCCTGGCCGGCTGGCCGCTCTTCAAGTACGGCAGCGAGGCGCAGAAGAAAAAGTATCTCGAGCCGATGGCCCTGGGCGAAAAGCTGGGGGCGTTCGGCCTCACCGAAGCGACCGCCGGCACCGACGCCGCGGCGATGCGCACCACCGCGGTCGCGGACGGGGGCGGCTTTATCCTGAACGGGAGCAAGATTTTTATCACCAACGCCGGCGAGGCCGAGATCTATATTGTCTTTGCCGTAACCGACAGGGAGAAAAAGGCGCGCGGCATCAGCGCCTTTATCGTGGAGAAGGGAACCCCCGGTTTTTCCTTCGGAAAAAAAGAGCGGAAGATGGGGCTGCGCGCCTCGCCGACAGTGGAGCTGGTTTTCGAAAACTGCCGCGTGCCCGGTGAAAACCTCCTCGGCCGCGAGGGGGAAGGGTTCAAAATTGCCCTGGGTACCCTGGACGGGGGGCGGAACGGTATCGCCGCCCAGGCGGTGGGGATCGCCCAGGGGGCCATGGAAGAGGCCGCCCGCTACGCCAAGAGCCGGGAGCAGTTCGGGCAGCCGATCGCCAATTTCCAGGCGATCTCGTTCATGCTGGCGGACATGGCGACACAGATCGAGGCGGCCCGCCTGCTGACCTACCAGGCCGCTTTCCTCGAAAGCCGGGGATTTCCCTACGGCCAGGCGTCAGCCATGGCCAAGCTCTTCGCCTCGGAAACGGCGATGGCGGTTACCACCAACGCGGTCCAGATTTTTGGCGGTTACGGCTATACCAGGGATTATCCCGTGGAACGGTTCATGCGCGACGCCAAGATCACCCAGATCTACGAAGGGACCAGCGAAGTGCAGCGCCTGGTCATCTCCCGTTACCTGCTGCAGGAGTAATTAGCCGGGCTTCCTGGAAGTTGGAAATAAGAGGCTGGATGTTGGAAATTTATAATCGAACAGCCGTACTGGCCGGCACCCAACCGCTCTCTCTCCCTGGCGGGGGAGGACCGGGAGTGGGGGTAGAAAAGCACTATTTTTCAGATCGAAATTAAGCGACTTTGCCGGGGCGGCGAAAGGGGCATACCATAAAGATGGAGGCAAACAAAAGGCGCGGCTTGGTGATGGTTTATACCGGCGACGGCAAGGGAAAAACCACCGCCGCGGTAGGGCAGGCGATCCGGGCCTTGGGCCACGGTTACCGCGTCTGCATGATTCATTTCATGAAGGGGCGTGAATACGGCGAGTTCCTGGCCGCCGCCCGGCTGCCGGACCTGACGGTGATCCGGGCCGGGCGGGATGAATTCGTCGACCGGCGCAATCCCGCACCGGTTGACGTTGCCCTGGCCAAAGAAGGGCTGGAAACAGCGCGCAAGGCGATCGGCGGCGCCTACGACCTGGTCGTACTGGACGAAATTAATGTCGCCGTCGATTTCGGCTTAATTGCCGAGGCGGAGCTGTTTGCGCTGCTGGACGAAAAGCCGCCCCTGGTCGATCTGGTGCTCACCGGAAGGGGCGCTTCCCCGGAGCTGGTGAAGCGGGCCGACATGGTCAGCGAGATCCTCGCGATCAAGCATCATCACGCCGCCGGCGTCCAGGCCCGCAAGGGTATCGAATACTAAAAAATGAACTAGGTGCCTGGCACTAAATGAACTGAAAAGTTCATCTGGTGCCTGGCACCGAAATGAACTTATTGGGTGGTGTGCAGATGCAGCTTGTGACGGAGTTACTGGGAGGCAACCGCCGCGCCCTGGCCCGCCTGATTACGCTGGTGGAAAACGGCGACCCCCTCAAAAATGAGATCCTGCAGAGCCTCTACCCGCATACGGGAAAAGCGTACGTGATCGGGATCACCGGCGCCCCGGGGTCGGGCAAGAGCTCCCTGGTGGACCGGTTGCTGCAGGAGATGCGCGGGGCGGGCCTGACGGTGGGGGTAGTCGCCGTCGACCCCAACAGCCCTTTTACCGGGGGAGCGATCCTGGGTGACCGGATCCGGATGCAGGATCATGCCCTGGACCGGGGCGTGTTCATCCGCAGCATGGGGACGCGCGGCAGCCTGGGCGGGCTTTCCCGGGCCACCCGTGAGACCATCCAGCTCCTGGACGCTTTCGGAAAAGATCTGATTTTGGTGGAAACGGTGGGGGTGGGCCAGTCGGAAGTGGATATCGTGAAAACGGCCGACACTACCGTGGTCGTGCTGACCCCGGCGGGCGGGGACAGCGTCCAGACGCTGAAAGCGGGGATCATGGAGATTGCCGATATTTTCGTGATTAACAAGGCCGACCTTCCCGGTACGGAAAGGGCCGCCGCCGAAGTGAGCGCGATGCTCGATTTGAAAAGTTGCTGTGACTGGCGCCCGCCGGTTGTTCCTGCCGTCTCAACCCGCGGTGAAGGGATCGGGGCGCTCTGGCAGTCGGTGCAGGAGCACCGGGAGTACCTGGAAAAAAGCGGTCGCCTGCTGGAAATCCGCAAAGAGAGGATCAGCCGCGAGTTGACGGAGCAGGTGGAGCACCTGGTTAAAACGATGGTTTGGGAAAAAATCAAAGTACGGATGACCCTAGGCAGCCTGGTGGAGGAGATCGCCCTGCGCCGGCGGGATCCTTACAGCGCGGCCCGGGAGCTGCTCGCGCAGATCGAATTTCCCGTCCCGTAAACTCCAAGGAGGCAAAGAAAATGGCCGCATACGAAAAGCCGGACTCGCTTAAAAAGATCAAGGAGGCGGAAAACCGCTGGCGGAAAGAGCAGGGAGAGACGGTAGAAGCCGGAAGGTCTTTTTTAACCGTTTCCGGCGCGCCGGTCAAGGACCTTTGCACGCCGCTGGATGTCGCGGGCCTTGATTACCTGCGGGATCTCGGTTTTCCCGGGCAATACCCCTACACCAGGGGCGTGCAGGGCGACATGTACCGGGGGCGGCTCTGGACGATGCGCCAGTTCTCCGGCTTCGGCGACGCCTTCGACTCCAACCGGCGCTACCGCTACCTTTTGGAGCAGGGGCAGACCGGGCTAAGCGTGGCCTTCGATATGCCCACGATCATGGGCTACGATTCCGATCATTGCCGCTCCCTGGGGGAGGTGGGACGCTGCGGCGTGGCCGTCGATTCGCTGGAGGATATGGAAGTGCTCTTCGCCGGGATCCCCGTGGGCCGGATTACCACTTCGATGACAATCAACGGCCCGGCGGCCGTGATCTGGTGCATGTACCTGGCCAACGCCGAGAAGCAGGGGGTGCCGCTGGACCGGGTCGGCGGCACGATTCAGAACGACATCCTGAAGGAATACATCGCCCAGAAATCGTGGATCTTCCCGCCGGAGCCGTCGCTCAGGCTGATTACCGATATCTTCGCCTTCGCCTCCCGCTTCGTCCCCCGCTGGAATACGGTCAGCATCAGCGGCTACCACATCCGGGAAGCCGGCTCGACGGCGGTGCAGGAGCTCGCCTTCACCCTTGCCGACGGCTTCGCCTATGTCGAGGCGGGGATCAAGGCCGGCCTGGAGGTGGACGATTTCGCGCCGCGGCTTTCTTTCTTTTTCAACGCCCACCTCGATTTTTTCGAGGAGATCTGCAAGTACCGCGCCGCCCGCCGGATCTGGGCCAGGCGGATGAAGGAGCGCTACGGGGCGAAAGACCCCCGCTCCTGGATGCTGCGCTTCCACACCCAGACGGCGGGCTGTTCGCTGACGGCGCAGGAGCCCGAAAACAACATTGTCCGCACCACCCTGGAAGCGCTGGCGGCGGTCCTGGGCGGGACGCAGTCACTGCACACCAACTCCATGGACGAGGTGCTGGCGCTGCCCACGGAGAAAGCGGCGAAGATCGCCCTGCGCACCCAGCAGATCCTGGCTTTTGAAAGCGGTGCCGCAAATACGATTGACCCGCTGGCCGGGTCTTATTTTGTCGAAGCGCTGACCAACGAAATGGAGGTGGCGGCGGAAGAGTATTTCCGGCGCATCGAGGCGCTGGGCGGGGTGCTGGCCGCCATCGAGCGCGGTTTCTTCCAGCAGGAGATCGCCGACGCCGCCTACGCCTACCAGCAGGCGGTGGAGAAAGGGGAGCGGGTGGCGGTCGGGGTGAACCGTTTTGCCTCCGGTGAACCGCTGAGCATTGAGCTGCTTCGAATCGACCCGGCGGTGGAGCGGAAACAGGTCGAGCGGCTGCGGGAGCTAAAAAGCCGGCGCGACGGGGTGTCCGTCGGCAATTGCCTGCAGCGGCTGAAGTCGGCCGCCGCCGGAACTGAAAATGTGATCCCGTATATCCTGGAGGCGGTCAAGGCCTATGCCACCGAGGGGGAGATCGTCGCCGCCCTGAAAGAGGTCTTCGGCGAGTACCGGGAGCAGCCGCTGTTTTGAGAGGTAAGCGCTTGGAGGCGAATTTGCATGAGAGTTTTGAGGGCGCAGCGGGGATACTGGATGGCAAATACTTTTGCTCCGAAGTGCAAAATCACCCTTTGTTTGCCGGGGCTATCCGGACGCCGGGACCTGCGGTCCGGGACGGCCATATCATTACCGGGTTTGGCACGCGGGTCTTCCACTTTACCGCCCTGCTCCTGGAATCTTTGATCGGTCAGGAGAAAGCCATGCAATACCGGCAATGGGCCGGCATAGATAATTGAACGCGTATGGCTGTAAATGAGTGGAGCCAGTATTAAGTCAAGCGATTTCTCGGAAGTGGGTTGAGTAAACGAGCAAGGGAAAGTAGGGGTGTTGTTGGATATGTCCAGCAAGAGGAAGATCAGGGTTCTGGTGGCGAAACCGGGCCTGGACGGGCACGACCGGGGGGCCAAGGTGGTCGCCAGGGCGCTGCGCGACGCGGGGATGGAAGTGATCTACACGGGGCTGCACCAGACTCCCGAACAGGTGGCCGAAGCCGCGCTGCAGGAAGACGTGGATGTGGTGGGGTTGAGCATCCTCTCCGGGGCGCACATGACCCTCGTGCCGCGGATCAAGGAGCTGTTGAACGAGAGGCAGCTCGGGGCGGTGCCGCTGCTGGTGGGCGGGATCATTCCGGAAGAGGACGCCCTGGCGCTCAAACAAAGCGGCTGCGCCGACCGGGTATTTACACCCGGCGATCCCCTGGAAAGTATCGTCAGCTACATCAGGGACCGCTGCATTTAGACGGGGCGCAACAGTCTGTGCTGCAAACGGCCCGGATAGCGGCCGTTTAAATTTTACGCCGGGCAAACCGGCCATTTTCAACCACCCCAAACGGCAGCGACCCGGTATATGTTTTTTTACTGGCGCAGAAAGGAGCCGGCAGCAGGAAATAGGCGCCGGGCGGCGAATGTAAATATATGACTGCTGCCGGATAAGGCACATGCGATGCGGTAAATAAACAGGCGCGCCGCCTGTGGCCGCGCTATGGTTAGGGGTGCGGCGAAAGGCGTTTTTGGGGACGGATCAGGCAATAATACTGCCAGGAGATATTTTCAATCCAACCAAAACAGCGGTAAACAGGCCTGTGCAACAACCGTTGGGGGTGAGAATGGGTGGAGGCTAAACGGGAACGGGCGGCGGAACGGGCCGCACAGCTGCGCCGGGAAATCGACGAGCATAACTACCGCTACCATGTGCTGGATCAACCGGTGATCAGCGACGCCGATTTTGACCGGATGATGCAGGAGTTGATCGACATCGAGCAGTGCTTCCCGGAACTGCGCGCGGCAGACTCGCCTACCGCGCGGGTAGGCGGTGAGCCGCTGCCCGGTTTTGCCACCGTCGCGCACAGGCAGCCCATGCTGGGCCTGGAGAACGCCTTCAACGAAACGGAACTGCATGAATTTGACGGCAGGGTCCGCCGGGCGGCAGGGCTGGAAGCGGTCGCTTATTTCTGCGAGCTGAAGATCGACGGGCTGGCGGTGGCGCTGCAGTATGAAGAGGGCCTCTTCACCCGCGGTTCCACCAGGGGCGACGGTTTTACCGGGGAGGAGATCACCCATAACCTGCGCACGATCAAGCAGCTGCCGCTCCGGCTGCCCGAACCGGTAACGCTGGAAGCGCGGGGCGAGGTTTATATCAGCCGGGTGGATTTTGAAAATATGAACCGGACCCGGCACGAACAGTCGGAGCCCCTTTTTGCCAACCCGCGCAACGCCGCCGCCGGTTCGCTGCGCCAGCTGGATCCGCGTGTTTCGGCCGAACGGCCCCTGCGCATATATTTATACGGGCTGGGTCAACCAAACCCGGACCTGGCCAGCCAGGCCGAAGCGCTCGCCTACCTGGAACAGCTGCGCCTGCCGGTCAATCCGCACCGCACGCTCTGCCATGGGATCGCCGCAGTGTGGGATTTCTGCCGCTCCTGGCAGGAAGAGCGGCACCGCCTGCCGTACGAAATTGACGGCATCGTGATCAAAGTAAACGATCTGGAACTGCAGCGGCTTTTGGGCAGCACTTCCCGCAGCCCGCGCTGGGCGATCGCCTACAAATACCCGCCGGAAGAGAAGACGACCCGGGTCCTGGATATCCGGGTCAACGTGGGGCGGACCGGGACGATCACACCGGTGGCGATCCTGGAGCCGGTCTTCTTAAGCGGCTCCACGGTGCAGCGGGCCAGCCTGCACAACGAGGAGATCCTGGCCGAAAAGGAAGTCTTGATTGGGGACACCGTGGTTGTCCGGAAAGCGGGAGAGGTGATCCCCGAAGTGGTGCAGGCGTTGAAGGAGAAGCGCACCGGGAGCGAAATAAGGTTTGCGATGCCCGATCGCTGTCCCTCCTGCGGGGCGGCGGTGTACCGCCTTCCGGGCGAGGCGGCCAGGCGCTGCCTCAACCCCTCCTGCCCCGCCCAGGTGGTGGAGCGGTTGGTCCACTTCGCCTCCCGGCGGGCCATGGACATCGAAGGGTTGGGGCCGGCGGTGGCAGAACTGCTCTGGCGGGAAAGGCTGGCCGCCGATGTGGCCGACCTCTATTTCCTGGAAAGGGCGCAGCTGGAGCCTCTGGAGCGGCTGGCGGAAAAATCGGCGGCAAACCTGGTTGACGCGATCGCCAGGAGCCGGGGCAACCCGCTGCACCGCCTGCTCTTCGGCCTGGGGATACGCTTTGTTGGCGAGAGGGCGTCCCGCTTACTGGCGGAGCGTTTCCTGACGCTAGACGCGCTGCAAGGGGCGGGGACGGAAGAGTTGACCGCGGTGCCGGAAATCGGCCCCAAGATCGCCGAAGCGGTAATGCATTTTTTCAGCTCCCCGCAAACAGGGGAGCTGCTGGGGAAACTGCGCCGGGCCGGCGTAAATTTTGCCGAACCGGCGGCCGCGCCCGCAGCGGGGCGAACACTGGCCGGTCTGACCTTTGTTTTCAGCGGCTCCCTGGAACGCCTTACCAGGGTTGAGGCGGCGCTTCTGGTTGAAGAGCGCGGCGGCCAAGTCGCCTCCGCGGTGAGCAAAAAGACCGACTTCCTGGTGGCGGGCGAAGCACCCGGCGGCAAACTTGAACGGGCCCGGGAGCTGGGGGTAAAGGTGCTGGACGAAAACCGGTTCCTCGAAATGCTCGGGAGGCGGGAGCCAGGAGTGGGAACGACGATACTGCCGGATTCTTACGCCGGATCTTAAAGTACTGTATTTTCCCGAACAGAAGCCAGCAATTGCCGGAAACATCTTCCTTAAATATTCTGAATTCTGAGATCATGATCGCGAGGAGGGATGAGATGAATTCTCAGTTCCCGCCCGGCGCCGCCTGCTTCGATCTCCTGAACAGCCTGGAGGAAGGGCTGGTTCTTTGCGATAGCGATCATCGCGTTCAATATTACAACCGGCAGGCCGCCCGGTTTTGCGATGAAAAACTTTTTCCCCCGGGAAGGGATCAGCTGCTCGGGCTGCTGCAGAAGGGCTCTTTTCCGGCTCTTTTTGATTGCGGCGGGCAAAAATTTACCGTTTCTAAAATTGAAATTTCGTCCGGCGGATACTGGATCGTCTTGAGCGAGCTGTGTTCCGACGTGCCAACCGGTGCGGAAGGGCAGCTGTTGCTGCAGGCGATTATCGATTCCCTCTCCGACGCCGTTTCCGTGGTGGATGAAAAAGGGATGGGGCTGATGATCAACCGGGCCTATACCCGCCTGACCGGGATGACCGCGGAGCAGGTGCTGCGCCAGCCGGCTACGGTGGATATCGCCGAAGGCGAAAGCGTGCATTTCCAGGTCCTGAAGACCGGCAAGCCGATCAAAGGGGTCCGCATGAAGGTCGGTCCTTACCGCCGTGACGTCGTCGTGAGCTGCGCCCCTTTGCAGATCAACGGAAGAATGAAGGGCAGTGTCGGGGTAATCCACGATATTTCCGAGATCAGGCGCCTGATGGAGGAGCTGGAGCGGACGCGCCGCCTGGTGCGCCGCCTGGAGTCCCGCTATACATTTGAAGATATTATCGGGCGCAGCAAGAGGCTGCTGGAAACGGTGGAACGGGCCGGTCAGGCGGCCAGAACCCCGGCCAGCGTGCTGCTGCGGGGCGAGTGCGGCACGGGGAAAGAGCTGTTCGCCCACGCCATCCATCATGCCAGCGAGAGGGCCGAGCGGCCGTTTATCCGGGTCAACTGCGCTTCGCTTACGGACACCCTCCTGGAAAGCGAGCTCTTCGGCTACGCCGACGGGGCTTTTACCGGGGCGCGGAAGGGGGGGCGAAAGGGCTACTTCGAAGAAGCCCACGGCGGCACCCTCTTCCTGGACGAAATCGGGGCCATGAGCCAGGAAGCCCAGGCCAGGCTGCTGCGGGTACTCCAGGAAGGGGAGATTATCCGCGTCGGAGAATCCCGCACCCGCGCCATCGATGTCAGGGTTATCGCCGCCACCAATGCCGACCTGGAGGAAATGGTGCAGAAAGGCTCTTTCCGCAAGGACCTTTACTACCGCCTGAATGTGTTTCCGATCTTGATGCCCCCTTTAAGGGAGATTAAGGAGGATATCCCGCTGCTGGCCGACTATTATGTTAACCGTTACGGCCAGGAATACGGGCGCTTGGCCGTGGAAATATCACCCCGGGTCTACCGGCGGCTGCAGGAATACGATTGGCCCGGCAATATGCGCGAACTGCAGAATGTAATCTCGCGGGCGCTGATTAACCTGGGGCGCGATGAGGTGAGGATTGACGAGCAGCACCTGATGATTCCTTTCGCCACGGTGCCTGAAAAAAAGGAGCCCGGCGCGGTATATGGGGGCGGATCGCTGGCGGAGATGCACCGGAACTGGGAACGGGAGATGATCCGGCAAGCGCTTGCCGAAGCCGGTTGGAATAAAAGCGAAGCCGCCCGCCGGCTGAAGATATCGATCCGCGGCCTCTATAACAAGATTGAACGCTACCGGATTTATCCTCCCGCCGGCTCCGCCCGGGAAAACTGACCGGCACCCCGCTTTTCAACGATCACGTTCAAGACCGCGCCGCCCCCTCAATGGGCGGGCGGCGTTTTTATTTTCCGAAAATTCCCGTGTCAAACGGTCTGGGGCTCGCTTGTGGTACGCCAATTGCAAATTAAAGAAACTAGAGAAAAAGTTTGACCAGAGGAGGAAGAGTATAAACATGACCGGTTACTTCTTGAAGATGGAGAGCCGCCGGTTTGAGGAGCTGCTGCTGTTTTACGACCCCGGGACAGGCCTGAAGGCGGCCATCGCCATTCACAGCACGGCACTGGGGCCGGCCCTGGGAGGCACCCGCATGTGGTCATACCCTTCTGAAGAAGCAGCCATCGAGGATGTCATGCGGCTGGCCCGGGGGATGACCTATAAAGCGGCGGCGGCGGAACTTTCTTTAGGGGGAGGCAAAGGGTTGATCATGGGCGACCCTCGCCGCGACAAGAGCGAAGGGCTGTTCAGGGCCTACGGCCGCTGCGTGCAAAAGCTGCAGGGCCGTTTTTTTACCGGCGAGGATATGGGCATTGATGAAAAGGACCTTGACTGGATGCGTCTGGAAACCGCATACGCGATCGGCGGTTCCGTTTCCGGCAGCCCTTCACCATTTACCGCTTACGGGGTGCTGCAGGGGATCAAGGCCTGCGCGGCCGAGGTGTACGGCAGCCCTTCCCTGAAAGGCATGACCGTTGCGGTGCAGGGTTTGGGGGGGGTTGGCGGATGCCTCTGCCAGTATCTCTCCAACGAAGGGGCCAAATTGATTGTCACCGACCTGGATCCGGCCAGGGTAAAAACCGTGGTCGAACTCTGGGGCTCCCGGGCGGTTTCCCCGGATCAGATTTACGCGCAGGAGTGCGACATTTTTGCCCCCTGCGGAGGCGGTGCGGTAATCAACCCTCAAACAATCCCGCTGCTGAAGTGCCGGATCGTGGCAGGGGCGGCCAATAATGTCCTTCTGACGGAAGACTGTGCCGCGGCGCTGCAGCAGCTGGGCATCCTTTACGCGCCGGACTTTGTCATCAACGCCGGCGGATTGGTTTTTGTCGATTCGATCCGGCGGGGCGTTACGGATGCGGCGGGGATCCGGCAGGCTGTGGCCCGGATCGAGGGCAGGCTGCAGGCGCTGTTCAAACGGGCCAGGGAAGAGCGGATCACCCCTGCAGCGGCGGCCGATTTAATGGCCGAAGAGCGGATCCGTCATGACGGCGCCCTGACGCAATCCGCCAGGGTTTGATTTAGGCATGCATATATCTGCACGCATTTCCATGCAAATTGCAGAAAATTGCAAGGAGGCGCTGATATGGAGAAGATCACAGAGTTCCGGCTCCACGGCCGGGGCGGACAGGGGATCGTCGTAGCGGCGGCTGTCTTTGCCGAAGCCGTCTTTCGCGAAGGTTTTTACGCCCGGGCTTTTTCGCTCTTCGGGGCCGAACGCCGCGGCGCCCCGGTAACGGCATTTGTGCGTGTCAGCAGCGCCGCCTTGATGCCGCGCTGCCGGATCTACGAACCGGACTGCGTGGCGGCGCTGGATGTCACGATCAGCGGCGATACGGTCCTGGCCGGGCTGAAAACAGCGGGGCTGCTTTTGGTCAACGCCCCGGATCGAGAGCTCTCTTACTTAAACGATTTTGATTCCGCAACGGCTTTCCGGATTTTCCGGGTAGATGCTTCGGCGATAGCCGACCAGCATAACCTTACCATCGGCGCTTTCCCGGTCGTCAATACGGTAATGGTCGGCGCCCTGGCCCGGATCACGGGGCTGGCCTCTCTCGACAGCGTCCTGGCGGCGGTGGAAAAGAGGATCTCCACCCGCAGGGATCAGAACAGTAAAGCCGTAGCTGAAGGTTACCGGAAGGTAAAGGAGGTGTCGGGGGTTGTCCGCTAATGTAGGGCAGGCGGAAGTAGAATACGCGCGCGGTGAAAAACCGTCCCTGGCCAATAAAACCGGAGACTGGCGGTTTCTGGCCCCGGCCAGGGTGAAAGGGCGATCGCCTTGTTTTGAAGCCTGTTTCCTGGAAAGCGACATCCCGGAGTGGCTGGAAGCGGTGAAGCGCGGGCGCTGGGACGAAGCATGGCGGATTACACGGCGGAAGAACCCCTTCCCGGCGATCACCGGCTATGTCTGTTTCCATCCCTGCATGGAAAGCTGCAACCGTCAATACCTGGATGAGGGCATCGAGATCCAGGCCGTGGAAAGGGCCGTCGGGCTTTGGCGTTTGGAACATTACCGGAAGCCGCCCGCGCCCCGGCCGCAGCGCGGCCATGTAGCTGTCGCCGGGTCCGGGCCGGCCGGGATGAGCTGCGCCTATTATCTTAACCGGGAAGGATTCCGCGTCACCGTCATCGAGCGGGCCGCCGCAGCCGGCGGGCTTTTGGCCCTGGGCATACCGGATTACCGGCTGCCCCGGGCGATCCTCTCCCGTGAACTGCAGATCCTGGCGGACGAAGGGATTGAGTTTGTGACCGGGTGCGCCCTGGGCTTAGACGTCGGGTTGGAGCAGCTGCTGGAAGAGAACGATGCGGTGTTCCTGGCCACGGGCGCCGCGCAGGCCCGTACCCCGGTGTTACCCGGAGCGGAACTGCCCGGGGTATGGAGCGCCCTGGAATTCCTGAGCCGCGTCAACCGGGGGCAGCGGGTCGACCTTGCCGGACCGGTGGTTGTGGTGGGGGGCGGCAACGCCGCGGTCGACGCCGCCAGGATGGCGCTGCGGCAGGAAGGGGTCCGGAGGGTCAGTGTGGCTTACCGCCGCAGCCGGGAGGAGATGCCCGCCTCGCGTGACGAAGTTAAGGCGGCGGAGGCGGAAGGGGTCCGGTTTCTCTTCAACGTCGTCCCCCGGGCCGTTCAGGGCGAGTGCGGCAAGCCGGAGGCGGTGCTCCTCGATCGGACTGCCACCGCCGCCGGAAAAGTAAACGTTTTAAGCGGGGCTCCTCTTGAAATTCCGTGCGGGAGCCTGATCTTTGCCGTCGGGCAGGAACCGGATTTCAGCGTATTCGGCCGCTTGGAGCGGCACTATCCTGTCTTTGCCGGGGGAGATCTGGTGAGCGGGCCGGCCACCGTCACGGAAGCGATCCGGGCAGGCCGGATCGCGGCGGCGGCCATCACCGCACGCTTAAACGGGAGCGCCGGGATTGACAGTGCAGCCCCGGCCGCCGCGCCGCGGCTGGTTACCTTTGCCGATCTGCACCTGGCGTCGCTGCCCGCTAAACAACTGAACCGGCGCCAGGGGGAACCGGTGGAAGAGGCCGGCCGCTGCCTGGGGTGCGGCACATGCAATTCCTGCGGCGCCTGCGCCCTGTTTTGCCCCGATGTGGCGGTGCTGTGGGATGATGAACAGTACTCTTTCAACCTTGATTACTGCAAGGGCTGCGGCATCTGCGCGCGGGAATGCCCGGCACGGGTGCTGGTGATGGAAGGAGGCGCGGTTTATGCCGGTTGAAATGATTACCGGGAGCCAGGCTGCGGCCACGGCGGTGCAACGGGCCGGCGTCGACCTGGTGGTCGCTTACCCGATCACCCCCCAGACGGCGATCGTGGAAACCCTGGCCGAGTACTGGGCCCGGGGTGAACTGGGTGGCGAATACGTCAACGCGGAATCGGAATATGCCTCCCTGGCCTACTGCAGCGGGGCGGCGTCCGCCGGAGCCCGTACCTTTACCGCCACATCTTCCCATGGCCTCGCCTACATGCACGAAATGATCCACTGGTGCGCCGGGGCCCGCCACCCGATAGTGCTGGCCAACGTGAACCGGGCCATGGGGGCCCCCTGGTGCCTGGAACCGGATCAGATCGACAGCCTTTCGCAGCGCGATACCGGCTGGATCCAGCTCTACTGCGCAAATGCCCAGGAGGTATTTGATACAATCCTGCAGGCTTTTGCCCTGGCGGAGAGCGTGCTTCTGCCTTGCATGGTTGTTTTTGACGGTTTTTACGTTTCCCACACCTACGAGGCTGTCGATATACCGCCCCGTGATACGGTGGCCCGCTTTCTGGGGCCGTCCTGTTTTGCGGCCCAGGTGGATCCCGGCCGCCCGGCCAACCTTCACGGGCTGATCGGCGCCGAGGCGCAGTCGCGGCTGGTGCTGTCGCGCCACCGGGCGATGGAACGGGTCTGGGAAACGCTGCGGGAGATAAACGACCGCTTTGCGGCCCTTTTTGGCCGCAGTTACCCTGCCGTGGAGGGGGTTGCTTGCGAAGGGGCCAAGACGCTATTAGTCACGGCAGGAAGCTGCGCCGAAACGATTAAGAGCGTCTTACCTGCCCTGGACGGGACCGGGCTGCTGCGCCTGAAAGCGGTGCGCCCCTTTCCGGCCCGGGAGCTGAGGACCCGGGTCGAAGCGTCGGGGGCCGAAACGGTGATCGTGGTTGACCGCAACTGCTCGCCCGGGCTGGGCGGCATCCTGGCCCAGGAAGTAAAGGCGGCCCTTTACGGCGCCGCCGCCGCGCCGCCCGTGCAGAACCTGATCCTTGCCGGGGGAGTCGACTTAACCCCGTGGATGCTGAAGCGCATCCTGGACGGGAGCCTTTTCACCGGCGGGGGAGGGCCAGATCGAGAAGTATGGGGGGTGGATCTCGCATGAATTTGCGCGAAACCGATTCCGGCGCGGAGATACTTTACTCCGGTCACTCGGCCTGCCCGGGTTGCGGCGCGGCTCTCGCGGTGCGGTATTTTAGCCGGGCCCTCGGGCCGGACATCGTTATGGTGATCACCGCTTGCTGCTGGAGTATCATCGCCGGGGGGCCGCCCCTGACCACCTTGAAGTGCCCGATCCTGCACTGCCCTTTCCCCAGCGCGGCGTCGGTGGGGAGCGGTGTAAAGCGGGGTCTCGAACAGAAAGGAAACCGTGATACCACCGTCGTGGTCCTGGCCGGTGACGGAGGCACGTTTGATATCGGGCTGCAGGCGCTTTCCGGCGCGGCGCAGCGCAACGAAGATTTTATCTTTGTCTGCTACGACAACGAGGCTTATATGAACACGGGCATGCAGACCAGCTCCGCCACGCCGTATGGCTGTCATACCAATACCCTCCCGCTGCCCCGCACCAAAGAGAGGCAGAAAAAGGAGATCATGCGGATCATGGCCGCGCACGGGATCCCGTATGCGGCCACGGCCACGGTCGCCTTTCCGGACGACCTGGCGCAGAAATTTGTAAAGGCCCGCGGCATCAAGGGATTCCGCTTTTTCCACCTGTTGATCCCCTGCCCCCCGGGATGGGGCGCCGAGTCCGACGAAACGATCCGTTTGTCCCGCCTGGCGGTGGAAAGCTGCCTGTTTCCTTTATATGAAATAAGGGACGGTATTACGGTTGAGCTGACCTACCGCCCGCCCCAAAAAGCTCCTCTCGAAGAATACCTGGCCCTGCAACGGCGCTTCAGCGGCCTCGAACGCTGGCAGGTGGAAGCGCTGCAGCACAGCGTGGACCGCGATTGGGAAAGGCTGCTGCAGCAGGGCGAGGGTGCGGCTCCTTTTTAAGCCTTGCGTGGCGCAGCGTATTAAGGGACGGGGGACCGGCGGTCCCCCGTCCCTATTTTGAATGCCTTTCCAGCGCCGGGATGGGGAAACGCCCCCTGGGCGATCATAAATTTTAGAATGATCATAGAAATTATAAGGCGGTGCAGGAATTTATGAACAAAAGGAAGAAATGCCATAAATAAAATGCACAGGAGGCGAGCGGTGATGCGGGAATTGGCAGGGGCTGAAATTTCCGCCCAGGTAGCGCAAATGTGCCGGGAAGCGAACATCTACCTGGGCGAAGACGTTTATCGGGCCCTTCAGCAGGCGGTTGAACGGGAAGAGTCGCCGACCGGGAAAGAAGTCCTGCGCCAGCTGATCGAAAACGTGGCGATCGCCCGGGGCGAGCAAATTCCGATCTGCCAGGATACGGGTTTTGCCGTTTTTTTTGTGGAGTGGGGCCAGGAGGTTCATCTCACCGGGGGGACCCTGGAGGAAGCTATTCACGAAGGGGTGCGCCGGGGTTACGAAGAAGGTTTCCTGCGCAAATCGATCGTGGACGACCCTTTGCGGAAAAGAGTGAACACCGGCGACAATACTCCCGCGGTGATCCACCTGCGCCTGGTTGCCGGGGACAAGGTGAAGATCGCTTTCGCCCCCAAGGGCGGCGGCAGTGAGAATATGAGCGCCGTCAAGATGCTCAACCCCTCCGACGGGGTGGACGGGGTGATTAATTTTGTCGTCAGCCATGTCCGGGAGGCGGGACCCAATCCCTGCCCCCCGATCGTGGTGGGTGTGGGCATCGGGGGCACTTTTGACATGGTCGCCGTCCTGGCCAAAAAAGCGCTCTTCCGCCCGCTCGGGCAGCCTCACCCGGATCCTTTCTTTGCCGCTTTGGAGCAACAGGTACTGGCAAAGATCAACGATCTGGGCATCGGCCCGCAGGGTTTCGGCGGGCGGATCACCGCCCTGGCGGTGCACATCGAGACCTTTCCCTCCCATATCGCCAGCATGGCGGCGGCGGTCAACCTGAACTGTCATGCCTGCCGCCACGTGGAAAGAGTGATTTAAACCTCGAGCAATTAATGAAAGGAGGGCACATGTGTGGAAGTGAAGCGTTTAAAGGCACCGTTGAGCGACGCGGATGTTTTGGCGCTCAAGGCCGGCGATAATGTGCTGATCAGCGGCGTGATCTATACCGCGCGGGACGCGGCCCATAAAAAGCTGGTCGAGCTGCTGGATCGGGGCGAGCCGCTGCCCATAAACCTGCAGGGGCAGTTGATCTATTATGTGGGGCCGACTCCGGCCCGGCCCGGCCAGACCATCGGCTCCGCCGGACCGACCACCAGCGGGCGCATGGACGCCTACACGCCGCGTTTGCTGGAGCAGGGCATGAAGGGGTGTATCGGCAAGGGCTTCCGCAAACCGGCCGTAATCGAGGCGCTGCAAAAATACAAGGGCCTGTACCTGGCCGCTGTCGGCGGCGCGGGGGCATTACTCTCCAAGCGGGTCAAGAAATGTGAAGTGGTGGCTTACCCCGAGCTGGGCGCCGAAGCGATCCACCGCCTCGAGGTGGAAGACTTCCCGGCCACTGTCATTAACGATGCCTACGGCAACGATCTCTACGTAACAGGAGCAAAAGCGTATGCGCGGTGAGAGATGAGAAGTGAAAGTGAGGGCAGCGGCCGGTGCCGATCAAGTTAATTGACCCGGCGCGCGTGTTGTGGCCGATGATTAGAGGGGATCAATGGGGATAAGTTTATACTTAAAACAGGAAAGTGGGGAGAAGAATGACGACCAAAGAAGAGCTCCTGGCGAAGGCGAAGAAACCGGCCCAGGACGCGATGCGGCTGCACCCCTTTTACCGGGGAAAGATCGAAGTCAATTTGAAAAGCTGCGTGCGCGGTATCGGGGACTTTGCGATCTGGTATACCCCGGGGGTGGCGGAACCCTGTAAAGCGATCGCCAAAAATAAAGAAGACGTCTACAAGTACACCAATAAAGGCAACTTCGTGGCGGTCGTCTCCGACGGGACCCGGGTGCTCGGCCTGGGTGACATCGGCCCTGAAGCGAGCATGCCCGTGATGGAAGGCAAGGCGCTGCTGTTTAAATACCTCGGCGGGGTGGACGCCTTTCCGATCTGCGTGGATACCAAGGATGCCGATGAACTGATCAAATTCGTAAAAATGATGCAGCCCTGTTTCGGCGGGGTAAACCTGGAGGACATCGCGAGCCCGAAATGCTTCGCTGTCCTCGACCGGCTGCGCCAGGAATGCCATATTCCCATCTGGCACGACGACCAGCAGGGGACCGCGCTGGTAACCCTGGCCGGCCTGATCAACGCGCTGAAAATTGTCGGGAAAAAGATGAGCGAAGCAAAAATCGTGATGCTCGGCGCCGGAGCGGCGAATATCTGCACGATCCGCCTGCTCATCGCCGCCGGCGCCGATCCGGGGAAGGTGATCATGTGCGACAGCAAGGGGATCCTGCACGGGGGGCGCACCGAGCTGGCCACGGAAAACCCGGTCAAGTGGGAGCTCTGCCGCACGACCAACCGGCAGGGGCTGACCGGCGGCCCGGCGGAGGCCTTCAAAGGGGCCGATGTGGCGATCGGTCTTTCCACGCCCGGTCCCGACACGATCAAAAAAGAGTGGGTGGCCGGCATGGGGAAAGACGCCATCGTTTTCGCCTGCGCCAACCCGATTCCTGAAATCTGGCCCTGGGAGGCGATCGAGGCGGGAGCGAAAATCGTATCCACCGGGCGTTCCGACTTTCCCAACCAGGTCAATAACTCCCTCGGTTTCCCGGCCATCTTCCGCGGCGTCCTGGATGTCCAGGCGACCACCATTACCGATGCCATGTGCATCGCCGCGGCGGAAGAACTGGCGGCCTGCGCGCCGGATGGCGGGATGAACCCGGAGAAGATCCTGCCGACCATGGATATGTGGGCAGTGTTCCCCCGGGTGGCCACCGCCACCGCGCTTAAGGCGATCGCCGAAGGGGTGGCGCGGCTGAAGCTTGGCCGGGAAGAGATCTACCGGAAGGCGGAGGAAACCATCCGCCGGGCCCAGGAGCAGACCAGGGCGGCCATGGAACACGGCTTCATCCCGGCCCCGCCCGTAGAGTAAGCACAGGAGGACCTTCAAATGGCTGACGCAATCCGGATGATCGATCTATACGTCATGGGCAAGCAGTACACGGTCCCCGAAACGCTGACCATCATCGAGGCCTTGGAGTATGCCGGGTACCAGATCAAGCGGGGCTGCGGCTGCCGGGCCGGTTTCTGCGGCGCCTGCGCCACCGTCTACCGCATCGCCGGCGATTTTGAGCTGAAAGTGGGCCTCGCCTGCCAGACCAAGGTGGAGCCGGGGATGTACCTGGCCCAGATCCCGTTCTTCCCGGGCCGCAAAGCGCTCTTCGACCTGGAGCGGATCCGTCCCTCGGTGGCCGACTTCGCCCGGCTCTATCCCGAAGTATTCCGCTGCCTGGGGTGCAGTTCGTGCACCAAGGTTTGCCCGCAGGACATCGATGTAATGCAGTATATCGCCTATCTCCAGCGCGGCGACTTCGCCAGAGCGGCGGATCTCTCCTTTGACTGCGTCATGTGCGGCCTTTGCGTCTCGCGCTGCCCGGCGCACATCGTCCATTACAACGCCGCCTTGACCGCGCGGCGCCTTTACAGCCGCTACCTCGCGCCGCCGGACGCCTTCCTGAAGGAAAGGGTCCGGGCGATCGAAGCCGGTGCATTTGATCACGAGCTGCAGCAGTTAATCGATGCGGACAAGACGCGGCTGCAGGAGCTCTACAACAACCGCGACATTGAGTAGAGGCCGAGAGGAGGAAAAGCTGTGGTTTACACGCCGCACTTGCAGGAATTGATGAAGAAGGTTGAGGAAACCAGGCCCTCCCGGGTCGGCGTGCATTATCCCCGCATGACCGCCGCGGAACGCCAGGAGGTGCTGCGGCGGTTTCACCCTGATTTTATCGAGGCCGGCTTCCGGCAGCTTCAAGTAGGGGTAGACAAGGGGAGCCGCGTACCCCTGGAGATGGCCGATATCCTTGAGGCCGGCAGCCGCCTGCGCGGGGCGGCGCTTGATCTGAACCGTTGCGCTTACGATGTCGACGTGCTGGTGATCGGCGGGGGCGGCGCCGGGGCCTCGGCGGCGCTGGAAGCCTGTGCCGCCGGCGTCTCGGTGATGGTGGCGACCAAGCTTCGCTTCGGCGACGCCAACACCATGATGGCCCAGGGCGGCATCCAGGCCGCGGATAAACCGAACGATACGCCGTGTATCCACTACCTGGACGTGGTCGGCGGCGGCGGGTTCTACAACGTCCCGGAGCTGGCCCGCGCTCTGGTCATGGACGCCCCGCTGGTCATTGAATGGCTCGAAAGCCTGGGGGCCATGTTCGACAAAAAAGAAGACGGGACCATGAACACCATCCACGGCGGGGGGACTTCCCGCAAGCGGATGCACGCGGCCCGCGACTACACCGGGGCCGAAATCATGCGCACCCTCAGGGACGAAGTTTATAACCGCGGGATTAAGGTCGTCGAATTCTGCCCGGCGGTGGAGCTGCTCCTGGACTCAAGCGGCAGGGCCGCCGGGGCGGTCCTGTTCAACCTGGAAACGGAAGAGTACCTCATCGCCCGGGCGAAGACGGTAATTATCGCCACCGGGGGATCGGGGCGGCTGCACTACCAGGGGTTTCCCACCAGCAACCACTACGGCGCCACCGGCGACGGCCTGGTGCTCGGCTACCGCGCCGGGGCCAAAACCATCTTTGCCGATTCGATCCAGTATCACCCCACGGGCGGCGCCTATCCGCCGCAGCTGCTGGGGCTGCTGGTCACGGAGAAAACCAGGGGCCTGGGGGGGACCCCCCTCAATATCAACGGCGCACAGTTCGTCTATCACCTGGAGACCCGCGATGTGGAGTCCTCCGCGATCATCCGCGAGTGCAAGGAACGGGGCCTGGGCGTGCCCCTCCCGACCGGCAGCACCGCCGTCTGGCTTGATTCGCCCCTGATCGAGCTGACCCACGGCGAGGGGACGATCGAAAGGCAGCTGCCGGCGATGCTGCGGCAGTTTGCCCGGTTCGGGGTGGATATCCGCAAGGAGCCGATGCTGATCTACCCCACACTTCATTACCAGAACGGCGGACTATTAATCGACGAGCACGGGCGCAGCACCGTGGAGAACCTCTACGTGGCCGGCGAAACGGCCGGCGGGATCCACGGCCGCAACCGCCTCATGGGCAACTCGCTGCTTGATATCGTCGTCTTCGGGCGGCGCGCCGGGCGTCACGCCGCCGCCCGGAGCGGGGAAGTCCGGCCAGACGGTTTCAGCCTGGAACATGTCTGGAACTATGAGAAAGAACTCGAAAGCACCGGATCCGCCGGCGGCAGGGTGGCGCCTATCCTGCTGCCGCGGTATACACACCGATGAGCCGGGAGACCGGCGGCGCAATCTTGAAGGGGCTCAAGGTGGTGGACCTGACCAGGCTGCTGCCGGGGCCCCTTTGTACCATGATCATGGGCGATTACGGGGCCGAGGTGATCAAAGTGGAAGACCCCGTTTTGGGGGATCCCACCCGGGCGGCGGGGCAGATCATCGACGGGAGCGGCGCCTTTTTCCGGCAGTGGAACCGCAATAAGAAGAGCGTCGCCCTGAACTTAAAAGAACCGGCCGGCAGGGAGATCCTCAAAGCTTTGGCCGCCCGGAGCGACGTCCTGGTGGAAGGGTTCCGGCCGGGGGTGATGGAGCGGCTGGGCCTCGGTTACGGCGAGGCGGCCAGGCTTAATCCCGGGCTCGTTTACGCCTCCATCTCCGGCTACGGACAGGACGGTCCGTACCGGGAGCGGGCCGGCCACGACATCAATTATGCCGCCGTGGCCGGGCTGCTGGACTTGAGCGCCGCTCCCGGGGAGGGTCCGGTGATGCCGGCGGTGCAGATCGCCGATATCGCGGGGGGGTCGCTGATGGCGCTCGCCGGGATTATGTTCGCCCTCTTTGCCCGGGCGCAAAACGGGAGGGGGGCGCACGTGGATGTATCCATGACCCAGGGGCTGCTGCCGTTTTTGTCCTATGCCGCCGCCCACCGCTCCGGCGGCGAAGCCCTGCCCAGGCGCAACCGGGGGCACCTTACCGGGGCTTTCGCCTGCTACAACCTTTACGAAACCGCCGACGGCGGGCACATGAGCCTCGGCGCCTTGGAACCGGCCTTCTGGCAGAACTTTTGCGTGGCCGTTGCAAAGCCGGAGTGGGTGACGCTGCAGTTCGACCAGACGGGGCGGGAAGAGCTGATCGAAGCGGTGGGAGCACTGTTTAAAAGCAAGACCAGGTCGGAGTGGACCCAAATTTTCGCCTCCGTTGACGCCTGCTGCGAACCGGTCCTGGAGCTGCCGGAAGCCGCTGAGCACCCGGTCAGCCTGGCGCGCCGCTTCTGGATCGACGCGGCCGGGGAAGGGGCCGAGTCCGCCAAGCAGCCCGGTTTTCCGCTGCTTTTCTCCGGTGCCAGCGGCGCGGTGCGCCTGCCGCCTCCCCGCCTCGGCGAACACACCGCCGAAATATTGCAGTCGCTGGGCTACACCAGCCCGGAAATCGATTCCCTCCGAATGAATGGCATAATAACTTAATAAATGGTGCCAGGCACCGTTTATTAAGTTATTCCAGTTTGCCGCGCAAACCCCACACTGAATCTGGCCAAATGTTTGCGGCACCGGGGGCTTTACCGGATTGAGCGGACGATTTATAATAAGGTTATGTGCCAAGAAAAAATTGATGGTCCGGATCAGATGCGAATCCGGCGGATTTTCGCGCTGCTGCGAGAAAACTATCCCCGGGCTGAAACGAGGCTTCATTTCGACAGCCCTTTTCAGCTTTTTGTGGCCGCCGTTCTTTCCGCGCAGACTACCGATGAGCAGGTCAACCAGGTCACGGGAGAGCTTTTCAAGGCGGCGCCGACACCGCACCGGATGGCGCAGATGGAGCCCAATCAGCTCGAACCGTTTTTAAGAGGATGCGGCCTTTACCGCCAGAAGAGCCGTTATCTTGTGGAAGCAAGCCGCAAAATCGTTCATGAGCACGGGGGAAGGCTCCCGGCCCGTTTTGAAGATTTGACGGCACTGCCGGGAGCGGGGCGCAAGACGGCAAACGTGGTCTTGAGCAGCGCTTTCGGAATCCCGGCCCTGGCCGTGGACACCCATGTTTACCGTGTTTCAAAACGCCTGGGCTTGGCGGCGGGGCCGGGCGTGGAGCAGGTGGAGCGCGAACTGATGAGCAAGCTGCCGCCGGCGGAGTGGGCGGCGGCCCACCACCGCCTGATCACCCACGGGCGGCAGGTCTGCCTGGCCCGCCGCCCCAAATGCGGCGCCTGTTTCTTGGGAGAGCTATGTCCGCAAAGGCGATCGATTAAAAAGTTTATGGGGGAGGGGTAGTATGCCCTGGAAAGAGCTGTCGGCGAAAGAAATGAGGTTTACCTGTGATCCGCACCGGATGCCCTTTGAGACCACGGCGGAGGTCCCTCTGCTGGAGGGGATGATCGGCCAAGCCCGGGCGGTAAAGGCGATGGAATTTGGACTGCGCATCAAGCGCCCCGGTTACAATATCTTTATGACCGGCCTGACGGGCACCGGCAAATCCAGCTACGCCAGGTCCGTCGTCGAAAAAATAGCCGCCGCGGAGGCGGTTCCGGATGACTGGTTGTATGTTTATAATTTCGACAACCCCGGAGAACCGATCGCCATGCCCCTTCCGGCGGGGATGGGCGCCGTTTTCTGCCGCCAGGTTGAAGAGCTGCTCGATGATTTGAAACAGGCTATCCCCAAGGCTTTCGACGGGGAGGATTACGAGCGCCAGAAAGCGATCTTTGTCAAGGAGTTTCAGGAGGCCCGCTCCGTGCTGTTTGAAGAGCTGAACAAGGCCGCCCTGGAACAGGGTTTCGCCCTGAAAAGGACCAGTTCCGGTTTTCTCACGGTGCCGGTGATGAACGGCGAGCAGATCGGCGAAGAGGAATACGCCAAGCTGGACCAGTCGGTTAAGGAAGAGCTGGAGAAAAAGTCCACCGATGTCCAGCTTAAGGCAGTGGAAATCATGCGCCGCATCCAAATTGCCGAAAGGGAGCTCAAGGATAAATTCAAGCGGCTGGACCAGCGCATCGGGATGGCGGCTACCGGCCACCTTTTCAGCGAACTGCTTGAAGAATACGCCTCGTTTCCCGCGGTGCAGAAGTACCTGCAGGCTTTCCAGGCCGACGTCCTCTCCAGCATGGGGGAATTCAGGGGCGAGGAAGAGGAGCAGCAGCTACCGCTGGTGTGGATGCGCCGCCAGAGCCAGGAACAAGCGGAGAAGCGCTACAAGGTAAACTTGCTGGTGGACAACCGGGAGACCGGGGGGGCGCCGATGATCTATGAAACCAACCCGTCCTACTATAATCTGCTGGGCCGGGTGGAGTATGAGAACCGTTTCGGGATGGTAGTGACCGATTTTACGATGATCAAGGCCGGCGCCTTGCACCGGGCCAACGGCGGTTACCTGATCGTCCAGGCCAGGGACGTCCTGACCGGGATGCAGTCGTGGGAGGTCCTGAAACGGGTTCTGAAAACAAGGGAGATCCGTATTGAGAATATGGGCGAACACTACGGCTTGATGGCGATGTCGACCCTGCGCCCGCAGCCGATACCTTTAAATCTGAAGGTGGTCATGATCGGCAGCCCGCAGCTCTACCAGCTGCTCTATCACTACGATGAGGACTTCCGGAAGCTGTTTAAGATCAAGGCCGATTTCGACATGGAGATGGAGCTGCATGATGAAAACATGGCCAAGATGGCCGGTTTCATCGCCTACCACTGCGAGCGGGAGGGGCTGCGCCACTTTGATCGCCGCGCCGTGGCCGGTGTCGTCGAATACAGCGCCAGGCTGGCCGAGCATCAGGAGAAGCTGAGCACGCGCTTCAACGAAATCGTGGAGCTTCTCTTCGAGGCGGACGCCTGGGCCGAACTGGACGGCAGCGGGGTTGTCGGGGCGGAGCAGGTCAAAAAAGCGCTGGCGGAAAAAATATACCGCTCCAACAAGTATGAGCAGAAGATCCAGGAGGCCGTGGAGAAAGGGCAGATTTTACTCGACCTGGAAGGGGCAAAAGCCGGACAGGTCAATGCGCTTTCGGTGATCGACCTGGGGGATTACCAGTTCGGCCGTCCCTCCCGGATTACCGCCACGGCTTACCTGGGCCGCCGGGGGATTGTCAATATCGAGCGCGAGAGCCAGCTCAGCGGGCGCCTCCACGACAAGGGAGTGCTGATCTTAAGCGGCTACCTGGGGCTGCGCTACGGGCGCCAGGTCCCCCTGAACCTCTCCGCCAGCCTCTGTTTTGAGCAGTCCTACGCGGGCGTGGATGGGGACAGCGCTTCGGCGGCGGAGCTTTTCTGCCTGCTTTCCTGCCTCGCCGGCCTCCCGCTGAAGCAAAACCTGGCGGTTACCGGTTCGGTCAACCAGAAAGGGGAGATCCAGCCGGTGGGCGGGATTAACAGCAAGATCGAGGGTTTCTTCGCCGCTTGCAAGACCAGGGGCCTTTCGGGCGACCAGGGCGTAGTGATCCCGATCCAGAACAGCAAGCACCTCATGCTCAATGAAGAGGTGATTGAAGCGGTGAAACAGGGCCGTTTCCATCTCTATTGTATCTCCACCGTCGACGAGGGGTTGGAGCTTTTGAGCGGCGTGGAGGCGGGGACCGAACAGGAGGAGGGCGGTTTCCCGCCCGGCACTTTCAACGCCGCGGTGCTGGCGCAGCTGCAGCGTTTTAACGAAACCCTGCGCGGGGATAAAGACGACGGGGATTTGCCCGGCCGGGAGCGGGAAGAAAAACACGGCTGCTGCGGGTCGGGGGAGTAAACCTAAACAATGCCTTTGCCGCATCACTGCAACGGAATAGTGAACAAATGTGCACACACCGTCTGTCAGATTGCTGCGCTTCGCTCGCAATGACATACTTAAGGTAGTGCTGTGTATTAAAAAGCATAATGTATCAATGGCTTAATAAATAAATGGTAAATTGCGCGCTGTAGCGCTTAAAAGCCTAAGCTTGGGGTGAAGCAGATGCACCTGGTCCTGGTTGAGCCGGAAATCCCCCAAAACACCGGCAATATTGCCCGCACCTGTGTGATGACCGGAACGTTTCTGGACCTGGTAGAGCCGCTCGGGTTCTCGATCGCGGAGAAAGAGGTCCGCCGCGCCGGGCTTGACTACTGGCAGTATCTCCAGCTGCGGATCCACCCCGATTTCGGCGCTTTTCGTGAAACTTACCCGGGAAGGCGTTTTTTCTTTTATTCCACCCGGGGCAAAATTTTGTATACGGAAGTGGCGTACCGGCCCGGGGATTGCCTGGTGTTTGGCAGCGAAACCCGCGGCCTTCCCGCAGAACTGCTGATCGATGCGGAATTTGTCCTGCGCATCCCCATGGTCGGGGGGATCCCGCGTTCCCTGAACCTGGCCAACGCCGCGGCCATCGTGCTTTTTGAAGCCTTACGCCAGCAGGGCTTCCCCGGCCTGTGCTGACGGCTTGCCGATTAAGGTGCTTTTCCTTTGTCCAGGTAGTAGTGCGCCAGAAGCACTTTCAAGATCGCGGTAATCGGTATGGCCAGGATAATCCCGGTTATCCCCATCAGCTGCCCCCCGATTAAAACCACTACCACGACGGTAAGAGGGCTTAAGTCCACGGCCTTGCCCAGCAGGACCGGGGTAAAAACGAAGGCGTCGAGAGTCTGCACCACGATATAAACCGCAATTACCAGGAAGATACTTGGCGTGCCGGGGACGATGCTCATCAGGACCGCCGGGACGGCGGCCAGGATCGGGCCGATATAAAGGATGATATTCAACCCCCCGGCCAGGATGCCCAGGAGCAGGGCGAAAGGCATACCCAGGAGCGTCAGCCCCAACCAGGTCAGCGCCCCGACAAAAACACTTTTCAGCAGGGTGCCGCGGATATAAGCCCCCACTTTCTGGTCGACGATCCCGAGGATGCGGGTGATGTTCTTGCGGTAAATCTGCGGGAAGAGCCTGGTCAAATTATCTTTGGCCTTTTCCAGGTCCTGGACCAGGTAAAACACCAGGAACGCCAGGGCCAGGACAACCCAGACCCTGGAGAAAAGGGCGGTCAGCTGTTTGAGGAGCTGCTCGACGTGGCTGGGGAGCTGCCGCATGAATTGAGTGTAGTATTCGGTAAAACTTTCGGATAAATGCAGTTCAAACCGCGCGTCGAGCTCGTCCAGCCATTCGATCAGCTTGCCAATGTGGTCAGCCGCTTCGGTGGTGAGGAAAGTCGCCAGCCTCTGGAATTCAACGATCAGCCCCGGCACCAGGAGGGAGAAAAAGAAAAACATCGCCAGCAGGATAATCAGGACGGCGCAGATCGCGGCCAGCAGCGGCTGCAATTTTTGCCTGATCAGGAAATTTACCAGGGGCGCGATACAGTAAACGATAAAAAGGGCGATCACGAAAATAGCAATAATTGGGGCCAACTTTAGCAAAACCAACAGCAGGATGGCTACCGCGGTGGCCGTCAGGACAATTTTTAAAGCCAGGCGCAGCTCTTTGTCTTCGAGCATGGCGGCACTCCTTCATCATCTGTTAACGGTCTGGAAATATTCTAACATAACGCCGGGTTTAAAAAAAGAGCGCTGGCGGGGCTCCGGCGCTCTGCGCTCTTCCGGCCCCCTTCCTCCCGTGGCGTTTCCGGCGCTTGTGTTTCTGAAGCAACCGGTGATCGTTTTTTTCGCCGGCTGTCATCAATGCCAGACTTGAAGCTTATTAATAGATAGTAAGAGGTGGTGAGGGATGCGCGGTTTTTTCACAATCGCCGGGTTAACCCTGGCGCTGACGCTGGTTGCTTTGGGTTTGCTTTTGCTGCCGGAACCGGGATTCGGTTCAGTCCCGGCTGTTTTCACCGCGCTCTGGCTGCTGGTGGCGCTGGCTTCCGCCCTGGCGTTCGGGAAGGAACTGTGGCGGCGGGAAAAGCTGAAAGCATACCGGAAACATTGGCGCTCCGGCA
The DNA here is from genome assembly GCA_020060545.1 of Desulfovibrio sp. Lineage (GTDB taxonomy): Bacteria > Bacillota > Dethiobacteria > DTU022 > DTU022 > JAGUZX01. The sequence continues at coordinate 67,628 of JAGUZX010000134.1, read as the reverse complement.
AAAGGCGCGGCGTTTGGAAAACCGGATCACGGCGGCGGGCGCTTACCGGGCAGGCCCGGTTTACCCTTATGGCGGAGCGGGAGAGGCGGTTAGATTGAAAATAGTCTCACGGCTGAAAATGATCCAGTTCACGCTGAGCAGGTAGTCTTTCTCCTCAACGGTCAGCTTGCGCCGGTGCAGCAGCGCCAGGATCAAGGCGGGGTTAAGGTTTTCAATTTTTTCACCGACCAGCTCGGTGGTAATTTCGCCAATCAGGCGCTGCAGTTCGAGCTTGGCGAAGGCGCCAACAGGCCCTTCGAGTTCAACCTTTACCGCGGCAATTTCACCCGGAAAGCGCCGCCGATCATAAAAAGCTGTTTGACTAAGCCGGTAAACTGCTTGCCAAAGACACCCGCTTCAAAAGTTTTGATTACCCCAAAAGTCTCTCCCGGGGCAGCCACCAACGCCCATATTTTCAGTTCGACCGCCAGTTCCAGCATTGTTTTCAGGGGCGGGCGATGGGTGAATATTGCGCCCAGGGTGCCCATAAGGCTGCCGCCCAGGTTGACCCCCAGGGCCACGCAAAAAGTAAGGATTAAGCCCGGCAGAAATTTATCCATCATCCGCGCTCCTTTTAATGCATAATTATGCCGCGGTGATAAAGGAAATACTTGCCGGGAAGGAGAAATAAACAGTCTGAATTCTGAATACTTGAATGAAACGGGGTTTGCCGATTTGACTGAACCAAACTTTGTCCACCTGCATTGTCATACCGAGTACAGCCTGCTGGATGGGGCGGCGCGGATTAAGCAACTGGTGGAAAAAACCGCCGCGTTGGGCATGCCCGCCCTGGCGGTAACCGACCACGGCACCATGTTCGGGGTCGTCGATTTTTACCGGGAAGCGCATAAAGCCGGGATTAACCCGGTTATCGGCTGCGAGGTCTACGTGGCGCCGCGCTCCCGCCGGCAAAAGGAACCCCGCCTGGACGACTTCCAGTACCACCTGGTCTTGCTGGCCGAAAACGAAGCGGGCTACCGTAACCTGATGCGCCTGGTATCGGCCGGTTTTTTGGAGGGTTTCTATTATAAGCCCAGGATCGACCGCGCCCTGCTGGAGGAGAGCACAAGCGGCCTGATCGCTTTGAGCGGCTGCCTGGCCGGCGAGGTGCCGTCGCTCCTCGCCCGGGACGAGTTCGCCAAAGCCCGTGAAGTGGCGCTTGACTTGCGCGACCTTTTCGGCCGGGAAAACTTTTACCTGGAGCTGCACGATCACGGCCTCTCCGAACAGGCAGCGGTCAACAGGCACCTGTACCGGCTCGCCCGGGAAGAAGGGATTCCACTCGTAGCCAGTAACGACGTGCATTACCTTTCCCGGGAGGACGCCGCTGTCCATGACGTGCTGTTGTGCATCCAAACCGGCAAAACGATCAATGAGCCGGGACGCCTGAAATTCGAATCGCAGGAGCTCTATTTTAAGACAGCCCTGGAGATGGCGGAGTTGTTCAAGGACTGTCCCGAAGCGCTGGCGAACACGCTGCAAATTGCGGCGCGCTGCCGGTTCGATTTTCAGTTCGACCGCCTGCACCTGCCCGAGTACGCCCTCCCCGCAGGGGTTGACGCCGCCGAATACCTGGCCGGCCTGTGCCGGGAAGGGTTGAAGGAACGCTATCCCGATGGAGGCGAAGCGATTGAGCGGCGCCTGGAGTACGAGCTGGGCATTATCCGGCAAATGGGCTACTCCAGTTATTTCCTTATTGTCTGGGACCTGGTGCGCTTCGCCCGCCAGGAGGGAATTATGGTCGGGCCGGGGAGAGGCTCCGCCGCCGGCAGCCTGGTGGCCTATACCCTCGGCATTACCAACATCGATCCCCTCCGGCACGGGCTGCTCTTTGAACGCTTCCTCAATCCGGAGCGGATCTCGATGCCGGATATCGACATCGATTTCTGCGACGACAAGCGGGACCGGGTGCTGCAGTATGTCTTTGCGAAATACGGGCAGGAAAGGGTGGCCCAGATCATTACTTTCGGCACCATGGCCGCGCGGGCGGCGGTGCGCGATGTCGGGAGGGCGCTGGCTTTTCCGTATGGAGAGGTAGACCGGATCGCCAAGTTGATCCCCGTCGAAGCCGGGATGACGATCCCGAAAGCGCTGGAACAGGGCAAGGAATTGCAGTCGCTTTACCGGGAAGAAGAACGTTACCGCCTGCTCCTCGACACGTCTATCGCGGTCGAGGGGATGCCCAGGCATGCCTCGATCCATGCGGCAGGGGTGGTAATCGCCCGCGAACCGCTGGTGAACCATGTGCCTTTATTGAAGACATCCGACGGCACTGTGGTCACCCAGTTCCCGATGGGCACCCTGGAGGAGCTGGGCCTGCTGAAGATGGACTTTCTCGGGCTGAAAACATTGACCATTATCAACGAGACCCTGCTCAATATCCGGCGGCGGCGCGGCCTGACGCTTACCGCCGAAGGCATCCCTCTTGACGATGCCCGGACTTACCGCCTCTTGTCACAGGGCGAAACCACCGGTACTTTTCAGTTGGAAAGCAGCGGGATGCGCGGCGCGCTGCGCGAACTGCAGCCGAACAAGTTTGAGGATATCGTCGCCGTGGTGGCGCTTTACCGCCCGGGACCGATGGAGCAGATCCCCGTCTTTATCAACAGCAAACATGGGAAGGAGCCGTTCCAATACCTGCACCCGGTCCTGGAGCCGGTTTTAAATGAAACCTACGGCGTGATCGTCTACCAGGAGCAGATCATGGAGATTGCCGCCCGCATGGCCGGCTTCACCCTGGGACAGGCGGACCTGCTGCGGCGGGCGATCGGCAAAAAGAAAAAGGAGATCCTGGACGAACAGCAGAGCCGCTTTATCGAGGGCAGCCTGGCTAAAGGCTATTCGCGGGAGCTGGCGCAGGAGGTTTATGACCTGATCTTAAAATTTGCCTCTTACGGTTTCAACAAATCCCACGCGGCGGCGTACGCCCTGATCGCCTACCAGACGGCATACCTGAAAGCGAACTACCCGGTGGAATTCATGGCCGCCCTTATGACCGGCTATTATGCGAACAGCGACAAGGTGGCCCTCTATATCGCCGACTGCAAGCGCCAGGGGATCGAGGTCTTGCCGCCGGATCTCAACGAGAGTGAAACAAACTTCACGGTTGTGGGTGAAAAGCGGATTCGTTTTGGGCTGGCGGCGGTAAAAAATGTGGGCCTTGGCGCGATCGAGTCGATCCTGGCGGCGCGCCGCGAGAAACCGTTTCTCTCTTTAAGTGATTTCACGGCCCGGGTGGATTCCCGCCTCTGCAACCGCAAAGTGGTGGAAAGCCTGATCAAATGCGGCGCCTGCGACTCACTGGGCGGCAGCAGGGCCCAATACCTGGCCTGCCTGGATGAGATCCTGGCCCGGGGCCAGTCAGCCCAGCGGGAAAGGGAAAACGGCCAGATTTCCATGTTTTCGCTGATGGACGAGGCGAGCCAGGACGACCTGCTCCGGGACCGCCTGCCGGAAATTGAAGATTTCTCCGTCAAGGAGAGGCTAACCCTGGAAAAAGAGATGCTCGGGCTCTATATTTCCGGCCATCCCTTGGAGCAGTACCGCCCGTTCCTGGAGCGGATGCAGCGGGTGACAGCTTGCGCGGAGTTGCCGGAGGCGGGAGACGGGCGCCAGGTAACGGTGGGCGGTATCGTCGCCGCCGTCCGCTCAATTTATACCAAGAAAGGAAAGCCGATGGCCTTCGTAAAACTGGAGGACCTGACGGGAAGTGTCGAGGTGGTGGTTTTCAGCGATCTTTACGAGCGTGAATCCGGCCTCTTCAAAGAAGACAGCCTCGTTCTGATCAGGGGAAAGACCGACCTCAAAGAGGAAGAAGAGGCCAAAATCATTGCCGAATCGGTCACTCCCCTGCCCCGGGAGCCGAGGCAGCTCTGCCTCTTGATTAAACCCGCGCACGGCCCCGACACCTTGGCCGAGCTGAAAAGGATTTTAAGTTCCGGCGAAGGAGAGATCCCGGTCTCCTTGTACTTCGTCCGGGAGAAGAAGGTCATTTTTCTGCCGGAAGAATACTGGGTTTCCGATCTCCAGAGCTGCCGGCAGCGCCTGGAAAGGCTGCTGGGCCGGGGCGCGGCGAAGGTGGAGGATATAAAATCTAATTTATGGAGTATGCTATCAAAGAGTGAACAAAAAAATGCGTAAAATAGCGATCTTAACCAGCGGCGGCGACGCCCCCGGGATGAATGCCGCGATCAGGGCGGCGGTGCGCAAAGCGATTTACTGCGGGATGGAAATCTACGGTATTGAAAGGGGTTTTGCCGGGCTGATAAACCCGTCGCCCTGGCGAAAGATGGAGCTCAGTTCGGTGGCCGGGATTATCCACCGTGGCGGGACGATCCTGCACACGGCCCGGGCGCCCGAATTTATGGAAAAAGCAGTTCAGGAAAAGGCCGCCGCCCGCCTTCGGGAGCGGGGCATCGAAGGGATCGTGGTAATCGGCGGCGACGGTTCATTCCGGGGCGCTCAGGCCCTGGACGTGCTGGGGATTAAGGCGGTCGGCATACCCGGCACGATCGACAACGATATTTACGGCACAGACAGCACCATCGGCTTCGACACGGCGGTGAATACTGTTTTGGATGCATTGAACCGGCTCAGGGATACGGCCACCTCCCACGGCCGGGTTTTTGTGGTGGAAGTGATGGGGCGGCACAACGGGTTTATCGCCTTGGCGGCGGGGTTGGCCGGAGGGGCCGAGGTAATCCTGGTGCCGGAGATAGAGTTCGACCTGGATCAGATCTGCCGGCGGTTGGTAAAGGGGGTCCGCCGCCAAAAGACGCACAGCATTATCCTGGTGGCGGAAGGGGCGGCCAGCGCCTTTTGTGTCGGCGCGCAGATTGAACAGAAGACCGGCCTGGAGACCCGGGTCACCGTGCTCGGCCATATCCAGCGCGGCGGAAGCCCTTCCGCGGCGGACCGCCTTTTGGCCAGCCGGATGGGTGCCGCGGCGGTAGACCTGCTGCGGGAGGGGCGGGGCGGCATGATCACCGCCGCCAAGGGCGGCGCAATCCACCCGGTGCCGCTGCTGGAAGCGTTAACGGCAGGCCGTGCCTTCCCGGCAGATCTCTACGAACTGGCCCTCATCCTCTCCATGTAAAAAAACTCAGGTGCCTGGCGCCGAAAAAGTTCATTCGGTGCCAGGCACCAAATGAACTTTTTCGGAGGAGAAGATATGCGCAGGACAAAGATTGTGTGCACGATCGGTCCCAGTACTGATACACCGGATCGGATCGCAGCCTTGATTGAAGCGGGGATGGATGTGGCGCGCCTGAACCTTTCCCACGGCCGGAGCGAGGAGCATTGGCGGAGGGTGGAGATGATCCGGGAAGTGGGCCGGCAGCTGAAACAGACCGTGGCGTTGCTGGTTGATACCCGCGGCCCGGAAGTGCGCACCGGTACGCTGGTGGAGGAGAGCGTATCTTTAGAAGACGGGCAGGGCTTCATCCTTACCGCGGCGGCTGTCCCGGGGGATAACCGGCGGGTTTCGGTGACCTACCCGGGGCTGCCGGGAGATCTCGCCCCGGGGCGCACTGTTTTAATTGATGACGGGATGATTACCCTGCAGGTGCTTGAGATCCAGGGCGAGGAAATTTTTTGCCGGGTGATTCACGGCGGGGAGCTAAGAAGCTACAAGGGCTTAAACCTGCCCGGGACAAGGATAAACCTGCCCGCTCTCGGCCCCAAGGACCGGGCTGACATCAAGGCCGCTTTGGAGCAGGAGATCCATTTTATCGCCGCCTCTTTTACCCGCAGCCGGGAAGACATCCTGGAAATCAGGCAGTTGATGGAGGATTTGCGCGGCGAGGCGATGCTGATCGCCAAGATTGAAAGCCGGGAAGGGATGCAGCAGTTTGATTCCATCCTGGATGTAGCGGACGGGATGATGGTCGCCCGCGGCGATCTGGGGGTCGAAATCCCCACCGAAGAGGTCCCGCTGCTGCAGAAAAAAATTATTTACCGCTGCAACCGGGCCGGAAAGCCGGTAATTACCGCCACCCAGATGCTGGACAGCATGATCCGCAATCCCCGCCCCACCAGGGCCGAAGCCAGCGATGTGGCCAACGCCATTTTTGACGGCACCGATGCGGTGATGCTTTCCGGGGAAACGGCCGTGGGGCGTTTTCCGGTGGAAGCTGTCCAGACGATGAGCCGAATCGCCGTGCGGGTCGAGGAAGCGCTCGATTATAAGAAGATCCTTGAAAGCCTGGAAGCGGCCATGAGTAAAACGGTGACCGACGCGATCAGCTACGCCACCTGCCACACAGCCCAGGAACTCGGCGCCGACGCGATTATCACTTCCACCCAATCGGGGCACACGGCGCGGATGGTGTCCAAATACAAGCCGAAAGCGCCCGTAATCGCCGTAACTTCGCGTCTCAAGGTTGCCGCACAGCTCAAGCTGACCTGGGGAATCTACCCGGTCCTTTACCCGCCGGTGGAATCTACGGACGAAATGTTTGTCGCCGCGACCCGGGCGGCGATGCAGGAGGGGCTGATCAAGGAGGGGGACCTGGTGGTAATTACCGCCGGTGTGCCGGTGGGCGTTACCGGTACCACCAACCTGCTGCGGGTGGAAACGATCGGCGAGGTTCTGGCCCAGGGAACAGGGGTGGGCCAGAAGGCGGTCAGCGGGACGGCCTTTGTCGTTGCCGGTGGTAAAATCCCGGCCGGCATCCGGGAAGGGCAGATCCTGGTAACTCGCGGCACCAACCGGGATTATCTGCCGGCCCTGGAAAAGGCGGCCGCCGTGGTCACCGAGGAAGGGGGGCTTACCTCCCACGGCGCCATCATCGCCCTGAACCTGGGGAAACCGGCCGTGGTCGGTGCGGAAAAGGCCACCGGCCTGATCCGGCCCGGTGAACTGATCACCGTGGATCCAATCCGGGGCTTAATCTACCGGGGCCGGGCGAACGTCCTCTAACTGCCGGGTAAATTCTTCCTTTTACCGGTTATTTTGATACGGGAGGCGAAAACTGGGATGATGCGCGATGAAAGCAGGATCAGGGTGCGCTACAAAGACACCGACCAGATGGGGATAGTCTATTACGCCAATTATCTCGTCTGGTTTGAAATCGGGCGCACAGAGCTGATGCGCAGGCTGGGGATGCCTTACCGGGAGTTTGAGAAAAATAACCTCTACTTGCCGGTAATCAGGGTTTCCTGTGATTACAAGGTGCCGGCGCGCTACGACGATGAAATCGCCCTTCTAACCTGGATTGAGAGCCTTCAAGAAGTGAGGGTCGTCTTTGGCTATGAAGTGCGCCGGGAGGAAGAGCTTTTGGCCCGGGGAAGCACGGAGCACGCCTTTGTCAATTCCACCGGGCGCCCCGTGGTGCTGCGCAAGCACAGCCCTTTTTTGTGGGGGCGGCTGTGCAAGGCCATGGATGAAGCTCACGGCGACAAAAAATGAAGGGAAAGGAACAGATGCCAAATAGCGGAGAGCGAATCGGACTGGTCTATCATCCTGACTACCTTGTTCACAATCAGGAACACCACCCCGAGCGGAAGGAACGGCTGGAGCAGATCCTTTCCACGCTCGAGGCGCATCCTCTCGAGAACAAAATCAAGAAAATTACGCCGCTGCCGGCAGAGCTGGGGACGGTCGCCCTGGTTCACGATCCGGGGTATATTGAATCGATCGATGAGGCCTGCCGCCAGGGCCGGCGTTTTCTGGACATGGATACATACATTGTCAGCCGCTCTTACGAGGTAGCTCTTCTGGCCGCCGGTGGCGCAGTGGCCGGGCTGAAAGAAGTCCTGGAAGGAGAGTGCCGGAAAGTATTTGCTTTAACCCGGCCGCCGGGGCACCATGCCGAAAGAAACCGGGCCATGGGCTTCTGTATTTTTAACCATGCGGCCGTGGCGGCGCGCTCGGCCTGCCGGGACTACGGCCTGGAACGGGTGGCTGTAATCGACTGGGATGTCCACCACGGCAACGGGACCCAGCACATCTTTGAGGCAGACCCGCATGTCCTTTACCTGTCGCTGCACCAGAGCCCGGCTTATCCGGGCACCGGGCAGCTCCGGGAAACGGGCTGCGGCGCAGGGGAAGGTTACACCATCAATATCCCCCTGCCCGCCGGATCCGGCGATGCGGACTATCTTCTCTTTTTTGAACGGGTAATTTTACCGGTTTTGGAGCGGTTTAAACCGGATTTGCTGGTCATATCGGCCGGGCAGGATGCCTATTACCGCGATCCCCTGGCCGGGATGTCACTGACGCACTCAGGCTATTACCGCATGGCGGAAGCGCTGTCTAAAACCGCCTCCGCCTGCTGCAGCGGGAGAATGCTTCTCTGTCTCGAGGGCGGCTACCACCTCCAGGGGCAGGCGGGAGCGGTGCTTCAGGTCCTGAATGCCATCGGCCGCTGGGGGCTCCCCGTTCCCGAAGAAAACCCGCCCCGGGAACCGGCCCCGGCGACTTTGCGCCGCCTTGAAGAGGTGCTGCAGGTGCAGTCGCAATACTGGCCTTTGAGAGGTGAGAAGTGAAGTGAGATGTGAGACGTTATGAAACCCGGCAGGACCCGGCCTAGCTGCACGTAATGTTCAATGCTCACGTACAGCTGTTTTTGCAGAAATGAAGATACGGACGTGTCGCAGCCCGTCCAGATAAAAATACAGCCTGGTTTTGCCAGGTCAGCGATCGGAATAACTTAAGGTGTGGTGGTAAAGTACCAGGCCACTGGGCAGTTTGGGGTAGAAATAGGTTGATTTTTGCGGCAATATTTCACCCTGCAAGGCATGTGCGGTTACCCTTTCGATTGGAGCCGGGTTAAGGATAAAGGCGGCCTGTACCGCCCCGGAGAGGACCGCTTGTCGCGCTTCCGTTTCGTCCCTGGTGTAGGTAAGATATAGCTCGGGGTCTGTATCCTGCAGGATTGGCCTCAGGATCCGCTCCTGCAGGGTGATTACATCCAGGTTATTTCCGGTTGCCCCCGGCTTTGCCGTCAGCAGCCAGGCCCGCCCCGCTAGCAATAGCCCGATGACCGGAGCGCTCCGGCCTTCCCGCTCCAACAGCGCGGTAAATTTACGCATCTCGAGTTTTGTTAAATCGCCCAGGACCCGGGTGTCAAAGCTTTCCGCGATAATCCGGGGCAGCTCTTCCAGCTGCACGGCGGTAAGACCGTGCAGCAGGCGGTGGGTGGGGAGGATTAACAAGCCGGGATCCTGCAGGCCGGTCAGTACGGAAAGGACATAGCCGGAACCGGGCGGCAGCGCTTGATTGCCGTTAAGCTCGCGGGCGAAGCGCAGCGCTGTTTTATAACGATGGTGCCCGTCGGCGATAAATACAGGAAGCGGGGCCAGGAGGCGCGCCAGCGCTTCCTGGCGGGAAGAACCGCGCACGGCCCAGAGGCGGTAGCGCTGCCCGTCGTCTGCCCGAAAATCGCTCAATGGCACCGTTTTACGCACAGGGGTGCTGAACTCCGCCAAACGGCCGTCCTGGTCGGCGAAAAGCCCGAAGATGGGGCTGAAGTTGGTGCGGCAGTGCCGCAGCAGCTGCAGACGGTCAAACTTTGGTTGGGCCATTGTTCTCTCGTGGGGGATCACAACCCCGTTGGTGTAAGGCTCCAGCTTCAGGGCGGCCACGATCCCGGTGCGGCGAAATAGCATATGATGGTAATTAAATTCCTGCTCAAAAAGGTAAAAAAGGCGCTCCTCCTCCCGCAGGAGTACCCCTTCTTCCAGCCATGCCTGCAGGGTGGCGGCGGCGCGGGTGTAGCGGTTGTTCGAGTCGTTGTCCTCGGGTCCGGTTTTGCCATATTCCAGGCGGATGAGATTATAAGGGCTGCGCCGGTAATAGAGCTCCTGCTCAGCGGGACCGATTACGTCGTAGGGCGGGGTAATTACCGCCGCCAGGTCTCCGACCCGGTCCAGGTTGAAGCGGATTCCTTTAAAAGGGATGATGACGGCCATGTTTACGCGCCTTTCAATTAACATTTACCGTCATCTTATTATAATTTTAGACCCTGCGCAATATCAGTTTTTACCTCGAGCTAACCTTGCTTGATTTCCCAGATGATCAACACCGAAAGGATCGCCCTGAGCAGCAGTACCGCGCCTAAAATCTGCAGCTCCGTCCAGCTGCGGATGACAATCGTGCGAATTATTTCGGCGGCAAGCAGAAATTCGAGCCCCATGGCCAGGTGGCTGGCCAGATTAAGCCGCGCTTCGGTACCATCCCTGGCGGTGCGCAAAAAGAGCATGAAAATGCGGTTCGAAGAAAAAACGATGATAAAACTGCCGTAGATTTCTAAAAGCAGGATGACGACAAAAAGGGATTGCCGGACGATATATTCAATATCCTGCATCTTCGAAATCCCACACCTCCTCCCGGCTCAGGAAACTGATAGCAGTAATTTCCTTTTCAAGCCAGGCTAAAGAATAGGCAAAGCTAGATTGGGCTAAAATAGCTTAAGCTTTTCTAGATTACCTTTCAGGGGTGAAGATAATGCAAGTTGGGATTCCCCGGGTATTATCTTTTTTCTATTATCTGCCGTTTTACAAGGTGTTCCTGGAGAGGTTGGGCGCCGCGGTGGTCCTCTCCAGCCCTACCGGACCGAGGACCCTGGAAAACTTAACGGTATGCCCCACCGATGAGCCTTGCATATCGGTTAAGCTGGCTTTTCCGCATACCCTGGAGCTAGTTGAAAAGAAAGTGGACTTCTTGTTTATGCCAACCCTGGTCAGCCGGGATCGTTACAGCTACTACTGCCCCAAGCATATCGGGGCGCCGGCGATGCTGCGCAACGGCCTGGCGCTGCCGGAAGATCTTTTCCTCACCCCGCAAATCGACTGGCGCTGCAACCCCCGCGCCAGCCTCGATTCACTCGCCGCCGCCGGCAGAAGGCTGGGCGCCGGCGAAAGGCAAACCCGGGCTGCCCTGCGTGACGCCTGGCGCTGTCAAAACCGGTTTAGCGCGGCTACGGCAGAGCAAGGTTTAACTTTTCCCGAAGCCCTCGAAAAGGTGGTCGGGATTAAAAGTTTTAAGCGCAGCCATCCCTACAACCGGCGGGCCCGTTTTAACCGGTCCCTGCGGGTTGGAGTTGCCGGGCACAGTTACATCCTTTACGACTATATCGCGCACAACCTGGCTGACCGCCTTAAAGAGCATGCCGTGGTATTCGTCCCGGAGATGGTTCCACCCCGGGCGGCAGCCAGGGTGCTGGCCGGCACAAGCTACGGCAAGGAACTCTGGAGCTTCGAGCAGATTATTGTCGGCAGCGCCCTCTACTGGCTCCATCAGCAGATGATCGACTGCCTGATCCTGCTCAGTCCTTTTGAATGCGGTCCCGAAGCGGTAATTGAAGTCTTTTTGGAAGAGGAAGCGCGAAAACACGGCGTTCCACTGCTGATCTTAACGGTAGACGAGCAAACCGGGGAGGCCGGTTTGGTGACGCGGCTGGAAGCCTTTTTGGATACCGTTACGGCGGCGGGGAAAACGGTGCAAAAGGTACTGGAGAAAAAACCAGACCTGCCGGCTGCCGCTTCCCCGGGGCCCAGGTTTATCCCTCCGCCTGTGCCTGAAACCCGGGTACTTGGCTTCCCCACCCTTGGCAAACTCGGCGGCGCCCTGGCCACGATCTTCAACGGCGAGCTGGTAAAAGCAGTGGGGCCGCTCCCCATCACCCGCCTAACCACGGAACTTGGAGCCGCACTGGCACCCGAATTTATCTGCTACCCGCTTACTGTGACGGTTGGTCAGATGCGCCAGTGCCTGGAGGCGGGAGCGAATACCCTGGTCATGGTCGGGGGGAAGGGCCGTTGCCGCCTCGGCTGGTATGCCGAAATGCAGGAAACGCTGCTCAGAAGAGCCGGTTATGATTTTGAAATGCTGGTGATTAATTCACCGCTCCCCTTAAATAAAAATTACCAGCCGTTCGTGAAGGTGATGCGCCAGTTATTCGGCATGCGCATGGGCCGGCGGGCCGCCTGGAGCGCTTTACTGGCGTTCTACAAGGCCGCACTTACCGAGAAGGCGGAAGAGGCGCTCTACGTTCTGCGGGCCAGGGAGAGCCGGCGCGGCGAAGCGGACCGGACCTACCGGCTGTTCCTGGCGGAAGCAAAAGAGGCGGCTTCGCTCGGTTCATTGACGGCGGCTTTTCGCCGCTTCAAGCAGTCTTGTGCTTTGCTGCCCCGTGAAAACGGGCCGCCTCCGTTCAAAGTAAGGTTGATCGGCGAAATTTATGCCGTCTTCGAGGACTATGTCAACCATGAAATCGCGCGTACTCTCGGCACGCTGAAAGATGTACGCATCGAAGTGGAACGGGAGATCACCGTGATCAACTGGTTCAGGCACCACATTCTGCACAGCCCCGCCGCACTGCGGCGGTACCGCCAGGTTACCCGGGCCGCGCGGCCGTATCTGCACGATATGGTGGGAGGGCACGGTCTGGAAAGCGTCGGGCTGACCGCTCTGGCGCCGCGGGAAGGAATCGACGGCGTCGTGCACCTGTGGCCCTTTACCTGTATGCCGGAGATCATCGCCCAGAGCATTCTCACCCGTGTAGTGCGCGACTTGGAAATTCCCTTGTTGACGGTGATTATTAACGAGCAGACCGGTGAAGCGGGGTTGCAAACGCGTGTGGAGTCCTTTGCGCACGTCCTGCGGGAACGAAGGGAAGAGAAGGAGGTCCGGAAAAGATGTTTTTCCTGGGTGTCGATGTCGGAAGCCTGACCACCAAGATCGCACTGCTCAAGCAAAACCGGGAGATCGTTTTTACCGCCTACCGCCGGAATGACGGGGGGCCGATCGAGGCGATCCAAAAAAGCTTTGCGGCTCTCGGCGCCAAACGCTACCCGATCGCGGCGGCGGGGGCTACCGGCTCGGGAAGGCGGCTGGCGGCGGTGATTATCGGAGCCGACGTGGTAGTCAATGAAATAACCGCGCATGCCCTGGCCGCCAGGGCAGTGGAACCACGGGTCCAAACGGTAATCGATATCGGCGGCCAGGATTCAAAAATAATCTACTTGCAAAACGGCGTTTCGGTGGGTTTCAACATGAATACCGTTTGCGCGGCCGGGACCGGCTCATTTCTGGACCACCAGGCCGGACGCCTCAATATCCCGATCGAAGAGTTCGGCGACTATGCCTTGCGCTCCAGGAACCCGGTGGCGATCGCCGGGCGGTGCGGCGTCTTTGCCGAGTCGGATCTTATTCACAAGCAGCAGATGGGCTATCGCAAAGAGGACCTGATTGCCGGATTGTGCATGGCCCTGGCCAAAAATTACCTGACCAATGTGGCCCGAAACCGTAAAGTCGAGCCGGTGGTGCTGTTCCAGGGAGGGGTTGCGGCCAATGCCGGCATCCGCTGGGCTCTGGAAAGTTTGCTGAAAGTAGAACTCCGGATCCCGGAGCATTTCAAAGTGATGGGCGCCCTGGGGGCGGCGCTGCTGGCGCGGCAAAATTTTTTGGGCGGCGAGATCGGGCGGAGCGCCTTCCGCGGCGTGGCCAATGTGGCCGCGGGGGATTGCCGGCCGCGAGGTTTTGTCTGTACCGGCTGCGCCAACAGCTGCGAGTTAAGCGAAATCTATATCCAGGGAGAACTGGCCTCCCGTTGGGGCAGCCGCTGCGGTAAATGGGATGCGGAGGGTGACGTAGGTGACGGAGGGACGGGGTTGTTGTCAACTTTATGCTTTAAAGACAACCCCTCTTCCGATTCCGGTCAGTCTTGAGATTTGCCTGACGGAAAGGTTATATTCTTCTTTTAGCTTTTTCAAGCAGTCGTTTCTGCTTTGTCTTTCCAGCCTTTGCAAATCAGGTGCGTTCATGATGTTACATACTTTCTTAATAATAGCTCTGGCTTCTTGGTCCGAAAAATGATGTTTTTCTTCCAGTTCAAGACAGCGATCATTTTTTGGCGCACTCTGGTGAGCAATATAGATTTCCACCGCTTTTTCCCGGTCAGTATGAAATCGGTTGAGCGCAAAATCTATATCGACAAACGACGTTGGCTGGAGATATTCATGATAGCTGCTCCAGCGGTAGTGGCCGATCTCTTTGACTAGGCCGGCTTGACACGGATTCTGGTGAATATACCTCAATACTGTTATAAAAAAGGGATCATCTTCTACCGGCTCGCTTTTAAAACGGTCTTGAAAGAGATTTCCGATCCTTTCATATTTCCGGTTATACCAATAAACGTAGCTTCCACATAACCTGCGCATTACTTGCTCTAAGGGTTCCAGACCTTCTTTCAACAACAAGTGAACATGATTACCCATTAAACAATAAGCAAAAATCCAAAAGCCGCTTATTTTTTTATAGCGCCTCAGGGTTTGAAGAAATTTCCAATTATCTTCTTCGTCTTCAAAGATACTTTGCCGATTGATTCCTCGCATGATTATGTGGTAAATCCCGCTTGAACTTTTTTTTCTGGCCGTTCTGGGCATGATAACACCCCGAAACCATTTTATGTAAGATAAAAATCATTGTCAATATCCCCGTTTCTCATTAGCGGTAAAGGCGTCAACAACTGTCCCCTGTCACTGATTAGAAAAGTTGACAACAACCCCGTCCCTCCGTCAACTAATTGCCATTTGTAAGGAACTGTGCTATACTACCTCATGGTAATTTACAAATACACACGTCCGTGGAACCTGTCCCGGGTTGGCCGAGGCTTGGGGGCGGTAAAGAAACGGGCGGTGGCAAAAACCGCTAAGGAGGAATTAATGTGGCCGTAGTAAGTATGAAGCAGTTGCTGGAAGCGGGGGTTCATTTCGGGCACCAAACCCGCCGCTGGAACCCCAAAATGAAAAGCTATATCTTTACCGAACGGAACGGGATTTACATTATCGACCTGCAAAAGACGGTCCGGTTGATGGAGGTTGCTTTCAATTACCTGCGCGATCTCGTTGCGCAAGGCGGCAGCGTTATTTTTGTAGGAACGAAAAAGCAGGCGCAGGAATCGATTAAAGCCGAATCTGAAAGATGCGGTATGCATTACGTTAACCAGCGCTGGCTGGGGGGGATGCTTACCAATTTCAAGACCATCCGCCAGCGGATCGACCGCTTAAATCAGTTGGAGAAAATGGAAGCTGACGGTACTTTTGATCGCCTGCCGAAAAAAGAAGTTCTCACCTTGAAGCACGAACAGGAGAAGCTACTCAAATTCCTGGGTGGAATCCGCTACATGAAAATGCTCCCGGATGCCATTTACGTGGTCGATCCGCGCAAAGAGAAGATCGCCATCGCCGAAGCGCGCAAACTGGGTATACCAATCATTGCCATCGTGGACACTAACTGCGACCCCGACGAGGTCGATTACATCATCCCGGGCAACGATGATGCGATCAGGGCGGTCAAGCTGATTACCGCCTGTCTAGCCGATGCCGTGATCGAAGGGAAGCAAAGCCTGACGGATGAAAGGGACGAGCAAGATCAGAGCCGCGGATCCGGACGCCGGCATGCAGTTGAAGAAGACAGCGCAGAACTGAAACCGGAGGCGGAAGAGGAATCGCTTTTTGAATTCCCGGTCCCGGCGACGGAAGTCCGGTCAGAAACAGACGAAGCAGAATAATAAGCGGAGCCGCAGTTTTGCTTACCGCTCGAAAGGCGCGCCGCAAAAAAGCACTTGCGCCGTAGCTCCAACCCCGTGAGGGCTGTGGTAACGAATACAGGAGGGAACAAAGTGGATATTGATGCGAAATTAGTAAAGGCGCTGCGGGAGAAAACCGGAGCGGGGATGATGGATTGTAAAAAAGCGCTGCAGAAAGCTGGCGGCGACGAAGCAAAAGCGGTAACCATTCTCCGGGAGAAGGGGCTCGCGGCGGCCGCGCGGCGCGCGGGGAGGGTCGCCGCTCAGGGGATTGTTGATTCCTATATCCATCTGGGGGGCAAGGTCGGTGTTCTGGTAGAGGTGAACTGCGAAACTGATTTTGTCGCCCGCAACGACCAATTCCGGTCCTTTGTCCGTGATATCTGCCTACAGGTCGCCGCGGCGAACCCGCAGTACCTCGCCAGGGCGGACGTTCCGGCGGAGGTAGTGGAAAAAGAAAAACAAATCCTGCGGGCCCAGGCGCTTAATGAAAAAAAACCGGAAAAAGTGGTCGATCAAATTGTCGAAGGCAAAATTGAGAAGTTCTACCGGGAAAACTGCCTGCTGGAGCAGCCTTTTATCAGAGATCCAGAGATCACGATTAATGCACTCCTGGCGGACCTGATTGCCAGGATCGGCGAAAATATCGTGGTCCGGAGGTTCAGCCGTTTTGCCGTCGGCGAAGTCGCTACTGGCGAACAAGCCGGAAAAGAAGCGTGAGCACTGCAAAAAGAACACTCGAAAAGGTGTTCTTTTTTTGCGCTAAAGGATAATTACGGCAAATTGTCGAATAAGACGATGGAGGTCTTGACAGGTGGGACTACCGGCCTATCAAAGAGTGATTTTAAAACTGAGCGGAGAAGCCCTGGCCGGCGAACAGGGTTTTGGAATTGATCAATGCGTCCTGGAAAGTATCGCTCTGCAAATTAAAGAGGTCCTGGAGCAGGGCGTCCAGATCGCCGTTGTGGTGGGAGGAGGCAATATCTGGCGCGGCGCCCCGGCCGGGCAGAGGGGAATGGACCGCGCCACCGCGGATTACATGGGCATGCTTGCCACGGTCATTAACGCCCTGGCGCTGCAGGACGCCCTCGAACGGCAATCGGTTGACACCAGGGTGCAAACCGCGCTGGAGATGCAGCAGGTGGCCGAGCCGTATATCAGGCGGCGGGCCATACGGCACCTGGAAAAAGGGCGGGTAGTAATTTTCGCTGGTGGGACCGGGAACCCTTACTTTTCCACTGACACAACCGCGGCCCTGCGGGCGGCGGAGATTGAAGCCGAAGTGATTTTGCTGGCCAAAGGGAAAGTGGATGCCGTTTACGATGCCGACCCCCTGCAGCACCCCGGCGCCAACCGGTTTGCCGAGTTGAGCTACCTGGAGGTAATCAAGCAAGGCTTGAGGGTAATGGATTCTACCGCCGCCTCGCTCTGTATGGACAACCAGATCAAACTGGTTGTCTTCGGGTTGAATCCCGGCAATATTAAAAAAGCGATTATGGGTGAAAAAATTGGGACCGTCATCAGGGGTGGGTGATTTATGTTCGAGGAAACTTATCTTGAGGCCGAAGAACGGATGGACAAAGTGATTGCCGCTTTCCAGAAAGAGCTGGCCGTTTTGCGGGCGGGCAGGGCGACACCGGCGCTTCTGGACCGGATCGAGGTAAACTACTACGATACGATGACTCCGTTAAAGCAGTTGGCCGGAATAACCGCGCCTGAGCCGCGGCTTTTGGTAATCCAGCCGTGGGACAAGAAGTCAATTCAGGACATTGAAAAAGCCATCCTCAAATCAGACCTCGGCCTTAATCCGGTCAACGACGGATCGGTAATCAGGCTGTCCATCCCCCAGCTGACCGAAGAACGCCGGCGGGAACTGGTTAAATATGTAAAAAAGAAAGCGGAAGAATGCAAGGTCGGGGTCCGGAATGTGCGCCGTGACGCCAATGAGTCGATCAGGCTGCTGGAAAAAGACGGTGATCTCACCGAGGACGAGCGCAGGCGCGCCCAGGATGAGATCCAGGAACTGACCGATGAGAAGATCAAGGAAATCGACGGTATCCTGCAGGCTAAAGAGAAAGAGATCATGGAAGTTTGACACACCGATGCTCCGGGGACGGAGGGAGAGACCGGTGGCAGCTGGATGAATACAGAAGCGGCTCTCTTAGATGAATGAGGGAGCCGCTACTATTGAACGGTGGGGTAGCCGGTGAGTACCAGCGAAAGTGAATGGCGTCAAAAAATTGACCCGGACCGGATCCCCGGCCATGTGGCGATGATCATGGACGGTAACGGACGTTGGGCCAAGGAAAGAGGCCTGCCCCGCTCCGCCGGGCACCGGCAGGGAGTGGAGACGGTCAGGCAAATAGTGCGCTTCAGCAGTGAACTGGGGATCAAGGTGTTGACACTGTTCGCCTTTTCGACGGAAAACTGGCGCCGTCCGGCCTGGGAGATTAATTTTTTGATGAGCCTTCCCGAACAGTACCTGCACTCGGAGCTGCCTGAGCTGGTAAAGAAAAATGTGCGGGTTAAATTGATCGGCGATCCGGCCAGACTGCCCGAGCCGGTGCGAAGAGCGATCGACAAGGGCTTGCGCGATACCGGGGGAAACACAGGGATGACTCTCAATTTTGCCCTTAATTACGGCTCGCGGATGGAAATAGTCCAGGCGGCCCAGGCCATGGTGGAAGCGGACCGGCAGGGAAAGTTGAGAGGGCCCGTCAACGAGGCGCTTTTTACTTCGTATCTCTACACCGCCGGCCTGCCTGACCCGGACCTGCTCATTCGCACCAGCGGTGAATACCGCCTCAGCAATTTCCTGCTCTGGCAGCTGGCTTATACTGAACTGTGGTTTACGGATGTTTACTGGCCTGATTTTAACCCTGTCCACCTGCTCCAGGCTGTCTATGACTTCCAGCAAAGGGA
Source organism: Desulfovibrio sp. (assembly GCA_020060545.1). Taxonomy (GTDB): domain Bacteria; phylum Bacillota; class Dethiobacteria; order DTU022; family DTU022; genus JAGUZX01. The sequence continues at coordinate 49,134 of JAGUZX010000134.1, read as the reverse complement.
GCGCCGTTTCGGCAAGGTGTAAAAAAGTTTGTGAAGGTGGTGGCCTATGCTGCATCTCCGCATTTTATCGGCCATGGTCGGAATTCCGCTCATCCTGGGCGCAGTCTACCTGGGAGAGGCCTGGTACTGCCTGTTTTTACTGCTGGTAGCAAACCTCGGCATTTACGAGTATACCCGCATGCTCAGGGCGCGCGGCTTCGGTTTGCCGGCCTGGCCGGGTTATTTTGGAGCCAGCGCCATCATCGTTTTATTATTCTGGCAGCAACCGGCGTTGCTTTTTCACCTGATCATGCTGATCCTGGTTCTCCTTTTCATGGCCGTGCTGATCTATTTTGAAAAGATAAACTTCTGGGAATCAGCGGTTATTTTCTGGGGTATAATCTATCTGGGCGGGCTGTTGGGGTTTATGCTCCTTCTGCGCATGCTCCCGCAAGGCGCTGTTTACACCTATATGCTCCTGATCGGGGTTTGGCTAAACGATACTTTTGCCTATTTCGTCGGGATTAAATGGGGAAGGCACAAACTGGCTCCCCGGATCAGCCCCCAGAAGTCGGTGGAAGGCGCGCTGGCGGGGATCAGCGGGACAGTTTTGGCGGCGCTTCTGGCCGTCTGGTTCATCCCCTGGTTAATCCCTTTACCGGCATGGAAGGCCGTCCTGCTTGGATTCGGAACGGCGGTATTCGCCCAGCTGGGCGATCTGATGGAATCGGCGCTAAAGCGCCAGTTTCAGGTTAAAGATACGGGACAGTTAATCCCCGGACACGGGGGCGTCATGGATCGATTTGACAGCCTGATGCTGGCGGCCCCGTTTGTGTATGCTTTTTTTGTGCTGGTCCGCTAGAAATAAGGCTGCAAAAGTAATTGACGCAAGCTGCTGCCACGGCCGGGGGGGGGGAAATGTGGAGAAGAAGATCGCAATCCTGGGATCAACCGGTTCGATCGGGCGGCAAACCCTGCAGGTAATTGACAACCTCGGTGCCGGTTACCGGGTTGTAGCCCTGACGGCAGGCGGCAACGCCGGCCTGTTGGCTGATCAAGTCCGGCGCTACGCGCCTGAGCTGGCGGTTTTAAGCGATTTAACCGCCGCGGACGCCCTGGCGCGTTCACTGCAAGGAGTGGCCTGCCGTGTTGAAGCCGGCTTGCCAGGACAGGTATCAGCCGCCTGCCACCCCGCTGTTGATATCGTCGTGGCGGCCCTGGTAGGCTTTAGCGGTTTTATTCCGGTCCTTAAAGCGCTTCAGTGCGGCAAAACTGTCGCCCTGGCCAATAAAGAGGCGCTGGTGGTGGGCGGTGAGCTGCTGCAAAGGCAGGGGCTGCTGGACCGTGAGCGGATCTACCCTGTAGACAGCGAACATTCGGCCATCTGGCAGTGTATTGGTGCAGCGCCAGTAAGCCAAGTCCGCCGGATCTGGCTTACCGCTTCGGGAGGTCCCTTCAGGGACTGGGAGGCGGCAAAGCTGCCCGGGGTTACTCCGGAACAGGCCCTGGCCCATCCGAACTGGCGGATGGGGGCTAAAATAACCGTTGATTCCGCAACCATGATGAACAAAGGGTTCGAGGCGCTGGAAGCACGATGGCTGTTCGGCTTAAACCTGGATCAAATAAGAGTGGTCGTGCATCCCCAGAGCGCCGTTCATTCAATGGTTGAATTTATTGACGGCGCCATGATCGCGCAAATAAGCCCGCCGGATATGCGCCTGCCGATCCAATATGCCTTGACTTATCCTGAGCGCCGGGAAAGCGTGCTTCCAGGGTTCGATTTATACGGGCAATGCTGGAGTTTCGGCGAACCCGACAGGGAACGCTTTCCCTGCCTGGATTATGCCTACCAGGCCGGGGAGATCGGTGGAACGATGCCGGCCTGTTTGAATGCGGCCAACGAGGTTGCGGTGGAGCAGTTTTTAAAAGGCAACCTTTCTTTTACCGGTATCCCCAGGGTTGTCGGCGCGGTTATGGCGGAACATAAGGCAGTCAATCAGCCGGAACTGGCGGATATACTGGAAGCCGACCGGTGGGCCCGCGCAAAAGCGTTCTGCTTGATTAATGATCAGTAAGACGGGAGATGCAGGCTAATGCAGACGTTCATCGCCTCAATTTTTGTTTTCGGCTTTTTAATTCTGGCCCATGAATTAGGTCATTACCTTGCGGCGCGCTTAAGCGGGATTAAGGTCCTGGAGCTGGCGATCGGCTTCGGCCCAAAAATAATCGGGTGGCGGAAAAATGAAATCAATTATTCCCTGCGCCTGTTTCCACTGGGCGGCTTCTGCCGGATGCTCGGCGAAAGCCACGAAGAAGTAGACCAGCCTGACAGCTTCACCCGAAAGCCGATTTTGCAAAGAGCCGCCGTGTTGGCTGCGGGAGCGGGGATGAACCTCATTCTCGCCTTGATTGTGTTTTTCGTTATTTTCTTCTTCATGGTGGGGGTTGTGCAGGATGATTCCCGGCTGGGGTCGGTGCTCTCCGGAACGCCGGCGGAGGCGGCAGGCCTGCAGGCGGGCGACGAGATTACCGCGATTAACGGTGAAAGCGTAACCCGGTGGACGGAGGTGGTGGGCGCAATCTCCGGGCGCCCCGGTGAAGAGATCAGCCTGACCGTTAAAAGAAACGGGGAGATCAAGCAGTTCAATATTGTTGTCGCAAGGTCTCCGGAAACCGGGCGGGGAATGATCGGGATTACCGCCATGGTCCAGAAATACAAGTTTGCGGCATCTCTGCAATCGAGTATGAGGCAATTCAGGATGGTGCTTTTTTCGGTCTACCAGGTTGTTACCGGCCGGGCTCCCCTGGATGTCGCGGGACCCGTCGGGATCATTATTGTCGTGGGGGAAGTGGCCCAGACGGGATTTGTAAACCTGCTCTCGCTGACGGCTTTGATCAGCATCAGCCTGGGTTTGATCAACCTGCTGCCGGTTCCAGCCCTGGATGGGGGGAGGCTTCTTTTTCTGGCGATCGAAGGGCTCCGGGGCCGTCCGGTGGATCCGGAGAAAGAAGGGTTCATCCACTTTATCGGCTTTGCTCTGTTGATCCTGCTGATCCTTCTGGTAACCTACAACGACCTGATTCGCTGGGATATCCTCCGCCGGTAATGTGAGAAGTGAGAAGTGAGATGTTGAAAGTGAGATTCCATACCGATTGGCGTTGATCAAAAATTGAATGCTTAAATGCGACCCGAGCTCTTATGTGACGGGAAGTCACCCCCTTCCTTATTTAAAGGGGGGGGCAGGAGGGATTTAATTCTCAGGATCGAGATGGGATGTGAATTTATGCAGCGGAGGCGTTCCCTGGCGGTTAAAGTGGGGCATGTGGTGATCGGCGGCGAGGCGCCGGTAACGATCCAATCAATGACCAATACCAAAACCGCAGATGCGGCAGGAACATTGTCCCAGATCCGGCGGCTGGTGGAAGCCGGCTGCGAGCTGGTCAGGGTGGCCGTGCCGGATGAAGAATCGGCTGCGGCACTGGCTTTTCTGGCCGCGGAAAGCGGTGTGCCCCTGATCGCCGATATCCATTTTGACATCCGCCTGGCCTACCTCTCCCTGGAGCGGGGAGCGGCGAAGATCAGGATTAACCCCGGGAATATCGGAGGGAGAGAAAAACTGGTTGAACTGGCCCGCCGGGCCGCCGGGGCGGGAGCGGCGCTCCGCATCGGAGTCAACGCCGGTTCACTGGAAAAATCCCTGCTGAAGAAGTACGGCGGGGCTACCGCCCCGGCCCTGGTGGAATCGGCCATGGGCTATCTGGAGACGCTGGAAAAGGCCGGATTCAGCGATGTCGTCGTTTCTTTAAAGGCGTCGGATGTGGTGACGACGATTGAAGCATACCGGATGATCGCCAACCTGATCCCTTATCCTTTGCATGTCGGGGTTACCGAAGCCGGCCCTCTGGAGAGCGGGACGATTAAAGGGGCCGTGGGGATCGGCACTTTGCTGGCGGAGGGGATCGGGGACACCGTGCGGGTTTCTTTGAGCGCCGATCCCGTCGAAGAAGTGCGTGTGGCGCGCCAGATTCTGCAGGTGCTGCGTTTGCGCGAATTTGGCCCCGAACTGATTTCCTGTCCCACATGCGGCCGCTGTGAGATCGACCTGATCCCGCTGGTAAACAAGGTAGCGGAGATGATTGCAGGGTACCGCAGGCCGGTTAAAATTGCGGTCATGGGCTGTGCGGTCAACGGGCCGGGGGAAGCCAGGGAAGCTGATCTTGGCATTTCCGCCGGGCGGGCTCACGGCATCATCTTCCGGAAAGGAGAAGTCGTCCGCACTGTCCGCTCTGACCGGATTTTGCATGCTTTTCAGGAAGAGCTGCGCCGCCTTTTTCAGGAATAACAGGCGATGTTTACGCACAATATTTAATATTGGAGGAGAGGGCCATGATCGCTGCCATCATACCGGCTTTCAACGAAGCAAGAACTATCGGTGAGGTCCTCTGCGTTTTAAAACGGTGCCCGGTAGTGAATCAGATTATCGTTGTCAGCGACGGTTCGAGTGACAGCACGGTGCAGGTGGCCCTGCAGTATGACGGTGTGGAGGTAATCGAACTGCTGGAAAACCGTGGCAAGGGTGGGGCGATCAAGGCCGGGCTGGATCATGCCCGCGCCGAAATCTTGCTTTTCCTGGATGCCGATTTAATCGGCCTGACCGAGAAGCATGTGACCGATCTACTGGATCCGGTAATCAACGAGCGGTGTCCCATGACCGTGGGGCTGTTTGAAAAGGGCAGGGTGGCCACCGATATCGCCCAGAAAATAACGCCGTTTCTTTCAGGGCAGAGAGCGCTACGCAGGGAACTCCTGGAATCTATTTCAGACCTTGACCTCTCCCGTTTCGGGATGGAGGTGGCGCTGCATCGCTATGTTGAAGAAATGAATATTCCGGTCAAGATTGTAAACCTGGCCGATCTTTCCCATGTGATGAAGGAAGAAAAATTGGGTTTTTGGAAAGGTATCGCGGCCAGGGGAAAGATGTACTGGGAAATTATCAAGTATGCCGCCAAGGCCAACCCTCACCCCAAATAACGAAAACGATCAAAGCGGGATGTTGCCGTGTTTCCGCCAGGGCTTTTCCTCCCGCTTGGTTTTCATCATTCTCAAGGCGGAGATCAACCGGGCTCTGGTCTCACGGGGTTCGATCACATCGTCAAGCAGCATTTTGCCGGCCGGATTAAAGGGGTTGGAGTAAGAGTAGTCGTACTCCCTGATCCTCCTTTCTTTTTCCGCCGCCGGGTCAGCCGCTCCCGCAATTTCTTTCCTGAAAATGATCTCCACGGCAGCCGCCGTGTCCAGGACTACCGGCTGGGCGATCGGCCAGGCGAACATCTGGTCGACTTCCGTGCCCTTGCAGCACATGGCCATGACCGCCCCGCCGTAATTTTTCCTTAAGTTTAGGGTGATCTTGGGTACGGTTGCTTCGGAATAAGCATAAAGCATTTTAGCGCCGTGCCGGATGATTCCGCTATACTCTTGCCTGGTCCCGGGCAGGAACCCCGGTACATCGACCAGGTTAACCAGGGGGATGTTAAAGGCGTCGCAGAAACGGATGAACCGTGCGCCTTTATCGGAAGAGTCAACATCGAGGCAGCCGGCCATGACCAGGGGCTGGTTGGCGACAATGCCTACCGTGTTGCCGTTAAGCCTGGCCAAGCCGATCACCAGAGTTTTGCCAAACTTAGGGAGAATTTCCATAAAATCGCCATTATCAACGATGCGGGTAATTACAGCCTTGACATCGTAAGGGAAACGAAAATCGTCGGGGACAATTTCCATCAGGTCGTCAGTGGTCCGGTTGGGGTCATCGCCCGTCTCAACGAACGGGGGATCCTCCGTGTTGTTGAGGGGGAGGAAGCTCAAAAGCCTCCTGATGCCCTGGAGGCACTCCCGGTCATTCGGGTAAACAAAATGGGCGTTGCCGCTTAATTCGGAGTGTATTTTGGCGCCGCCGAGGCTTTCCGGATCAACCTGTTCACCCATCACCGCCCTGATCACACCGGGACCGGTTATAAACATCTGGCTGGTGCCTTCGACCATGAAAATAAAGTCGGTGATGGCCGGCGAATAGACGGCCACCCCGGCGCAGGTGCCCATGATCGCCGAGATTTGCGGGATCACGCCGGAGGCTCTGGTGTTGCGGTGAAACATGCCGGCAACATTGCGGGAAGCGGTGAAACCTTCATGGATCCTCCCGCCGCCGGATTCATAGAGACCGATTAAAGGAGCGCCCACGGTAATCGCCTTGTCCATGGTATAACAGATCTTTGCGCCGTGGGTTGCGCCGACCGATCCGCCGAGAACGGTTACATCTTCGGAGAAGACAAAAACAAGCCTGCCGTCTATGGTCCCGTAACCCGTCACCACCCCGTCGCCCGGAAACTTCTTTTCCTGCATATCGAAATCGTAACACTGGTGTTCGGCCAGGGTATTAAACTCGACAAAACTGCCCGGATCCAGGAGGACGTCGATTCTTTCCCGGGCGGTGAGTTTGCCCTGGCTGTGCTGCTTCGCGACGGCCTTTTCCCCACCTCCCAGCCTTGCTTTTTCCTGCAAGGCCCGCAGCCTTTCAATTTCAGTCTGGTAGGTTTTTTTTGGCATTCTTTCATCACTCCATCTTTCAGTCCTGTTCTGATGAACCCGCCGGAGTATAATGATCGGAGCAGGAAGTGTCTGATTATTCGAAGCGGGCTATGTGTTCAAAAAAGATGGATTTCCCGTATGTTTCCCGGCAACCTTTCCTCGAACAAGGTTGTGTTTATTATAAATCCGCGTTAAGGCAAAGTCAATGAAACCTTACCCGCGGGTGTAATCGGACTGTGATATTGTCACCCTGTAAGCGGTCTGAGAAAATGTCACCATGGAGAGGGCATGCTGCCGCAGCCGGTAGATTATGCCTCGAAGTTGACCGAATCAGCCCGATTAAGTAAAATCCAGGTGAAAGAACTAACCTTGGCCATTTATGGAGGAGTGAGCGGCTTGAGTTATTTTCAGATCAGCAAAAAAGACGGTATTGCCAAAATCCTGATCAACCGTGCCGAACAACGCAACGCTTTTAACGCCGTTATGTGGGTCCAGCTTGCAGGAATGATGTTTTCGCTGGCCGCTGACGAGCAGACCGCTGTTGTGATCATTACCGGGGCGGGCAACTCTTTTGCCTCCGGGGCGGATATAACCCAGCTGCAAGAACTGGCCGGTAAAGAAAGGCACCGCGAGTACCTGAGCAATGTGGAAAGGGCCATCGAGAGCATCACCGGGTGCCCCCAACCTGTCATCGGCATGATTAACGGGTGGGCCATGGGCGCGGGTTGCGAGCTGGCCATTAGTTGCGATTTGAGAATCTGTGCTGAGGAAGCGAGATTTGGCATCCCCGCCGCAAAACTCGGCATCTCCCTGAATTATAATCTTATTCAGAGGCTTGTGAACCTGGTGGGGATAGCGGCGGCCAAAGAAATGCTCCTGGTCGGGGAGCCGATGCCGGCGTCGAGGGCGTACGCCATCGGCCTGGCAAACCAGGTTGTTCCCGCAGCGGAACTCGAAACGGCGACCTTGAAAGTGGCGCGGCTCATCGCCGGCAACGCCCCGCTGGCGGTGAAAGGAATGAAAAAGGCGGTTAACCAATGCTCTGCGGATCACCGCTGCCCAAGCAGCGCCGCGATCGATCTCATCGAGAGGAGCTGCTTTGAAAGCGAGGACTTCAGGGAGGGAATCAGCGCTTTTTTGGAAAAGAGAAAACCGGCGTGGAAGGGGAAATGATGGCCGGAACTATTCTTGATTACCGGAATTGTAATGGTTTGATCATGCAGGAATGATTCAAACAAGGTCGAATATTTAAAAGAATAGCAGAATTATAGGGCGCCAACACCCGCTGTGCTGCGGGCTTCAAGTTTAAACATTCAAGCGGATGCTTGCGGCAACAGAGCGGGACGAGCCGATACTTAATAGAGGATGGGATAACCATGGAAGAAGATCTATTTAAGCATATCACGGTTATTGCCCTGGAACAGGCCACCGTGGCTCCTTATCTGACCTACCGCCTGGCCCAGGACGGGATGAAGGTGATCCGGATTGAAAACCCCGCCATGCCGGACCCCAACCGTTATGTCGGGGAGAAGAGGTTAAACGAGGACGGTATGAACACTTATTTTTTGGCGATTAATGCCGGAAAGAAGGCGATTACCCTCAACCTCGCCGAAGAAAAAGGCCGGCAGCTTTTACTGGAGATTGTCGCCAGGCTGAAAGTGAACGTTTTCATCACCAACCAGCTTCCTAAAAATTATCTCAAACTGGGGATAGATTACCAGCGGCTGGCCGCCGTAAAAAAAGACCTGATCTGGGTGGGGATTACCGGTTTCGGCCCTGAATCCAACGAGGCTGCTTACGATCCGATTCTGCAGGCAAGGGGCGGCTTGATGGAGCTAACCGGTGAAAAAGAAGGAAGCCCCGTTGTCACCGGGATTCCCCTTCCCGATATGGGCACGAGCGAGCACGCTTACGGCCTGATCATGAAAGCCCTTCTGAAGAGAGCAATTTCCGGAGAGGGCAGCAGGATTGATGTGGCGATGTTTGAGAGCACAGTTTCTTGGCTGACAGTCCCGCTCTGCCTGGCGAAGAGCTTCGGCAACCGGATTACCCGCCGCGGGAATACCCATGAATTTTTTGCCCCGGTTTCCGTTTACCGGACCCGGGACGGCTTTGTCTACATCGCCGTAGGCAATGACCGGCAGTGGGAGTCGGTGACCGCCATACCCGCATTTAGTGTGCTGGCCAAAGAAGAGTATCAACGCAATGCCGGGCGCATCGCCGATGTCAACAACCTTAACCGGGCCATAAGCGAAATTACCCTCACTTTTACGACCGCTGAGCTGATCGAACTCTTTAATGAAGCGCAAGTCGCCATTTCCAGGGTCAACACGATTCCCGAGGTCCTTGCTGAAACGGCCGTGCAAAAGAACATCCTCCGGGCCAGGGATGAGCGCAGCGGTATTGAACTGACGCTGGCCCCCCCTCCCCATATGACCGCTTTCCTGAAAGGCACGGGGAAAGTCTTGAGCTTCCCGCCCCGCCTCGGGGAACACAATGAGGAAACCTATTGCGGCGCCATGGGGTTGAGCAGGGAAGAGCTGGCAGCGCTCCGTGAAGCGAAAATAATCTGAGCGGCCCTTGCCGGGCGCGGATTGCTCAGGCCCCTAATCGCTGCGGGCGGAAGAGCGCTCAAGCCCTCCCATAGACCGGATATTTGATAAACGGGGGTAGGAATAATGGATTTCAAGCTCAGCGAAGAACAAGAGGCCATTAAAAAGATGGTTCGCGATTTTACGGTAAAAGAGATTGCGCCTGTTGCCGCTGCTATCGATGAAACGGAACGCTTTCCTGGCGAGATTTTTAAAAAACTGAACGCCTTGGGCCTCGCCAACCTGACCGTCCCCGAGGCGTACGGGGGAGCGGGAATCGATACCCTTACCGCCGCCGCGGTGATTGAGGAACTGGCTTGCGGCTGTGCCGGAGTGGCAGCCAGCGTGATTGGCCATGCCGTTGCGCTGCATCCTCTTATTTGCGCCGGCACCGGGCCCCAAAAAGAGAAATATTTGCCTTTAATTTGCACCCAGGGAAAACTGGTTTCATTTGCCTTAAAGGAGCGCGAAGCCGGTTCCAACTTGGCGGCGCTGGCCGCCTGCTACGGGCGCGATGGTGATAACTACGTTCTTAACGGGGCAAAAGCTTTCATTAACAACGCCGCTTATGCCGATTATCTGGTTGTATTCGCCGCAAGCGGCGGGGAAGAGAATAAAAAAGTCTCCGCTTTTACGGTCGATTGCCGCTCTCCCGGGGTGACGATCGAGAAAACCGAGAAAAAACTGGGGCTCCGGGCAGTCAATACCGCAAAAATCTCTTTTAAAAATGTCAGGGTGCCCGCGGGTGACCGTGTCGGTGAAGAAGGAGACGGCATGGCGTTGTCCGCGCAAGCCTCCGACCTTGCCCGTGTGCTCGCCGGGGCTGCCGGCGTGGGCCTGGCCCGGGCGGCCATGGCGGAAGCGGTTAAATACGCCCGTGAGAGGGTCCAGTTTGGCAAGCCGATCGCCGCAAACCAGGCGATTCAGTTTATGCTGGCGGAAATGGCGGCGGGGATCGAAGCGGCAAAGCTTCTGGTTTACCAGGCGGCCTGGCTGTTGGACCAGGGTTTTCCCTGCACCGGCCAGTCAGCGATGGCCAAGCTTGTGGCTACAGAGGCGGCGATGCGGATCGCGACCGATGCCGTCCAGGTTTTAGGCGGTTATGGGTATTCCCGGGAGTACCCGGTCGAGAAGTATATGCGGGACGCCAAAACGCTGCAGCTCTTTGAAGGCGGCGGCTTTGCCCAGCGCGCTTTGATTGCCGGAGGGCTTTTTAACTTGTGAACCCGAACGGTTTTTGTAGATTGATTTTATTTGTATGACCGGAACGAAAGGGATGGGTTTATTTTGCCTAAAACGAACATACCTATTCCAAAGGCGGTGTGCTACAATGCCAGCAAGAGGCCTCTTTTGTTGGAGTGACACCCTAATTATCATACGGCCGGTAAGGCACACCATCATGGCCTCTATCGGGTGAAGGGATTGGTGGCGCTGATGAACGAGCATAAAAGAGTGCGTGTGTTGATTGCAAAACCGGGACTTGACGGTCACGACCGCGGCGCGAAGGTAATCTCCTATTTACTGAGGGACGCGGGGATGGACGTGATTTATACGGGACTGCACAAAACCGTGGATCAGATCGTGGAAGCCGCTCTTCAAGAAGACGTAGACGTGATCGGGCTCAGTATCCTCTCGGGGGCGCATCTCCCGATTACCGAGAAGCTGATGGCGAAGCTGCGCCATGCCGGCCTGGGAGACATCATTGTAACCGTCGGGGGGGTTATCCCCCGGCGTGATCTGGCGCGCTTGAAGTCCCTGGGGGTAAAAGCAGTCTTCCCCGGCGGCACTTCGTTTGAAGAGATTACGCATTTTTTCCAAAAAGAGGTACCCGCCCTCCGGCAGGCTCTTTAGCCTAAGTGTTGACCAGGTAAGGAGGTAAAGTATGAGCGGAGCGAGATATATTAAGGATGGTGAAGAAATTAAGGAAGTCATCCTGGAATCGGGGATAAGCGTAAAACCGATCTACACTCCTGAAGATTTGAAAGAGATCGACTATGCCAGGGATCTCGGCAACCCCGGAGAATTTCCGTATACGCGCGGGATTCACCCGGAAATGTTTCGCAAGCTTCCCTGGACAACCCGGCAGTACTCGGGTTTCGGTACTCCCGGGGAAACGAATGAACGCTTCAAATACCTTATCTCGCACGGTCAAACAGGGCTGAATGTGGCCTTCGACCTGCCGACGCAACTGGGCCTGGATTCCGACGACCCCATGGCGGAGGGAGAAGTGGGACGCGTGGGGATGGCGGTAGACAGTTTGCGCGACTTCGAGATTGCCTTTGCGGGTATTAAAATGGACACCATCGGCAGCGGCCTGACGGTCAATGCCGTGGCCTCGATTATCCTGGCCATGTACCAGGTGGTGGCGGAGAAATTCGGTTTTCCGCTGGACCGGATCAGCGCCACCCCACAGAATGACATTCTGAAGGAGATGGTGGGCCGGGGGATGTGGATTTTCCCGGTGGAGCCGTCGATCCGGCTGATCGGCGACACCATTGAATACAGCTGCAAAGCGATGCCGCGCACTTACCCGGTCAGCATATGCGGTTACCATATCCGCGAGTCGGGAGCCAATCCCGTCCAGGAGATCGCTTATGCTTTTGAGATTGCGATTACCTATATCGAGCATGTTCTCGCGCGCGGGCTCGGTATCGACGATTTTGTAGGCCGCCTTTCTTTTAATCTCGATATCTACGGGAACCTTTTTGAACAGGTGGCCAAGTTTCGCGCCGCCCGCCGGCTGTGGGCCAAAACGATTCGGGAGCGCTACGGCGCCAAAGAAAAGCGTTCGCTGCAGTTCCGCATGCTGGCCGGAGGGGGCGGCGCGGGGTTGACCATGCAGCAGCCCGAGAACAATATCGTCCGGGGAGCCTATTATGCGCTTATCTCCGCCCTCAGCGGGACACAGACCATGGCGCTCTGCTCTTATGACGAGGCCTACACTATCCCAACGCCGAAAGCGGCGTTGATCTCTTTAATGACCAGTCATATCCTTGCGGAAGAAATGGGTTTGCGGGATACGGTTGACCCGCTGGGAGGCTCTTATTATATCGAGTCTCTCACCAGCACGATGGAGCAAAAAATTAGCGCCGAGATGCGCAATGTCGAAGCAATCGGCGGCATGGCCGCGGCGGTCTCAAGCGGCTATGTCCAGAGAGAAGTGGCCAAACAGGCTTACCGACAGGAAAAGGCGATCCAGGATGGAACGCTGGTGAAGGTCGGCGTAAACAAGTACGTGGTTGAAGAAGATGAGCCGGATGTTGAGCTCCACGAATATAACCCCGCCGCGCTGGATGAACAGGTGGCAAGATTAAGGGAAGTCAGGCGCACCAGGGATTCAAGAACGGTGGTGCGCACTTTGAAAGATTTGGAGGCTGCAGCCAAGGCCGGGAAGAATGTGATGCCTTACCTGGTGGAGGCGGTAAAAGCGTATGCCACAGTGGGCGAGATGACAGCGGTCTTTAAAGAGGTTTTTGGGGAGTATAAAGAACCGTCAATATTTTAACTAAGAAGGCAGGAGTCAGAATTCAGAAGTCAAGAGCCAGGAGTCAGAATTTAGAAATCAGGAATTGGAGCAAACGGTTTAGCGCCCATAATATTCTGGCTACTGATTCTGACCACTGAATACTCGGGTGTTAGGGGGGGCGATAAATTGAAATACAAGATCGGCATCGATGTGGGAGGAACTTTCACCGATTTCCTGCTGGCTTTTGAAGAAGGAACCTCGAAGATTTACAAAGTGCTTTCCACTCCGGATGATCCCTCCATCGGGCTTTTAAACGGCTTGAACGAGATGGCCCGCGATCTGGATCTTTCCCTGGCGCAGTTCCTGGGGCAGGTGGAGACCATTGTGCACGGCACTACCGTGACTACGAACGCCGTGCTCACTTACAGCGGCGCCAAAACGGGCCTTTTGACAACCAGGGGTGTGCGTGACGCCCTGGAGATGAGAAGGGGCATCAGGGAAGAGCAGTACAACAACCGTTACCCGAATGTGGTGCCGCTGGTGCCGCGTTACCTGCGCTGGCCCGTGGAGGAAAGGGTTGATTACCGGGGAGCGGTAGTAATGCCGCTTCAGCCGGAGAGCGTGGCGGAGGCCGTCAAGCTCTTTGAAAAAGAAGGGGTGGAAGCGGTAGCAATCTGTTTTATGAACTCTTTTGCCAACAAAGAGCATGAGCGGCAGGCGGCGGAGATTGTCGGTTCACAAATGCCGCAAAGCTATCTCTCCGTTTCCAGCAGCCTGCTTCCTTCGATCCGTTTTTATGATCGCCTCAGTACCACTGTACTTAACTCCTACGTGGGTCCGGTACTGCGGCGCTACCTGCAGAGCCTGGTCACAAGGCTTAAGGAAAACAGCTTTCAAGGGACGCTTCTGATTATGCAGTCGAACGGCGGTGTTGTCGCACCGGAGGTCGCCGTGGCAGAAGCGGCCGTGACGCTGCTGTCCGGCCCCGCGGCCGGCCCGGTGGCGGGGATAAGCTATACCTCCATCAACGGTTTCAACGATTGTATTACCGTGGACATGGGAGGAACCAGTTTCGATGCGGCCCTGATCAAGGCTAAAACCCCGCTGGTTACTACCGAAGGCGATATCAACAGGCTCCGCCTGGCTCTGCCGATGCTGGACATCGTTACCATCGGCGCCGGCGGCGGCAGCATCGGGTGGTTGGACGAGGGCGGGCTGTTGCGGATGGGACCCCAAAGCGCCGGTTCAAAACCGGGCCCCGCCTGCTACGATCGCGGCGGCGAACTGCCCACGTGTACCGACGCCGATCTGGTCCTGGGCTACCTGGATGCCGACTTCTTCGCCGGCGGGAAAATGAAGCTCAACTATGCCAGGGCTGCGGAGGCGATCAAAAAGCATATCGCCGATCAATTAAAGTTTGATCTGGTGGAAGCCGCCGCCGGCATGTATAACATCATCAATGTGAATATGGCTGCCGGGGTGCGCGAGGTGTCGGTAAAAAGAGGAGAAGACCCGCGGGATTTCCCCCTAGTGGTAGCCGGCGGCGCCGGCCCCAATCATGCCTGCATGATCGCACTTGAGCTGGAAATACCGGTCATCATTATCCCCAAGGAGTCATCTATTTTCTGCGCGGCCGGGATGCTCATGTCCGACTTGAAACACGATTTCGTCCGCACTTATTCCGTCCCGTTATCGCGTTTACAAAAGGAAACGTTTTTGAACCTGTATCAAGAAATGGAGGCAGAAGGAAGGGGATACCTGCGCAATGAAAGAATCCCCGAAACAAGGGTCGAAAACAGCTACAGCCTGGATATGCGCTACGTCAAGCAATATCACGAGGTTAACGTATCGGTTTCGCGGGAAGACGTTTTTAATTTTAACCTCGAAGAGATCGCCCGGCAGTTTCACCGGAAGCACAACCTGCTTTACGGCTACTCGCTGGAAAAAGAGGGGACACCGATTGAACTTTTGAATATGCGCCTTTCCTGTATCGGCCGCACGGATAAACCGCAGTTTATGGAAGAGGAATTTACGGGCGGCGACCCCGCGCCGGCATACAAACGGCACCGCAAGGTATACCTGCCCGCCCAAAAGGAGTTCGCCGATGTCCCGGTATTTGACGGCGCCAGGCTTAAATACGGCAACCGTATTGCGGGACCGGCGATCATTGAGCAAGTCAATACAACGGCGTTTGTGACCCCCGAGTATGCTTTAGTTGTAGATCGGTACGGCAGTTTCATGCTCTTCCTCAAAGAGAGAGAGGAAGAATTTGCGGGGAGGGTTGTGAAATGAGCGAAGCGAAAACGGATGCGGCAAGCGCGGTCAAGATCGACAAAATTCTCGTTTCGGTGTTTCAGCGGCGGTTTAAATCAATCACCCAGGAGATGAGCCATGCCATTACCCGGACAACCAGGTCCCCGATCCTTTGTGAGGCCAAGGACTTTGTCACCGGCCTTTATGACGGGGCGGGTAAAATGCTGGAACAAACCGAGAATCTCCCCATCTTATCGTTCTCCCTGGGCCCCGTATGCGAGTACATTGTGCGTTATTTTGGGGACGAGATCTACCCGGGCGATGTGATTTTCCACAACGATGTTTTCTCCCTCGGAAACCAGAACAATGATGTAGCCGTATATAAACCGATTTTCGGCGAGGGAAAGCTTATCGCCTGGGCTGCCTGCAAGGGTCATCAGGCCGATATCGGGGGCGCGGTGGCGGGAGGCTACAATCCCGATGCCACGGAGGTATGGCAGGAAGCCCTGCGGATTCCACCGGTGAAAGTTTTCGAAAAAGGAAAACTGCGCCGGGATGTCTGGGATCTGATCTTTGCCAATATCCGCTACGATATCGTGCCGGCGGATTTAACGGCCCAGATCGGCAGCTGCACCCTGGCCGAAAGGCGGATGCTGGAACTGATCGGCAAGTACGGCCTGGCGGTATACGAAGCCCACAAGGATTATCTTTACCGTTCAACGGAAAAAATGATGCAGGCGGAGATCAGGAGTATCCCCAACGGGGTCTACCTTGGCGAATCGACCGTTTATTATGACGGGAAAAACATCGGTTCAACCTACAAAATTCGGGTCAAAATCACCGTGGAAGATGAAACGATTACTTTTGATTTCTCAGAAACCGACTCCCAGACGCCTGCTTTTGTGAACGGCACCTTTACCTCTTCCGCATCAGCCGTGATCCTGACGTTCCTGCAGATGGTCAATCCCGATATCCCGCACAATGACGGCATGTCCAGGCCAATCCGGATGATCATCCCGGAGGGGAAAATTCTTAACGCCGCCTTCCCGGCCGCGACAACCTTCGGCAATCATCTCTGCCCGCCGGTCGCCGACGCGATCATCCGGGCGCTTGCCCCGGCCATCCCGGAGCGGGTTACCGCGGGATGGAATCAGCTGCTGTGCGGCCTGGTGACCGGCCAGGATCCCCGGAAGAACGCACCCTACGTCGATATTCTTTTCCTGGCCATGAAAGGCGGCTCGGGGGGAACACGCGGCTTTGACGGTTACGATCATATCGGTATGATCGACGCCTCCGGAGGGGTCCTGGCGCAGGACTATGAAATGTTTGAGCTGCAAGATCCCCACCTGCTGCTCCAGCACGAGTATCTCTGCGATTCCGCGGGCGCCGGACGGTGGCGCGGCGGGCTGGGCGTGGAGACCGGATTCGTTATTAACGCGGGTAATACTACCTGTGTCACTTTTGGCGACGGCGATGTCGAGCCCGCTTTCGGCCTTTTTGGAGGAAAGCCGGGCACTTTGAACAGAATCGAGCTGCGCTACCCGGACGGACGCGTGTACGTTCCGAGGAGCAAGGAGCTGGTGCACGGTGTCCCGCAAGGGACAATCTGGTACCAGCAGGCCGGAGGCGGCGGCGGTTACGGCGACCCGCACCTGCGCCCGCCGGAAAAGGTTCTTGCCGACGTGAGAAACGGTGTCGTATCCTTCGAAAAGGCAAGAGAAGATTACGGTGTGGTCATCGACAGGGACACTTTTACTGTGGACGAAAAAGCTACCGCCGTATTGAGAGGTGGGAAGTGAGAAGTGGGAAGTGGGAAAAAAATGAGGCCGCTCTCGAGCTGTTGATAGCAAGAAAAGTGGGGACGGTTTCGGCATGCCGACAGCCGCATGGCGCTCTGATGGCGGGAAGCGAGAGAGAGGATTCCCTCTCCCCCCCTGGCGGGAGAGGGTTAGGGTAAGAGGGGTATTTCCGACAGCAAACCTCTAACTTCCAACTTCCAATTAGGGGAGGGATAAGCATTGCGAAGGTTTACTTATCACGAACCAAAATCGATTGCAGATGCGGTCCATCTTTTGAGTGCGTACGGGGAAAAAGCCCGCCTTATTGCGGGAGGAACAGACCTGGTTGTGGAGATGAAGCAGGGGAAAAAGGAACCCGATCATGTCATATCTTTGCGCAGCGTGCCCGGCGTTAATGAAATCAACTTTAGCGGCGGGTATTTGCGGCTCGGTGCCATGGTTACGCACCGGGCGATTGAACGCTCGCCGCTGATCCGGGAACGGTTCACCCTGCTGGCTGATGCTGTCGACAACCTGGGGTCTGTTCAGGTGCGCAACGTGGCCACCGTGGGGGGGAATATCTGCAATGGGGCGCCTTCGGCGGATACGGCGGGTCCGCTGCTCGCTCTCGATGCCGTACTCCTGGTTGAAGGGCCGGAGGGGGAAAGGAACATTTCCTTAAACGAATTTTTCCGCGGCCCCGGTAAAACCGCGCTGGCCGCCAATGAAGTGTTGAAACAGATCATCATCCCGGAGCTTCCGCCGGAGGCCTGTTCCCGCTATCTCAAGCATACCCGGCGCAAAGCGATGGATCTGCCGCTGCTCGGGGTTGCCGTCACGCTGATTCCTGAAGCCGGCGGGGAGATCTGTCGAGAAGCAAGGATTGCGTTGACGCTGGCCGCTCCGACCCCGATCAGGGCGATCAGGGCGGAGAAGCATGTAGCCGGAAAACCCTTCTACCGCGCCGTGTGGGAAGAAGCGGGAGTGCTGGCGCTAGAAGATTCGAGCCCCAGAACGAGCTTCCGGACAACTGCCGCTTACCGGAAGAAGATGATTTGCGCGCTGCTGCCGCGCGCCGCCGCCGAGGCTCTCGAGCGCTCGGGACGAACGATGAAGGGGTGATTGCAGTGAAGATATCGTTTCTGCTTAACGGTGACCCGGTGACCGCGGAAGTGCCCGATCAGGTTACTCTTTTGGAAATGCTCCGGGAGCATTTTGAGCTGCGCGGCGCCAAAGAGGGCTGCGGCTACGGTGAATGCGGCTCCTGTACCGTGCTTGTCGAGCAGGAAGCAGTGAACGCCTGTTTGATGCTTGCGGCCTTTGTTAACGGGAAAAGCGTGCAGACCGTTGAAGGCTTGGCCGGGAAGCAATGCCGGCTCGATCCGCTGCAGGAGGCATTTGTGGAGCACGGCGCCGTCCAGTGCGGCTTCTGCACCCCGGGCATGATCATGTCGGCCAAGGCGCTGCTGGCTGAAAACCCTCGTCCCAGCCGGGATCAGATCAGGCGGGGGATGGCGGGAAATCTATGCCGGTGCACCGGTTACGCCAAGATCGTGGAGGCCGTTGCAGCGGCAAGCAAAAGGGGGTGTTCCTGTGGCGAAAGTTCTTGAACCGGAATCAGGCGGGGTTGCACTGCAAGCGGTCGGAAAGAGGTTGCCGAAGCTTGACGCGCTGGATAAAGTCCAGGGGAAAGCCGTTTACATCCACGATTTAAAAATGCCGCGGATGCTCTACGGCAAGATCCTCTGGAGCCGGCACGCTCATGCGCGCATCCTTAATATTGACACCTCCCGCGCCGAGAAGTTACCCGGGGTAAGGGCGGTGATCACCGGTTACAACACCCCGGAGATCAAGGTAGGCTTTCTAAAGGACAACCCGGTCTTGAAAAAGGATAAGGTGCGCCAGTACCGGGATGAGGTTGCCGCCGTCGCCGCGGAAAGCTTGGAAATTGCGGAAGAAGCGGTGCGCCTGATCGAGGTTGAATACGAGCCGCTGCCGGCCGTTTTCGACCCGGTGGAAGCGATGCGCGAGGGCGCGCCGCTGATCCACGAGGAGAAAGGAAGCAACATCCTTAAACTGCCCTGGAAGCTGATCTGCGGCGATCCGGACGAAGGGCGCAGGCAGGCCGACTTTGTGGTGGAAGAAACCTTTTTGCTGCCTTGGGTGACGCACTGCTGCCTGGGGACCTCGGGCTGCCTGGCGGAATTCCAGCCGGGTGGGAACCTTACCGTTTACAGCCCGACCCAGATCCGTTACCTCGCCCAGCGGGATTTTCTCGAAGCGATGGCGGCGCTGGGCTTGAAAGACAAGCGGGTCCGGGTAGTTTCAACCGCGATCGGCGGGGCTTTCGGAAGCAAGCTGGATACCTATCCGTTCGAGTTCATCACCATCCTGCTGGCTTACTATGCCGGGCGCCCCGTAAAGCTCGTTTTCTCCAGGGAAGAAGAATTTTTCGCCACGCCTGCGCGCCAGAAGGTGGAAGCAAAAATAGCACAGGGCTGCACCAGGGAGGGCAGGCTCACATTCCGCGATGTCGAGATGGTGCTCGACAACGGCGCCTATACTTCGTGGGGCGCGACGACACCATCGGTGATGATGATGCCGATCTCCTCCCTCTACAAGGTGCCCAACGTGCGCTACACGGCCCGATGCGTGTATACAAACAACATTTACGCTACGGCGATGCGGGGCTACGGGAACCCCCAGGCCACTTTCGCCATCGAGAGCCAGATCGATGCCCTGGCGGAGCAGGCGGGGTTTGATCCCCTCGAATTCAGAATGCTTAATGCCAACACTGCCGGCGAGGTAACGCCGCAGGGCTTCAAGGTCGGCAGCTGCGGGATGAAAGAGTGCCTGGAGGCCGTGCGTGAAAGTCTCAATTGGAACGAAAAGAGGGGCAAGCGGAACGGGCGCGGGGTCGGGGTCGGTTCCCTGATTCACGTCGGCGGCGGGGCGCGGATTTACAAATCCGACGCCTGCGGCACGATCATCAAGCTGGATGACTTTGCCAAGGTCACCGTCATGAGCGGAGCCACCGATATGGGGCAGGGATCAGACACGGTCATCGCCCAGATCGTGGCCGAAGAGCTCGGAGTTTGCATCGGCGATATCAAAGTGATTATGGGCAACACCGATCTTGAAACCTGGGACGTGGGCGCCCATGCCAGCAGGACTACTTTTGTCGCCGGCAACTCGGCCCTTTATGCCGCGCGCAGCGCCAAAGAACAGATCCTTGCTCTCGCCGCTTCCCTGTTGAATGAACCGCAGGAGGATCTCGCGATCAAAAACAGCGTCGTCTATTCCCGGCGCAATCCCGCCGTATCGATGCAGCTTGAGCGCGTCTTAAGGGCGGCCCATTTCAAAACAGGCGGCACCCAGATCGTGGCCTCGCATTTTTATGATCCGCCCACCCAGATGCTCGACAAGGAGATGAAGGGGAATTTTTCCGCCGCCTACACTTACGGCGTGCACGGGGCGGAGGTGGAAGTGGACCGCGAAACGGGCCGGGTGGAGATTTTAAAATACGTGATCGCCATGGACGTCGGAAAAGCGATCAACCCGATGCTGCTGGAAGGCCAGCTCGAGGGCGGCGCGGCCATGGGCATCGGTTACAGCCTCATGGAAAATCTGCAAACCGAAAAAGGCAAGGTCCTGAATCCCAATTTCCTGGACTACAAAATGTTGACCTTTGCCGACATGCCGGAGATTACTTCGATCATCGTGGAGACGGGCGAACGTTTTGGCCCGTTTGGCGCAAAGGGGATCGGTGAACCCCCGCTGGTGGGAAGCGCCCCGGCCATCGCCAACGCCGTGTATGACGCCACGGGGAAGCGCGTGCGCAGCCTTCCTTTAACCCCGGAAAAGTTGCTTTTTGACGCAGACGGATCGGAAGAGAGGGGAGGGGAATAATGGGACTCTGGCTCAGCGAAGCGCAGCTCCGCTTAAGAGATGAAGTGCGGAAAATGATGCTGGAAAGGGTGGCGCCGCAGGCGGCGGAGACAGACGAAAAGGGCGAATTTCCGTGGGAGGTAAAGGAACTTTTTGCCGCGTCCGGGCTGTTCAGGCTCGTGGTGCAGCCGGAGTACGGGGGTACTGACGGCCTCCTGTCAACACTGTGCGTAGCGATCGAGGAGGTGTCCAGAGTTTGCGGGGCTTCATCCATGATTCTGGGGAACCAGTCTCTCGGGGCAAGCCCGCTGGTGCTCTGGGGCAGCGAGGCGCAAAAGAAGAAGTACCTGCCAAAGGTTGCTTCAGGAGAGTGCCTGGCCTCTTTCGCCCTGACGGAAGCCAATGCCGGTTCGGATGTCGCCGCGGTTCAGACCAGGGCCGTGCTCGATGGAGGCAGTTACAGCATTAGCGGCAGTAAAATATTTATTACGCACGGAAACATTGCCGACCTGCTCGTGGTTTTTGCCAAAGTAGACGCCGGCGGGAAAGATAAGCTGACCGCTTTCCTGGTTGAACGGGGCACACCGGGTTTGTCGACAGGGAAGCTGGAAAAGAAAATGGGGCTGAAGGGATCTTCGACGGCGGAAATAATCTTCGATCAGGTCAGGGTGCCCGGGGAGAATATCGTCGGTAAAATCGGGGACGGTTTCCGCATCGCCCTCGACTGCCTGGATAAAGGGAGGGTTATGGTCGGCGCCATGGCGACCGGCCTGGCCCAGGGGGCCCTGGATGCCGCGCTTGCGTTTGCCAGGGACGCGGTGTCCGACGGGGTTCCTCTCGCCGGGAGCCAGGCGGTCCAATTCACCCTGGCCGACATGGAGACTGTAATCCAGGCTTCCCGCAGCCTGACTCAGGCCGCAGCCGTAAAATATGACCGGAAAGAAGAGGGTTATATCAAGTTTTCGGCCATGAGCAAGCTGTTTGCCTCCGATATGGTGATGGATGTTACCTCCAAGGCGGCGGATTTGCTGGGCGACTACGGTTATTCCAGGGATTACCCGGTCGAGCGGATGATGCGTGACGCCAAGATTTTTGCCATTTTTGAGGGGACCAATCAGATCCAGAGGCTCGTTATCGCCAGGGAACTGCTGGGCAAATGAGAAGTGAGAGGTGAGATGCGGGAAGTGAGAAGGGGGAGGTTGTGCTGGCGCTCCGGCGGCATCGCTTATCTCGATCACCCCGCTGTCCACTGCCACAACGATTGCCTAACGCGTGCCGGGCGCGGCAGCCGGCGCGCGCCGGAAACGCATCGTGAAAAAAAAGGCCATCCGGGTTTGAACGCGAATCTAAAAAAACGGAGGAATAGGTAAAATGACAGCAGAGCTCTACCCCACACACCGCAATCCGCTTTTGCACGAAACCGGCCGGGCGCTGCCGGGAGAAGTTGCGATCATCGGCGCCGGCACGATCGGCCCCGACATCGGCTATTACTTTAAAAGCACCCTGCCCGGCATTCGGCTGGTGATCGTCGATATCGTGGAAGCGCAGCTGGCAAACGCGGAAAAGAGAATCCAGGGCTATATTCAAAAGGCCGTGGAAAAGAAAAAAATGAAGGCGGATGATGCCGCGGCCATTGGGGCCAATATTGTTTATACCACGGACTACGCGGCGATTAAAAATGCTGATCTGGTGATCGAGGCCGCCACGGAGAACCTGGCGATCAAGAGAAAGATCGTGGCCAGGATCGAGGAGCAAGTTCGTAAAGATACTATTATCACCTCCAATACGAGCTCCATTCCCGCGGAAAGGATCTTTGCCGAAGCCGGGATGCCCGCCAGGACTTCCATAACCCACTTCTTCGCCCCGGCCTGGCGCAACCCCGCCGTAGAAGTAGTTACCTGGGCGAAGGCGGACCGCGCAGTCATCGACTACCTGACCTGGATGTTTTGCGCCACCGGAAAGGTCCCCATCGTGACCCTGGATAAGATCTGTTTTGTCCTCGACCGCATCTTTGACAACTGGTGCAACGATGCCGCCCTGCTGCTCGATGACGCTACCGCTCCCCAGATCGATCAGGTCGCCCAGGAATACGTTTTTGCCGGCCCTTTTTTCGTTTTAAACCTCGCCCGGGGCAATCCGATCATTGTGGAGACAAACTCCCTGCAGATGGAAGAAGGCGAACATTACCGTCCCGCCAATATCCTGCGTTCCGTTGATACCTGGGTCACCCTTAAACCGGGCCAAAAAGTGGAGCTGGATGAGCAGAAAGCGGAAAAAATTCGCAGCCGGCTCCTGGGCGTCCTCTTTTCCCAGTCGTTTGACATTATCAACAAGGGCATCGGGACGCTGGAGGATTTAAACCTCGGCTGCCAGATCGCCCTCGGTTTCCGGAAAGGGCCCTTCGATATCATGAGCGAGCTTGGTGAAGAGAAGGTCAAAAAGATCATGGCCGGTTTCCAAAAAGATCGCCCCGGGATGCCGGGCATTGAGGCCGGCTACGGCAGTTACCAAAACTTCAAACGGAATATTCTCGTCGATGAAATGGACGGCGTCAAGATCATTACCATCAGGCGCCCGCAGGTGATGAACGCTTTAAGCGACGAGGTCAATATGGAGATCCTGGAGGTCTTAAAAGAAAACGAGTCCGATCCTGCCGTCGAAGGCTTTGTCATTACCGGGTACGGCGAACGCGCTTTTTGCGCCGGCGCGGACATCGGCAAGTTTCCCCAGATGCTGGGAAATGCCGCCGCCGCGGTGGAGTATGCCCGAGACTGTTCCCTGCTCCTGCGCTACCTGGACCGGTGCAGCAAGCCGGTAGTTGCCGCGGTGAACGGCCTGGCCCTGGGAGGCGGTTTTGAACTGGCCCTCCGCTGCCACCAGATCATGGCTGCGGAGCAGGCCTGGTTCCAGTTTCCCGAAGTAACCCTGGGAATTCTTCCCGGCATCGGGGGGATGGTGGTCCCCTACCGGCGCTGGCCCGCCGCCTCGGAGCTGTTCCACGACATGATTCGGCAGGCAAAACGGCTGACAGCGAAAGAAGCGCTCGACCTGGGCATTGTCTCCGGGTTGGCCGGCGATTACCTCGCTCTGATCAAACTGGCCGTCCGCGCCGTGAAGAAGATGGCGGGCAAACCGATTCCGCGCATTGCCGATCAACCGGTGGCGATCACCGCGCTGGCATCCCTGGAGGCGCCAATGGCCGGGAAATTGCCGCTCAGCCGGGAGGTCGTGGAGATCATCTCCGAGGCGGTCCGGGATGCCGCCGCGAGCCCCTCTTTCGAGGAAGCTCTGGAGGTTGGCTACAAGGCTTTTGGCGAAGTCGCCTGCACCCAAGGGGCCAGGGAGGGTATCGCCGCGTTCCTGGAAAAACGAACTCCTCAATTTTAGCGGCGGAATTAAGGGCCTTTGCCTCGTTGGCCCCCGCACCGCTGGAGGGTGTTTCTGCTGAAGACAGCCTGATCGCGGGCACGGTAGCCGTACCCGGGATCTGCCGTAATTTTCCGGCTAAAGCATCAAGAGTACTGAAAGGCGGTGAAACGGGTTGACCGGAAAAGATAAATATCCTCACATTTTCAAGCCGGGGAAAATCGGCGGCTTTGAAACCAAGAACCGCGTCAAATACGCTGCCTGCTGAGTTTCCAATTACAACAGCCGGGACGGCTGGATTACCGAAAGAGAGCTCGGCCGCGTGCAAGTGATCGCTGCGACCGGGTGCGGGATCATTACCAACCAGGGGGCTTATCCCGACCCCAGGGGGGAGGGAAAAGCCTATTACAGGCAGATCGCGCTTTATGACGATAAGTTTATACCCCAGTTTGCCAAGATCGCCGCGCTGATCCACGAAAACGGGGGGGTGGCGATCCAGCAGATCCTTCATGCCGGGCGTTACGGAGGGATCGACCTTGGATACTGTGTCCAGCCTTCGGAAATTCCCCAAACGCTGCCGCATTTCCGCCCGCCCAGGGAGATGAGCAAAGCGGAGATCAGGCTGACGGTTAAAGAACACGCCGCCGCGGCCCGGCGATCGATTCAGGCCGGTTTTGACGGGGTGGAAGTCACCAGCTTTATGGGCTATTTTATGGCAAATTTCCTCTCGAAATTTACCAACAAGCGCACTGACGAGTACGGCGGACCGGTTGAGAAGAGGGCGCGCTTCATGGTGGAAATCATCAAGGAGATCAAGGAGGCGATCGGAGACCGTCCGCTTTGCCTGCGCCTCAACGGCGCCGAGCTGATGGACGAGTTCGGCGGCAACACGGAGGAAGAATGCCTGGAGATGATCAGGATTGCGGTGGAAACCGGCGGCGTTGACATGATCAGCCTGGTCGTAGGATGGCAGGAATCAAGGATCTCATCGATCGGGCGGGATGTCAAACCGGGGCACTGGAATTACCTGGCTAAGAACGCCAAAAAGGTGACCGGAAATGTGCCCATCGCTTTCGGCGTCCGCCTGCCCGATGCGGCCATGGCCGATGAGTTGATCGCGGGCGGCGTAATTGATTTTTTTGAAATCTGCCGCCCTTTACTGGCCGACCCGCAAAGATTGCATAAATACGCCGCGGGACGCGAGGCGGAGATCAAGCCCTGTATCGGCTGCCTGCTCTGCCTCTCCAGGCTCTTCCGCGACCTGCCTTATCTTTGCACCAGCAATCCGGTTCTGGGGCACGAAGTAGAGCTGGGCGCGGAGCCGGAAGAAGCGCCGCTCAAGAAAAAGGTTGCCGTCATCGGCTCCGGCCCCGCCGGGCTTGAATGCGCGATCACCGCCGCGCAGCGGGGTCACGCAGTGATTGTGCTGGAGAAAGAAGATCAGATCGGCGGCCAGCTGAGGCTGATGGCGGAGCACGACCTGGCGAACAAGGAGGACCTCTTCGACCTCCTTAGGTATTACCGGGCTATGCTCGGCAAGCTCGGGGTAGAGGTCAAACTGAACGCTGCCGTTGGCCCAAATTTCCGAAAACTATACCCGGATGTTGACGCAGTAGTCCTGGCGACAGGGGCAAAGATCAGCACAGACTATCCCCTGGCCGGCGGGCAGGTTGCAGACGGCCTGGACGTCTTAAGAGGAAAAACGCAAGCGGGCGAAAAGGTGGCGGTCCTCGGCGGAGGAAAAGTGGGCCTATATATTGCTGAAAACCTGGCCGGCAAAGGCAAACAGGTGATGATCATCGAGTCAGAGCAGCATCTGGCCGGGGATGTTATGCCTACCGCAAAGTGGCGGCATATTTCGCTGGTGAAAAATTTGGGTATCGAGGCTTTTACCGGTGCCCGGATTAAGGAAATTTGTGAAGCGGGCGTGTTGATCATCTACAAAAACAACGAGACGGTGCTGGTCGAAGCGGATACAGTGATCTCCAGCCGCCGGGATGCCGACAGTTCTTTGCTGGATACCCTGGAGTTCGCGGTAGATGAACTGCACTGCATTGGGGACGCAGTCAAGCCGAGGGGGCTTTACCAGGCGATCCACGAAGGTTACCGCCTGGGAGCGAAACTGTAGTACGGGTGGCAAGTATGGAACTGGCAAAAAAGGCAAACGGGCTCTGGCGGAGCTGGATCGAAGATAACATGGCGCTGTTTGCGGGTTTAAGTTCTTCGGCCCAAATCGGCTTCCTGGCAAAAGATGTCTTTGAAAACCAGGGGGGCAGCGCTCTGATTTTAAGGCCCAACCAGGCGGCACTGCCGCTTATCGAAGAGGTGGGTTTTACCGGTTTCCGGAAACTGCCTGTTGATATTATTTTCGTGGCCCCGAGCGCTGTTCTGGAAAGTTTGTCTAGTGATAATGCCCCGGGAAAAGAAGGTTCCTTTTACAAACTGATCAGGAAAAGGGAGATTATTTTTTTCACTCTCGCCTCTCCGCCTGAATTGGAAGAAAAAAACTATGCCGATTTCCTTGAATCGATTGGCCTGGGGCATATTGGCACCTGCGCGGGATAAGGCAGTGGCAGGAGCGCCGGCCGGCTTGGCTTTTCTCTTTGATCAAATATCCGGGAAAGGGGATCGTTCTCTGCCCCAGGAAGGAGAGCACCAAAAAGATGGATTTACCGCTTGAGAAAAGATTCAAGATGATGGCTCAGATTCTGAGGGCCACGCACTTCGAATGGCGCCGGGCGGCGTTGGCTTTCTGCCCGGATGCCGACCCCAAAGAGCTGGTGATGAAGTTCTGGGAAGAGGTGGGCCACGACACCGCCGCCGCTTACCTCAAACAGCTCGATCCGGCGAAACCGCTGCCCAAACAGATGGCGGAGAATACAGTTTTCAGCAGCCTCTGCATGGGTGAAGACGCCAGGGTGGTGGAAGGCACCGACGAGAGAGAGTGCTTTGTGCGCCACGACGGATGTCCCTGGTACGACTGGCACCAGAGACTGGGGCTTTTGGAAGAAGACCAGGCCGGCTGCGACCAATGGTTCAGGACCTTCACCGCGGACATCAATGAGAAGCTGGGCGCCGCGATCAAGTGGGAAACACAAAAATGCCTTGCCGCCGGCGATGATCACTGCCTGAGGCGTTTCTGGGTAGAGTAGAAATGAGATGTGAGAAGTGAGACGTGAGATGTTGCTGTAAATAACGGTGTAATTTTCAACTGGGATCAACTTTGCACAGCTTAAACCGAAGGGCGACGCTTGCGCCGACCTTTTTTCATTGCTCACATCTCACGTCTCACTTCTTAAACAAGCCTCCTGCCCCAGCTCAAAAGCGCGCCGGTTTATATCAGCCAGTTTTGCCGGGATCAGTTCCAGCATCACTCGCTCCAGGAGTTCCGGTTCCAGGGGAGAGCCTCCCTTAACCGAAAAAGCGCCCAGCAGGACGGCATTGGTGGCGCGAGAACTGCCGGCCCGAACCGCCAGGGCCGTCATGTCAAAAATAGCGGTGTCGGCGGACGTTGATTCAAGAAACCGCTTTGCTGCGTCTTCGTCGAAGCGCGATCTCCCTGCCAGGACCTCGTATGGAGGGATCACCGCGGAGTTTATCAGGGCCACGCCGCTTTTTTTCAGCAGTGAAACCCAGCGCACCGCTTCGATAAGCTCAAAACCAAGCAAGGCGTCGGCCCGGCCTGCCGGGATGAGGGGGCTGAAGATTTGCTCTCCAAAACGGAGATGGCTGATCACGGAACCCCCTCTCTGGGCCATGCCGAGAGTTTCTGTACTGCGAATGGCGTATCCTTTTTCCATCGCCGCCAGGGAGATGACCCGCGAAGCCAGGATTGTCCCCTGTCCGCCCACTCCGGCTAAAACAAGGCTGAATTTCATGGAGTGACCTCCTTTATTGCTTCAGATGGACAAATCGGGACGCAGACGCCGCAACCGGCACATGTATCGGCAATTGTGACCCCGGCCGCATCCTTAATAATTGACGGGCAGCCAAGTTCTTCAATACAAATGGCACACTCCGTGCACTCTTCTTTGTCGATAAAAAAGTTTTTATCCGGCCTGTTTTTGTTCACGCAGGGAGCCCTGGCGATGACTACCGCAGGCCCGTTATAGGCAAGGGCCCGTTCAGCCGCTTCGATCGTGGCCTGCAGGTGATTGGGATTGACGGTTTCCACGTGTTCCACGCCAAGGCCGCGGACAATTTTTTCGAGGTCGGCCTTGGGGGCGGGATCTCCCGTTGCGGATACGCCCACGCCCGGGTGTGCTTGAAAACCGGTCATGGCGGTTGTTTCGTTATCCAGAATGACGACAGTTACATTGGCCTTGTTGTAAACAAGATTCAAAAGACCGGTCATGCCTGCGTGTAGAAAGGTGCTGTCGCCGATAAAGGCCAGGTGGGGCCTCTCTTTTTCGATGAGCGAAAGGCCGTAGGCGATGGTAATGCCGGCTCCCATGCAGAGGCATGTGTCTTCCGCGTTTAAGGGGGGGGCGAATCCCAGGGTGTAACAGCCGATATCGCCGCAGTAAACGGCGTCCATTTTCTTTCCGACTTCTTTAAAGGCGTAAAAAGCCGCCCTGTGGGCGCAGCCGGCGCAGAGAATCGGGGGCCTCCCGGGGAGAGCCGGGGGTGCAAGAGCGCTGATCGGTTCGGGTTTGACGGGCATAAAGCCAAGGGAGTTTTCAATGAAAGACTTGACCCGGTCGACGTTGAATTCTCCCAGTCTCGAGACATCACCCGTTCTTTTGCCGCGTATCTCAGCGCTGATCTTTTCTTTCCAGGCGAGCCTAATCAGCTGATCCTCAATCACGGGTTCCTGCTCTTCGATCACGATCACACTTTTAGTCCGCCTGATAAAGCCGCCGGCCAGGTCGTCAGGAAGGGGGTAAGGTGTCCCAATCTTCAGGATCCGGGGGGTTAGGTCAAGGAGCTCCAGCGCCTCCTTGACGTAATTGTAGGATACTCCTGATGTGATCACGCCCCAATCCGCTTTTCCTTCTTCGATCCAGTTGAAGGGGCTTTCGGCCAGGAGTTTTTTTGCTTCTTCCTGTTGGTTTACCAGCCAGGCGTGTTTTCTGGCGGAAAGGCTGGGCAGAATACACCACTGCGGATCTTTTTTGAAGCCGCAATTTACTTTAGCCGGTGTAATCTCTCCGAGAATGACATCGCCATGGGCGTGAGAAGAGCGGGTCGTAGGGCGTACTAGAACGGGTAACCGGAGGGCTTCCGAAAGCTCAAAAGCCCACCTGGTCATCTCTTTTGCTTCCTGCGCCGAGGACGGTTCCAAAACCGGGAGCATGGCAAAAGTGGCAAAGTACCTGGTATCCTGCTCTGTCTGGGATGAATGCGGCCCGGGGTCATCGGCTACCACGAGAACAAGACCGCCCTCGATCCCGATGTAGGCAAGGCTCATGACAGCGTCCGAAGCAACATTAAGGCCCATCTGCTTGAGCGATGCGATTGCCCTTGCCCCGGCATAGGACGCCCCCGCCGCAGTTTCGACCGCCACTTTTTCGTTAACGCTCCACTCCGCATGGAATCCGTATTTTTTGGCCCAACCGGCCAGTGTTCCCATAATCTCAGAAGAAGGTGTGCCGGGGTACGAGGCGGCAACCGCAATGCCGGCCTCTACCGCTCCCCTGGCGATCGCTTCGTTGCCCATCATCAGTACCCGTGATCCTGCTTTATCTTCCATCAACTACAACCTCCTTACAGGAACGAGTATATTGGCGAGCTGAAGAGTTTGCCTGCTGAAAATTTCAACCTGGCACCGCCCGTAAAATATTTGCTTGGTAAAGGCCACCTCCGCCACCTCCCAGGGGATATCGATCCGGTGCGATTACGGTTGTTACTCGGGGAAAGCGCAGCTACAGAGCGCCATTTGCACTTTACCGCATACAGTCTGAATTGTCAAGCAGATGAGAAAATTTATTCCGGCAATATTTACAGACAATTTATTTATTTAAAATAATTGTTAGTTACGCAAATATATTGACAATGGTTTTAGGCTGTGTTAAAATATGGCATGTCCAAGCCGCTTCTCGGCGGGGGTGCTTTTATTCATTCGATTAAGGAGGTCAAAATCAGGTGAAGCCGAAAATCGCGTTCCTGAAGGAAGAGGAGATCCCCAGGCAATGGTACAATGTGCAGGCGGATATGCCCACACCGATGCAGCCGCCGCTGAACCCTGCCACGGGAGAGCCGATCGGCCCGGATGCGCTTGCTCCAGTTTTCCCGATGAATCTCATTGAACAGGAGGTCAGCACCGAGCGCTGGATCGATATACCGGAGGAGGTCCTGGAGAAGCTGCTGATTTGGAGGCCCACCCCTCTGATCAGGGCTTACGGCCTTGAGCGGCACCTGCAGACACCGGCGAAGATTTATTACAAAAATGAATCCGTGAGCCCTGCCGGCAGCCACAAGCCCAATACGGCGATCGCCCAGGTCTATTACAACAAGGTTTTCGGCATCAAAAGGATGACTACGGAAACCGGTGCCGGGCAGTGGGGCAGCGCTCTAAGCTTTGCCTGCTCCCTCTTTGGAATGCCGCTGAAAGTTTACATGGTCCGGATCAGCTTCGACCAGAAGCCGTACCGCAAGTTTTTAATGAACAGCTGGGGTGGCGAATGCGTTCCCAGCCCCAGCCCGGATACCAATTTCGGGCGCAAGGTCCTTGCGGAAATGCCGGACACCCCGGGCAGCCTCGGCATCGCCATCAGTGAAGCGATTGAGGATGCGGTTACCTCTGAAAACACCAGGTATTCTCTGGGCAGCGTTTTGAACCATGTTTTAATGCACCAGACGATTGTCGGGTTGGAGGCCCAAAAACAGCTCCAAATGTTCGGCGATTACCCGGATATTGTCATCGGCTGCGTCGGGGGCGGCAGCAACTTTGCCGGCCTTTCTTTCCCCTTTATCAGGGATAAAATCTACGGCAAGGAAGTAAAAGTACTGGCCATCGAACCGACCGCCTGTCCCACCATGACCAGAGGGCCTTTCCTTTATGACTTCGGTGATACCGCCGCCACTACGCCGCTTTTACCCATGTATACCCTCGGACATACCTTCATTCCCGCACCGGTCCATGCCGGCGGGCTGAGATACCACGGTTGCGCTCCTCTGGTCAGCCAGCTGGTTTTGGACAACCTGATCGAACCGCGGGCCTACACCCAGCTTCAGACTTACGAGGCCGGGGTCACCTTTGCGCGGACCGAGGGGATTGTTCCCGCGCCTGAAACCAACCACGCCATTGCCGCGGCTATCGATGAGGCCAAGAAGGCCAAGGAAGAAGGACGCCAGAAAACCATCCTCTTCAACCTGAGCGGTCATGGGCTGTTGGATTTGAGCGGTTACGACTCCTATTTTAGCGGTAAACTGGCGGAATACAGCCTGCCCGAGGAAGAAATACAGAATGCGCTGACCGTCCTGGCGCCGTACCCAAAACCCAAAACGAAGTAGCGTGCTGCGACGCAGGAAACGGGGAAGCATGGGGACACTGCTCATGCTTCCTCTTATTTATGCTCAAAATGGCGCCGTCGGCTTGCAATTTATGAGCATTTATGATAATTTATAAGCAGTGCCGCGTTTTTACTGCTAAGGGTGGGTTTTCCCACTCTTTCCTGTTAAAAGATCACTTTTGCGGCACAGCGGGAGGAATGGTGATGGGCCAGGATGAAGTAAGGGAAAGGGTAGTCAAGCTGGTGGAACCGCTCCTGGAAAAACAAGGCCTGGAGTTGGTCCATCTCGACTACAAGGCCGGGAGGAAAGGGCATTTAAGCCTTTATATCGACAAACCCGGCGGCGTTACCCTGACCGACTGCGAAACGGTAAGCCGGGATGTTTCCGATTTGCTGGATGCGTATGATCCGATTCCTAACAGCTACATCCTGGAAGTTTCTTCACCGGGGGTTGAACGTCCGCTGACCAAGGAAAGCGACTTCCGCCGTTTTCAGGGCGAAATGGTTAAAGTGAACACGAGCGAGCCGATTAAAGGGATGAAAAAGATAAACGGCATGCTGCACGAAGTAAGAAACGGCTGTATCGTAATCCTGCTCGAAAAAGGGGATCAAGTGGAGATCCCGTTGAACCAGATCACTAAAGCTCATCTGTGGTTTACCGCTTGAACGGGAAGGGAGGCATTGAAAATTAAAGGGATCAATAAAGACTTATTTGCGGCGCTGGAGACTCTGGAAAAAGAAAAAGGAATTAAAAAAGAAGTTTTATTTGAAGCACTCGAGGCGGCTTTAATTTCAGCTTATAAAAGGAACTTTCAAGCGGCGCCTGCCGTGCGGGTCAGCATTGACCGGGAAACGGGAGAAATCAGGGTTTTTTCGCAACTGAAAGTCGTGGAAGATGTGACATCGCCTCAAGCAGAAGTAAGCCTTTATGAAGCGCGGGTTTACGACCCCCGCTGCCAGTTGAACGATGTCGTGGAGATGGAGGTAACCCCCAAGGAATTCGGCCGGATTGCAGCGCAAACCGCCAAGCAGGTCGTGATCCAGAGGATCAGGGAAGCCGAGCGGGAGCTGATTTATGATGATTTTGTGGATCGCGCCGAAGACATTGTGACCGGATTTGTCCAGCGCTTTGAACACCGCAGCGTCATTATTGACCTGGGACGGGTGGAAGCGATCCTGGCTGCGGAAGAACAGATCCCGCATGAACGATACCGCCAGGGTGAAAGGGTTAAATCGTTTATCATGGAAGTAAAAAAAACCAGCAAGGGCCCCCAGGTTCTGGTTTCCCGCACCCATACCGGATTCCTGAAACGTTTGTTCGAACTGGAGGTCCCGGAAATATATGACGGGATTGTGGAGATAAAAGCGGTGGCCAGAGAAGCAGGGAACCGCTCGAAACTTGCCGTGTGGTCGAAAAATAAGGATATCGACCCTGTCGGGGCGTGTGTCGGCCCAAAAGGCAGCCGGGTCCAGACCATCAGCAATGAACTGAAGGGCGAAAAAATTGATATTATTAAATGGAGCGAGGAGCCTGAGATTTATATTGCCAGCGCTCTCAGCCCGGCCAAGGTAGTAGCCGTCGAACTTCACTCGGAGCAAAAAATGGCGACGGTAATCGTCCCGGATAACCAGCTCTCGCTGGCCATCGGGAAAGAAGGTCAAAATGCCCGCCTGGCCGCAAAGATCACCGGCTGGAAAATCGACATCTGCAGTGAAACGCAAATAGCCCAAAAACGGCTTTCTTCGCTGGGGTTGGCTGATGGTTTGGAACAAGCAGGCAGCAGCGGCAGTAAACGCGAAGCGCCCGCAGCAGGAGGGGTTTTGGCAGGGGTTGTTGAACCACGGGACAGCGATGAACAGGCAGACGGGGAGGGGGCCCGGGAAGCGGATGACCAGGATACGTAAACCATCGATCCGGATTTGCATCGGCTGCCAGGAAAAAAAACTGAAACAAGAGCTGGTCCGGGTGGTTCGTACACCCCAGGGTGAAGTCGTACTGGATTTAACCGGCAAGAAATCAGGGCGCGGAGCCTACCTCTGCCCTCAAACAGCCTGCTTGAAAAAGGCGCTGAAAGGGAAAAGGCTGGAGAAAAATTTGCAGCATCCGGTAAACGAAGATCTGGTTAAAGCGATCACGGCTTTGCTTGAACAGAGGGAAACATAAACCGGCCTGGCCTGGCCGTTCAGTCTCAAGGAGGGCTTATTATTGGAGGTGTTCTAAGTGACAAAAGTGAGAGTGTACGAATTGGCCAAAGAACTGGGTACCACCAGTAAGAAATTACTCGAGGTCATGGAAGCGATGCATATCGAGGTCAAGAATCATATGAGCACCCTGGAGGACGACGAGGCTTTAAAAGTAGTAGCCATTCTTACCGGTAAGACGCAAAGCGGAGCAGTGCCCGAACAAAAACCGGAAGATCCGGCGGTGGCACAGGAGAAACAAAAAGCGCCGGCAGCGCCTGAAGTGAAGAAAAAAGAAAAGGCCCGGGTCCAGGATAAAGGCACGCCGGGCCGTAAAGCGCGGAAAGCGATGCTGGAAGAAAAACAGGCGGCGGCGGCAAAAAGAAAGCGGCATCAAATCAGGTTGGAAGGACGGGTCACTGTGGGAGAGCTGGCGGCCCATTTCGATGTTACCCCGGCCAAACTCCTCACTCAGCTGCTTGATCTGGGGGTTGTTTCTAATATTAACCAGAGCCTGGCCCCGGAAATAATCGAGCTTTTGGCGGATGAATATAATGTCGAGATTGTTTATGTCGCCGATCCGATCGAACAGGAACTGCTGACCGA
The DNA here is from genome assembly GCA_020060545.1 of Desulfovibrio sp. Taxonomy (GTDB): domain Bacteria; phylum Bacillota; class Dethiobacteria; order DTU022; family DTU022; genus JAGUZX01. The sequence continues at coordinate 14,989 of JAGUZX010000134.1, read as the reverse complement.
TGCCGCCGGTGATAAAAAGATTTCTCGCGTCCCCGTGGTCACGGTGCTTGGACATGTCGATCATGGCAAGACATCGCTCCTTGACGCCATCAGGCATGCCAATGTTACCGCAGGAGAAGTGGGAGGGATTACCCAGCATATCGGCGCGTACCAGGTTGATGTCAACCAGAAGAAGATCGTGTTCCTGGACACGCCGGGGCACGAAGCTTTTACCGCTATGCGCGCCCGTGGAGCGCAAGTTACCGACATTGCTGTGCTTGTCGTCGCCGCGGATGACGGGGTTATGCCGCAGACTGTGGAGGCGATCAATCACGCCCGGGCGGCGGGAGTGCCGATTATTGTGGCGATCAACAAGATCGATAAGCCGAACGCCAACCCCGAAAGGGTTAAACAGCAGCTTGCGGAACAGGGGTTAGTCCCGGAAGAATGGGGTGGCGATACCATCTGCGTGAATGTAAGTGCCGTGAAGACGGATGGACTTGACGAACTGCTGGAGATGATCCTCCTGGTAGCCGAGGTAAGCGAGCTTAACGCCAATCCTGAACGTCCAGCCCGGGGCACGGTAATCGAGGCGCAGCTTGACCGCGGGCGCGGACCGGTGGCTACGGTCCTGATCCAGGACGGAACGCTTTATGTCGGTGCGCCTGTCATCTGCGGCACCATTTCCGGCAAAGTCAGGGCGATGATCAACGACAAGGGAGAACGGGTTGCTGAGGCGGGTCCATCCACACCGGTGGAGGTACTGGGCCTGGACGAGGTCCCCATGGCGGGCGACCGCTTCCAGGTCGTCAGCGACGATCGCGTGGCCCGCCAGGTTGCCGCCAAAAGGTCCCTTAAAATCAAGGAGGCTACCCAGCGCGCACAGCGGATTACTTTGGATGACCTGTTCAAACAGATCCAGGAAGGCGAGGTCAAGGAGCTAAACTTGATTATCAAGGGTGATGTACAGGGTTCCGTAGAAGCGCTGCAGGAAGCAATCCGCAAGCTAAGCTTGGATGAAGTTAAAATCAGGATTATCCATACCGGGGTCGGTTCGATTAATGAATCGGACGTGATGCTGGCTTCCGCTTCCAACGCCATTGTGATCGGGTTTAATGTGCGTCCGGATACCAAAGCCCGCAAACTCGCGGAACAGGATCGGGTGGATGTGCGCCTCTACCGCATTATCTACGAAATCCTGGATGACATCAAGGCCGCGGTAACCGGGATGCTCAAGCCTGTCTACAAAGAAGTAATCCTGGGCCAGGCCGGAGTAAGACAGGTGTTCAAGGTGTCACGCCTCGGTTCCATCGCCGGCTCTTATGTCAATGAAGGGAAGATCCTGCGGAACGCCATGATCAGGGTAATCAGGGACGGGACGGTGGTCCACGAGGGCCGGATCGACTCCCTGAAAAGATTTAAAGACGATGTGAAGGAAGTGCTGAGCGGGTTTGAGTGCGGCATACTCCTGGAAAATTATAACGATTTGCAGGAAGGGGATATTATCGAAGCTTACCAGATGGAACAAGTCAAATAAGATTAACTGACCCGGAACGGTCAAGCCATACGGGGAGGAACAAAAATGTCAGAAACGCGGGCGCGACGGGTAGCGGAACAGATTAAAAAAGAAATCGGGCAGATCATCGGTTCGGAGCTAAAAGACCCTCGTGTAGCGGCGCTTACCAGTGTGACCGAGGTGCAGGTTTCCCGAGATCTTCGCTATGCCTCTGTCTATGTCAGTATTTATGGCAGCGACGATGAGAAACAGGGAACGATCCAGGCCCTGCTCCGGGCTACCGGCTTTATCCGCGGTGAGATCGGAAGGCGGATCAGGCTTCGCCACACACCGGAGATAATTTTCCACCAGGACTACTCCATGGAGTACGGGGCGCGCATCGATCAGGTTTTAAAAACTCTGCAGGACGAGAATAAAGAGGAATAATGGACCGGCAGGCGATTGTCAATCTCTTTCAAAATGAGTCTTCTTTTAATCTGGTTTCGCACATGCTGCCTGACGGGGACAGTATCGGTTCGCTGCTGGCCCTGGGAGAGGCGCTTCAAAACATGGGAAAAGAGGCGAAGCTATTTTCACCGGGAGGCGTCCCCAAAAAATACGCCTTTTTAAAGGGCAGCGCCGCGATCGCCGGCCACGGGATGCCGGCAGGGGCCGGCAATGTGGCCGTGGTCCTGGACAGCAGTGACCTGGAACGGGCAAGCGCCTTCCAAAAGGAGCTGCGGCAGGCCCGGCATCTGATCAATATCGACCATCATGTGACCAACCAGTTCTTTGGGACGCTTAACCTGGTTGATCCCGAAGCCTCGGCCACCGGGGAGATCATTTACCAGCTCCTTGTTGAGATGCGCCTGAAGATCACGGAAAGTATGGCCGAAGCTCTCTATGTCGCCATTGCGACCGATACTGGCTCATTCAAATACGATAACACCACCGCCGCGGCACACCGGGTGGCGGCGGATTTGCTGGAACGGAATCTCAATCCGGGAGCTCTTTCGCAGCGTATTTTTGATGAACGCCCCCTTGCGTTTTACCTTCTGCTGCGCGAGGCCCTTTCCACCCTGGAGTTTTATGCCGGTCATAAAATTGCCTTGATTACTCTGAGCAAAGATATGCTCCAGCGCTGCGGCACTACCGTGGAAGAAATTGACGGGCTGGTGAATTATACGCGCAACATCGAGGGAGTTGAACTGGGGATCCTGTTCTACGTGGAAAGCGGCGGCGAGATTAAGGTAGGTTTTCGCTCCAGGAAAATTGATGTCAGCGTTTTGGCGGGAAAACTGAACGGGGGTGGACATGCCAGGGCCGCGGGATGCCGGATGCGCGGGGGGTTAAGCGAGGTTAAGCAAAAAGTGCTTACCGCAGCGCTTGACCTGCTTCGGCAGAACAAGGTTTAAAGCAGGCCATGGATGGGATTTTGAATATCGACAAAGAAACGGGGTTGACTTCGCACCAGGTCGTGGCCGAGATCCGCAAGATCTTCCCCGGTATAAAAGTGGGGCATGCCGGGACCCTGGATCCGGCGGCCACGGGGGTCCTGCCGGTTTGCCTGGGTCAAGCGACCAGGATCGTGGAGTACCTGATGGAACACCCCAAGGGTTACCTGGCCGGGGTAACCCTGGGGGTAACAACAGATACGGAAGACGCTCAGGGTAAAGTCCTCTCCCGGCGGGATGTACCGGTTATGCAGGACGTGGAGTTAAAAAAGCTGTTTCAATCCCTGACCGGGATGCAGGAACAGGTCCCGCCTGCTTACTCCGCAGTAAAACACCACGGAAAACCGCTCTATTACTGGACCCGCCGGGGGGAGGCGATACATTTACCGGCGCGGCGAATTTTCATTTACAACCTGGAGCTGCTGGATTACAGCCCTGACAGAGAACCTCATCTGCTGTTAAAGGTGGAATGTTCACGCGGCACCTATATCCGGACGCTGGCGGCTGAAATCGGGCGCCGTATCGGCTGCGGTGCACACCTGATGACGCTGCGGCGCCTTTTCGTCGGCCCTTTTGCCGTTGAACAGGCGCATCAGTTGGAAGAGCTAAATACCAGGGACCGGTGTGAGCGCTCGCTCATCCCCATGGACCGGGCGCTGCAGCAATTTCCGGCGGTATCCGTTACTGCGGAGGCCGTTTGTGCGCTGAAGCAAGGCCGGACAGTGAATATCGAACAGGTTGTACTGCACCCGCATGAAGTTGCAGCCGGCGACAGGCTGCTACGGGTCTATGATCATAACGGCGCATTCGCGGCTCTGGCCGGGTGGCTGCTTACGGGCGAAACGTTAAAGTTAAAAATAGTAAAATTCTTAGCCGGATAAAGGGAGAGTCTCAGGATGGAAATAATTAACGGGATCGAGCGGTGGCCGGGGAGTAAACGGCATCTTTTCCTGGCGTTGGGGAACTTCGACGGTGTGCACCGAGGACACCAGCGGATTATTGCCGCGGCGATTGAGAAAGCCCGGTCCTGCGATGGAGACAGTGCGGCGCTCATCTTTGACCCGCATCCATCGGTTTTACTCAGACCGGATCGCTCTTTCGCCCTGCTCACCGATATCGCCGATCGGGCCAGTTTGATGGGCGCTTTGGGATTGGATTACCTGATCGTGCAACCGTTTACCGATGCGCTCGCCTCGTTAAATCCGGAACAATTTGTGCGTGAAATGTTAAAACATAAATTGAATACGGCCGGGGTAGTTGTCGGTTACGATTATTCGTTCGGGCAAGGCGCACGGGGGAGCGCTGATACGATGCAACGGTGGGGCCGGCAGCTCGGTTTTAGCGTTGAAGTGTGCGGCCCGGTCCTCTACAGGCGGCAAGCGGTCAGCAGTTCCGCGATCAGGGAACTGCTCCAGGCGGGGGCGGTGAAAGAGGCCGCCAGACGTTTAAATTACTATTTTTTTCGGCGGGGCAGGGTTGTCAGAGGTCACGGGATCGGCAAAAAGCTGGTTTTCCCGACAGCGAACATTACCGTTTCACCACGTCTGATCTGGCCCGGGAGAGGGGTTTACCTGACCGCGGTGGGAGGGTTGGGGGAAGAACTTTTTTTCGGTCTTACCAATGTCGGGGCCAAGCCGACCTTCATGGAAGAAAGCATCTCGGTGGAAACCTATATCCTTGATTTTGAGGGGGATATCTACAACCGGGAGCTGTGTCTTTATTTTTTGGAAAAGCTGCGCGAAACCAGGGCTTTTTCCTCCCCGGAAGAGTTAAAAGATCAGATTAACCTTGATGCACGCAGGGCCGGGAAGTTGATCGGGGTATTATCCAAGGACCTTAAGCGTCAGGGCGGGACGGAACTGGTTCTGCCCGCCTCCGGCCGGCGTTTTGAAAAAAACCGGGCCAAAGGGGAACAATAATCTCAAGGGTCAGCAGTGCGAAGTCGGTAGTAACGGCGCTCTTATTTACTTTTGATTGCAACTATGTTAAAATTTCATGTAATGCTGAACCGCAGGCTAGGTTTGATGTATCCCGGCTTCTTACTTGGCCAGGCGGCGATTCAAAACAATCTGGGAGGTTGCGGAAGATGCTGGATCAGGAGCGGAAACAGGGGATTATCGAGCGTTACCGGATGCACGAAGGAGACACCGGTTCACCGGAAGTGCAGATTGCCTTGCTCACGGAGCGAATTAACTACCTGACCGAACATTTAAAAACCCACAAGAACGATTTCCATTCCCAAAGAGGATTGCTGAAAATGGTCGGCCGGAGGAGGGGGTTGTTGAACTACCTCCGCAAAAGTGCACCGGAGCGCTACCAGGAAATTGTCAGCAAATTGGGCTTGCGGAAGTAAGCCCACCTGTAAACGGGGATTACCCCGTTTTTTTGGTCTTAAGCAGAATACTCAGCGAAAGGAGGTAACATTTCAATGGAAACATATACCATGGAACTGGCGGGTAAGACCCTGACCCTGGAAACAGGACGCCTGGCCAAGCAGGCCAGCGGCTCCGTATACATTCGCTACGGCGAAACTGTGCTCCTTGCAGCCGCCACCGTTTCGGATGAACCGCGCGAAGGGATCGATTTTTTTCCGCTTACCGTTGATTACGAGGAGCGTTTATATGCCGTGGGCCGGATCCCGGGAGGATTTATCAAGCGGGAGGGCAGGCCGACTGAAAAAGCGATCTTGAGCGCCAGGCTGACCGACCGCCCTTTAAGGCCCTTGTTCCCGAAGGAGATGCGCAATGCCGTGCATATCGTCTCCACGGTGCTTTCCGTTGACCAAAACTGCCCGCCGGAGATTCTCTCCATTATCGGCGCCTCCGCGGCGCTTTCCATTTCCAAGATCCCGTTTGACGGGCCCATCGGAGCGGTGATGGTGGGCCTGCTGGACGGCCGTCCGGTGATCAACCCGAACCTCGAGCAATCGCAGCAAAGCAGGCTGCACCTGGTCCTGGCCGGGACCGGAGATGCGGTGATGATGGTGGAAGCGGCGGCCCGGGAGGTAAGCAGAGCGGAGCTGGTGGAATGCATCGAAGCGGGGCACCGGGTGATCAAAGAGATCGTGGCCCTGCAGGAGGAGATGGTCAAGCAGGTTGGAGCCGCGAAAATGGAGGTGCCGGCCCACCAACCGCCACCCGGCTTGGCGGAAAAAGTAGAGCCCCTGCTCCGGGATAAAATAGCTTCGGCGATCAGGGTTCCCGAAAAACAGGAGCGGGAAACCCAATTGGCGTCTGTAAAAGAAGAGCTGATCGGTTACTTCCTGGAGGAATATCCTGATTACGAAAGGGATTTAAAAGCTATTTACGAGCAGGTGCTCAAAGAAACGATGCGCACCATGATTACCCGGGAGAAAGTGCGCCCCGACGGCCGCGGACCGGAAGAGATCAGGCCGATCAGCTGTGAAGTATCGGTCCTGCCGCGGACGCACGGTTCAGCGATCTTTACCCGGGGCCAGACCCAGGTGCTCAATGTGTGCACCCTGGGGGCGCTGCGCGATATGCAAATTCTGGACGGGTTGGGGATCGAGGAATCGAAACGCTTTATCCACCACTATAACTTCCCGCCTTACAGCGTTGGTGAAGCGGGCTTTATGCGCGGTCCCGGGCGCAGGGAGATCGGTCACGGGGCCCTGGCCGAAAAAGCGCTGGAAAAGGTGATCCCGCAGCAGGAGCAGTTTCCCTATACCATCCGACTGGTATCCGAGGTGCTGGAATCAAACGGCTCCACCTCCATGGCCAGCGTTTGTGCCGGTTCACTATCGCTCATGGACGCCGGAGTGCCCGTGGCTAAGGCCGTTTCGGGTATCGCCATGGGTTTAATCAAGGAGGGGGACCAGGTCACCGTCCTCTCCGATATCCAGGGGATGGAAGACTTCCTCGGCGACATGGATTTCAAGGTCGCCGGAACCGGGGAAGGCATTACCGCCCTGCAGATGGACATTAAAGTGAAAGGCATCTCTACCGCGATTATCGCCGCAGCGCTGGAACAGGCCGACCGCGGTTACCGGTCGATCCTGGAAGTGATGAACGGTGTTTTAAGCGAACCCAGGCCGGAGCTTTCTCCCTATGCGCCGCGGATGATTACACTCCAGATTGAGATTGATAAAATCAGGGATGTGATCGGACCCGGCGGCCGCATGGTGAACAAGATCATTGCCGAGACCGGTGTGGAGATCGACATCGAGCCGGATGGAAAGATTTATATCGCCGCCGTCGACGTTAACGCGGGCAACAAGGCCAGGGAGATGATCGAAGCGCTGGTGAGGGATGTCGAGCCTGGCAAGGTCTACACCGGGCGCGTTACACGCGTGGAGAAATACGGCGCTTTCGTCGAGGTGCTCCCCGGCAAGGAAGGGCTGCTTCATATATCCCATATGGACCACCGCCGGGTGGAAAGGACTGAAGACGTGGCCAACCTGGGCGATCAAATCCAGGTCATGGTTACGGATATCGATGATAAAGGCAGGATCAACCTTTCCCGCAAGGCGCTGCTGGAAAAACCGCCCGATTTAATCGAGGAAGATAAAACAAAGCGGCGCTACCCGCCGCGAAACAAGCCCAGGCGTTAAAGAAAAAAACCCTACTCGCTAGGGTTTTTTTATTGACGGAATCGGAGGCATGATTTACAGGAACTGTTTGAGCCCGCGCAGTTCCTTTTTTATTGGGGCGACGCATGCGTAACCTTCGTAAACGGTAGCAGGAAGGGAAACGGGCAAGGCATACGTTCATGCTGCAAAGGGAGAGTGATTACCATCGAACCGCCCAGTTTTCCTTCTTCGGATGGGTTCTTATCGCATAAGAAGAGAGAAATGCGCATACATATGCAATAAATGTTTTTAGTACAGAAGCGCGGGAAGTGGAAAAATGCTGCGTAGCTGGCGCAGGGTTAAAAAAACAGGGTTGTTTTTGATCCTGCTGCTGGCAGCGCTGGCTGTCATGCCCGCTGTAAAATATTATTACCCGGCGGAAACGCAGGCGCTATATTTTATTCCGGGGAGCCCTTCCCGGGTAGCCCTGACCTTTGAGACCCTCTGGAGCAGCAGCGGGCTGGAGCAAATCCTGGCAATCCTGGAGCAGGAAAGCGTTCGCGCGACCTTTTTTATTTCGGGAACGTGGTTGAAACAAAACCCCGCAGCGGCAAAGGAAATTTTAAGAAAGGGGCACGAAATCGGGAATCATACCCTGTCGCAAAAGAATCTCCTCTATCTGAACGAGAAAGAGATGGCTAAAGAGATCCAGGGCTTCAACCAGCTTGCCCATGAGCTCCTGGAATACAGGCCCGCTTTGTTCAGGCCGCCTTTGGGGCTTTACAACGGCCTGGTATTAAAGCAGGCCCGTCAAAACCGTTTGCGGACCATCCTCTGGTCCATCGAGTCTTACGATTCGATCAGCGATGATGGCGGTGCAATCGCGGATCGGGTGACGGAAAGGTTGCACGGCGGGGCGATTATCTCATTCCGGGTCGGCGCACCCGCCCTTCCGGACGCGCTGCCCCTGATCATTAAAAACTTGCGGGAAAAAGGTTACGAGCCTGTCCCCGTATCGGTCCTGCTGAAAGCGCCGTAGGGGTGCGCATGCGCCGCCCGCGGTTTTATAACCGTTTGAAGTGATGGGGGTGTTTGAAGATGAAAAAAGTATCTTTTACGGCCTCGCGCTGGCAAAATGTAGCAGTGATTGTGTTGATTGCGGGCGCCATCCTGGTAATCTATTTTCAATTTGACGAACCGCTCCGGAGGCACTGCCGTGGAGTAAAGGCGCATGTCACCTTCCAGGGTGAGCCGGTGGAGGGATTGTTCCGCCCGGAAGTGGCGGCCCTGGTAGCGAAAGCGGCCCTGATCCAGGGAAGACTGCCGGTCGATGCGGTTGTAGACGAACAAAGCAAATCGATCATTCCTGAATTAAACGGTATTGCCATCGATCATGAAGCGACAATCGAACAAATCATGCATGCGCCGCGCGGGGCAGCGGTTTTACCGGTTTACCGGGAACTCGTCCCTTCACTTTGCTGGGATCACTATCCTTCGTATCCAGCTTACGGCGGCAACCCCAGAAAGCCGGAGGTGGCCCTGATGATCAATGTTGCCTGGGGAGGCGAATATCTCCCCGCCATACTCTCGATACTGGAAAGCAAAGGAGCGCGCGCTACGTTTTTCCTTACCGGGTGCTGGGCCGAAGAAAATGAAGATTTGATCCGGCGAATTAAAGCCGGAGGCCATGAGCTGGGAAATCATGGTTACTCCGATGCGGAAGAATTTCCTGAACTTGACAGTTGGGCGATGGCCCGCTCCATCAGGAAGACCAATGAAATTATTTTTGATGCGGCGGGCAGTTATCCTCTTTATTTTACACCGCACAAAGGAGAGTTCAACGAACTGGCCCTGGAGGTCGTCTCGCGGCAGGGTATGCGCACGGTGCTGTGGTCACTCGATACAGTGGACTGGCAAAAACCGGGGGTAAAGGCGATGCGTGATAAAATAATGCGGCACCTGGCCCCCGGCCAAATCATTCTGATGCATCCGATGGAAGATAGCGAGGCTTTTCTGGCGGAAACTATCCCTTTAATCAAGGAAAAAAGACTGCAAATTGTAACCGTCGGCGAACTGTTAAATCCCAGTTTGCGGCACGGCGCCTTGGCGGGGAATCAATAATGCGCCTCAGCGGGAGGATAAAACTGCTGTCAGCCGGTTTGATCGGGTTATCCGCCGCCGCAATATTTTTGGCGGCAGGCGGAAACGGGATCCTGCGGCGTTGGCAAAAAGGAGTCAACCACGGGGTAACCCTGGAAGGGGCCCCGCTGGAAGGAATGCTGCACGGTGAGGTTTCAGCATATGTCGAGAAACTGGCACAGGAGATCAACCGCCTGCCGCGCAACGCTTACCTGGATACGAAAACAGGTGAATTTGCGGCCGAGGTGCTGGGGCTGCAGGTTGATGTGGCCACAACCGTGCAAAAAATAATGAACGCACCGGCGCACAGCTATGTCCTCCTGGAGCTGATCCAGCTCGATCCGAAAATAACCATGCATCATTACCAGCGGATCAAAAAAGAAATCGGCGCTTACCGGACCTGGATCGGCGCCGGAAACGGAGGCAGGGCCACGAATATTATCCTTGCCACCGCCTCCCTGAACAATTATATCATGATGCCGGGGGATTTGTTTTCCTTCAATCAAGCAAACGGCCCGCGCACGGTGGAAAGAGGTTACCGGCTGGCTCCGGTCGTCGGGGGGATGGGGATAGGCGGGGGGGTGTGCCAGGTTTCCACGACCCTGTACAATGCCGTGTTACGGTCGGGGTTGGAGGTGGTGGAACGGTACCCGCACAGCGTCCCGGTTTATTATGTCCCGCCCGGAATGGATGCCACTGTATCCGACTGGCTGGACTTCAAGTTCAGGAACAATACGGATCACATTATCATGATTAAAACATCGACCTTGGGCGGCAGTATCGATATTTGCATCTTGCAGGACTAAGCGCTCCCGCCGGCGTATTGTAAGGTTGAGAGATAAAGCGCAAGCCCTTTCAATACGACGCGGGGAGTGGATACTGAGTGTCACAGGAAACAGTGGAACTGCCGGTAGAAGTAATAGCGGGAGCCCGGGATCTCCCTTTGCCGCGGTATATGACGTCCGGAGCAGCCGGGATGGATCTTTACGCGGCGGTGGAGGATCCGGCAATTCTGCTTCCGGGTGAAATTAAGATGATCCCCACCGGGATCAAGGTGGCGGTGCCAACAGGTTATGAACTGCAGATCCGTCCCCGCAGCGGTTTGGCCGGCCGGAACGGGATCGGCCTGCTCAATTCCCCGGGCACTGTCGATGCCGACTACCGGGGTGAAATAATCGCGATCTTAATCAATCTTGGCGGGGAGCCGTTCACGGTCAGGCGGGGAGACCGGATCGCTCAAATGGTGTTATGCCCGATCCCGCGGGTAAAACTGGTTGCCGTGGACCGGCTTCCTGGCACCGCCAGGGGCAGCGGGGGGTTCGGCCATACCGGATTAAATCAGAGGTCAGAAGTCAGAAATCAGAAGCCAGAAAGAAAAGGCATGAATTCTCAAAGGCCAGAAGAAACAAATGGACTTTGAAGGGGTGAAGGCGGTGCGGCTGAGTGAACTGGCCCGCAAAGAACTGGTCGATATCAACGGCGGCAACTTCTGGGGGCCGGCTGGAAAGGCCGATCTCCTGATCGAGGAGAGCAGCGGCGGCATTAAAGCGCTGGTTTTGGCCGGAAACGCCGGTTTTTTCGGTTTTGGATCCAGCGACGAAGTGGTAGTCCCCTGGTCCGGCGTGGTTAAAGTGGGAAGCGATGCCATTATCATCCGGATCAACTCCGCCTAGCCGGCAAGGCGGCGTTGCCGTGGTTCTTCGACGCGATACCCCGGCGGTATAAAAATTGGACTCGGGGAGATAATAACCCCCAGAGTTTTATTTTGTCCAAGGAGGAGTTGCCATGAGCAAGGTAGTATTAGGGGTTTTCCGCGACCGGAACCAGGCCGAGGAAGCGCTAAGTGACCTGAAAGAACAAGGTTTTGACAGAGATGTTTCCCTGATCGCCAGGGATGCAGAAAGGGATCAAGGAGGCGCGGAGGGGCAGGATTTAACGGAAGGCGCGTTTACCGGGGGAGCCGTCGGTGGCATCGCCGGCCTGCTGGCCGGCGCGGGAGCGCTGTTAATTCCCGGAATCGGGCCGATTATCGCCGCCGGCCCGATCGCGGCAACCCTTACCGGGGTAGTCACGGGAGGTATCGCCGGCGGCCTGATCGATTACGGCGTTCCTGAAGAAAGAGGGGAATACTACGAGGAACAGGTCCGGCAGGGCGCCATCCTGATCAGTATGAAGTCCAGCGACGATAAAGTTGATGATGCGGCTTCCGTGCTCAGAGCGCACGGCGCATCCGATGTCGAGACACACCGCGTCCGGTAGCGCTTATTTGCAAGGGTGCTCATGATCGCTGTCAGAACCCCGGGTAGAACGCCCGGGGTTTTTTTTAACCCATCGCGCCTCGCCGGCATATAATAAAAAGGGCTCAGAACTCATAATTACGAAGTCAGGAGTCAGGGGTTAAAGCGAAGCCGCTTACCATCAGAGAAACTGATTGTCGAAGATGGATTGTTAATCTGAAATCTTAATGCTGAATTCCGCATCATTGGGCTGAATTGGAGAATGGCATGGTGAAAAAATTGTCCCTCCTGCAAGGTTTGAACATAGTGATCCTGGGCGGCGACCGCCGGGAGACCGAGCTTTTTCGCTGTTGGAGTAATGCGGGCCTCACGGTCAAGCTGGTGGGTTTCGAGCGCTATCCCGGTCTGGAGCAAAAAGCAATAGCCGCCCAAGAAGACTTGCAGGAGGCGGAGGTTATGATTGTGCCGTTGTCGGGGATTAAAAAGGGCGGTATGGCCGGTGCTCTTTTTGCGGCGGAACCGTTGTGCGTTATGCCATACATAATACAGCCCGCACGGCGATACCTGCTGCTTGCCGGTTCCGTTCATCCTGAACTGCAAGGGGCCTTGCCTGAAAAAGCAGAAATCGTCCTCACCGAAGAAGACACCGAACTGGCCCTGCTCAATGCCATCCCTACCGCAGAAGGCGCGATCCAGAAAGCGATGGAGTTGTCTGAAATAACCCTGCACGGCAGCAGTGCGCTGGTCCTGGGTTTGGGGCGCTGCGGGGCAACCTTGGCCAGGGCGCTGCAAGGGATTGGCGCTTTAGTTACCGCGGTTGTCCGGAGCCATGCGGCGGCCGCTTTAGCGGCAACGATGCACCTGAACGTTGTTTTTTTTGAAGAGATGCCCCGCGCGGTCAAATCAGCGGATTTTATCTTCAACACCGTCCCGGCCCCGGTTCTTACGGCCGATGTACTGAAAGAAACTAACCCTGATTGCCTGGTGATTGACCTGGCCGCTGCGCCGGGTGGGACTGATTTTACGGCGGCACAGCAGTCAGGCCTGACCGCGCTGCTCCTGCCCGGCTTACCGGGAGCGGTTGCCCCGCGCAGCGCCGGGCGGATTTTAGACCGTGTTTACCGCCGTATAATCATGGAGAAACTTACCGTTTGCAAAACGCTTCGGGAGGAGAAAGAAGATTGCTGACCCTGAATGGGAAAAGGATCGGTGTGGCGCTGACCGGCTCTCACTGCACCTTGCATAAAATATTCCCTCAATTGGAAAGAATCAAGCAGGAGGGGGCGGAGATCTTTCCGATCCTATCCCCCTCCGTCCGTGATACGGATACGCGTTTCGGGCCGGCTCTGGGATGGCGTGACCTGATCGTCAGGATTACGGAAAAGGAACCCTGGTTAAGCATCGCTGACGTGGAACCAATCGGGCCGGAAAAAATACTTGACCTGCTTTTAATCGCGCCGTGTACCGGCAATACTATGGCTAAACTGGCCAACGGGGTGGTGGATACTGCCGTCCTGATGGCGGCCAAAGCCCATCTGCGCAACGGCCGGCCTTTGCTCCTATCGATCTCTACCAATGACGGCCTGGGGATTAATGCGAGGAATCTGGCCACGCTGCTTAATACCAAGCATATCTATTTGGTTCCTTTCGGGCAGGACGATCCCCTGGGAAAACCGAATTCGCTGGTATCCAAAACTGAACTGATCCTGGCGGCTTTGCGCGCGGCGTTGGAGGAAAAACAGATTCAGCCGCTTTTGACAAGCATCTAAACGTCTTTTGGCAGGAAAACGGCCCGGAAGCAGCGAAAGACGTAAGAGCGTTTATTGAGTTTAGAAGGGGGTGGCCATATTTGTGTTTGGGGTCATCCGCCGATCATGGTGGGAGGTGCTTTTAAGGTGCAAACGCTTTTCGGGCCTGTGATTACGGCCATGGTAACCCCTTTCGACAGCCGGGGAGAGGTCAATTATGACGCCGCGGCGGAACTGGCCCGTTTCCTGATCCGGAATGGATCGACGGGCCTGGTGGTAGCGGGAACGACCGGAGAGTCACCGGCCCTCTCCGACGCGGAAAAAATCGCCCTTTTCCGTTCTGTCGCCGCAGCCGTGGGTAATGAGGCGGCGGTTATCGCCGGAACCGGCGGGAACAGCACCGCCGGGTCAGCCGCTTTGACTGCGGAGGCTTCAAAAACAGGGGTTAACGGGATCATGCTCGTAACGCCGTATTATAATAAACCGACCCAGGAAGGGCTGTACCGACATTTTAAAGACGCGGCTTCCGTTACCGATCTGCCGGTGATGCTCTACAACGTGCCCGGCAGGACCGGTGTGAACATGACTGCGGAAACCTGCCTCCGCCTGGCGGAAATTAATAACATTGTCGCGGTGAAGGAAGCCAGCGGAAACCTGGAGCAGGCGGCTGAAATTTGCAAGCACGCTCCGCCGGGATTTTTCCTCTATTCCGGGGATGATATCTTTACTTTGCCCATGCTCAGCGTGGGAGCGTGCGGGGTCGTGAGCGTGGTTTCGAATGTGGCCGGGCCGCGGATCGCGGAGATGATAAACCTGTTCCACCAGGGGCGCAATGCCGAAGCGGCGCGGGTGCATTGGGAGCTGCTGCCGCTTTTTAGAGGATTATTTATGGCCACGAATCCGATACCGCTCAAGGCGGCGCTGCAGCTGATCGGCTTTGATACCGGTGAACCGCGCCTGCCGCTGCTGCCCTTGCCGGAAGAGATGAGGCGCAGCCTCGAAATATTACTCCGGCGCTACAATCTGCTGGGCTGACTGTAGCGCGGCAAAGATAAGCCATATTTGACTAAAATCTTGGAAAAAATACTGCTAAGGAGGATCCAATTTATTGCGCAAAGCCACAAAAAAGCCTGGCTGCCTGCAGGTTATCCCCTTGGGCGGAGTGGGTGAAATCGGAAAAAATATGTTTGTCCTTCGCTTTGAGGATGAGTGCATCGTTCTTGATGCCGGCCTTAAGTTCCCGGAAGAAGGGATGCACGGCGTGGATATTGTCATCCCGGATACAACTTACCTGGTAGAAAACAGGGAGAAGGTCAAAGCGATCATCCTCACTCACGGCCACGAAGATCACATCGGGGCGCTCCCCTATCTAATCAAGGATCTGGATGTGCCTGTTTACGGCACCAGGT